>DATHRW010000362.1:0-9198 GCA_035464955.1 Gemmatimonadales bacterium
GGCTCGAGTCCAAAGGGAATGTCGTTGGTCACATCTTCGAATCCGGACGGAGCCAACACGGCCTGAGGCCGGAATATCCTGGCCGGGTAGTCGCGGTAGGTCTTGTGGTATCCCTCGATTTGGAACCGAAGGTCCGGCCGCAGCAGTTGCTCGAAGCCCAGCCCGGTGTGGGTCGCATGGATGGGCTCGAGGGTCTCGATGTTTTGAGGATCGCCGAGCAACCAAATGTAGGAAGGAGCCTGATAGTAACGGCCTCGGTTCACCCTGAGCTCGGAGTTGCGTCCCACTCGGTATGCCACGCCCATCCGCTCGGCGAGGCGGAAGGAGCCGCGCAGAAAATCGTAGTAGTCCGCTCGCAGGCCCGCCGTTACGGTCCAGCGGTTCTGCCGCCAGGTGCCCTGGGCATAGGTGGCGTTCCGGAATGCGGTGAAGCTCGTGTCGACCCGAAGCGGCCGCGGTGCGCCGACATCATCGCGGCGCCACTCGCCGGGTAGAATGATGTCGTAATCCAAGGCGCTCGCGTACTTGGCCACGTTCCCGAACGCCATGGTGAGGTGCGGCGTCAGCTCGAGCAACAGGTCAGCGCGGAGACTGTTCTCTCCCTCGGTGGAGAAGCTCCGGAACACGACCTGTGGCGGATCGAGCGAGTCGCGCTGGACCGTCCGGAAGCGGGTGAAAGTGCGGCCCAGTGTGAGGGCCAGGTAGCCCTGCGCGAAGGCCTGTTGGTAGGTGAGCCCCGAGAAGTATTGCCGCTGCTCCGGCGCCAAGATCCGGCTGTTGTCGAAGCGATCCTCGGCGTCGTCGTTGATGAAGCTGATGTCGTTGAGGGCGCCGATGGTGAGAAACGACAGGGTGCCGTTTTGGCCCACTTGCCGGGTGGCCTTGAGTTGAAAGTCCCAATAGGCCGGGACGAAGCTGAAGCCGGCCGCCTTGAAGATCAGATCCAGATAACTACGTCGGGCGCTGAGGAGGAACGATCCGCTGCGCCCGAGCGGTCCCTCGCCAATCAAGCCGAATCCGGTGGCCGATAGGTTGAGTTCTCCGGACACCCGCTCCCGGCTTCCATCGCGTAAGGAGATGTTGGTGACGGCCGAGGTCCGGTCGCCGTATTGCGCGCCGAAGCCTCCGCTCGAAAAGCTGACCGATCGGACGAAGTCGATGTTGATAAGGGAGAGCGGCCCGCCGGTCGAGCCCTGGGAGCCAAAGTGGTTGATGTTAGGAACTTCGATGTTGTCGATCAGAAAGAGATTCTCGAACGGCGCGCCACCACGGACCACGAGATCATTCCGCCCCGCGGTCGTCACGGCGACGCCCGGAAAGAGCGCCACCGCTCGTACCACATCCTCTTGGACCCCCGGGGCGCGCCGGGCCTCCTCGGCGCCGAAGACGTCGGTCCGTCCGGTTGCATCCGGCGCCGGTTGGAAATAGGTCGCAGTGCTCAGCTCTTCCACCTCGATCGGGCTGGGCCAGAGCTCGACCGACACGGTGTGCGTCTTGCCGCTGCTCACGACCACGTCCGACACCGCGAAGGGGCGGAAGCCGATGGCGGTCACCCGGAGCGCGTAGATGCCCGGGGCGATGTTCCGGAGCACGGCGCGTCCGGCAGCATCGGTAACCGAGATCGATAGGGTACCCTCGAGCCGCACCGTCGCATCAGCCAGGGCCAGGCGGGTGGAGGCCCGCCGCACCTCGACCTCGATGGCGCCGCTCGGCCCCGGGGGAACGGCATCCTGCGCGTACAGGGAGCCGCCTCCCAGCCCTGTGAGTATCAGAACCGTCCGTTTGAGCAGTCGAAACACAATCTCTCCCGTTGGGCGCCCGTATTCTAACGGGGCCAGGGGTGGCGGCCATGTTGTGCGGGCCTCGATCGGAAACCCGAGCGTCGTCCTCATCGTAGAACTTCCTATCCGGGAGCCAACCGTCCGAGTATTTTTCTGTGCTATCACCCACCCTTTTGTAGAGGTTGAGCACATGATGCGACGCATTTTCTCGATCGCTGTGCTGGTCCTGGTGCCTGCACTGCTTCAAGGCCAGGCCCTGACCCCGGCCGAGCGGGAGCCGATTCTCGAATCGTTGAAGATGACCACGATGAAGCTCATGCATATGAGCGAGCATCACACCGCTGAGGAGTGGAACTGGAAGCCGGCGCCGGATCGCTGGTCCCTCGGCGAGGTGGCGGAGCACATCTTGGTTACGGAGCAAGGCATCCTCGAGGCGTTGAAGGGTCCCTTCAACGAATCAACGACTAGTCTCTCTGAGAAGGCCCAGATGCCCGTCACCCAGATCGCGGCCATCATGCGCGACCGCAGCGCCAAGTTCCAAGCGCCTGCGCAGGTCACGCCATCCGGCCGGTGGGCGACGCCCGCGGCATGGCGCGAGGCCTTCGACGCCAACCGGAAGGCCCTCATCGAGTTCGCCAAGAGTGGAGCCGACGTACACGGTCACGTGTTGCCGCACCCCGCCTTCGGCATGATGGATGGGGAGCAATGGCTCGCCTTCCTGGCGTACCACACCGAGCGGCACGTGATGCAGGCCGAAGAGGTCATGCACGATGCGAACTTCCCCGGCCATCATGCCATGGATCACGCCAAGGATCATGACATGGATCATGACAAGGCCGCGGAGCATGAGATGGAACACAACGAGAAGCATGAATAGCAGTTGGTAGGGCGGTAGGAGGGGAAGGCGGGAAGTAGTGATCGATCGGTTTTCGGTCCGCCTTCCCGCCTTTCCGCCTTTCCGCCATCTTGAACCCATGCGCGCCATGCTGTTCGACGGCCCGGGGCGCCCGTTGCGTGAGGCCGAGGTGCCCCGGCCGGAGCCGCAAGCCCATCAGGTGCTCATCGCGGTCCACGCGTGCGGCGTCTGCCGCACCGATCTTCACGTGCTCGACGGCGACCTCACTGAGCCTAAGATCCCGTTGATACTCGGCCACGAGATCGTGGGTCGGGTCGCGGCGGTCGGGGCGGGTGTGGCGCGCTTTGCCGTGGGACAGCGGGTCGGCGTTCCCTGGCTCGGTTGGACCTGCGACAGCTGCCGCTACTGTGAGACCGGCCGCGAGAACCTCTGTGACGCCGCACGGTTCACCGGCTACCACGTCGATGGCGGGTACGCGGAGTTCGCTGTGGCGGACGAGCGGTTTTGCTTCCCGATTGGGGAGGGGCTTTCCGATGTCGAGGTGGCGCCGCTTCTCTGTGCCGGCTTGATCGGGTATCGGTCACTGGTCGCGGCCGGCGATGCGGAGCGGCTGGGACTCTACGGCTTCGGTGCGGCGGCGCACATCGTGGCCCAGGTGGCACGGCACCAGCAGCGCCGCGTGTTCGCGTTCACCCGCCCGGGAGATATCGAAGCTCAGCTGTTTGCCGGGGAGCTGGGTGCCGAATGGGCCGGCGGTTCCGACACGTCGCCGCCCCAGCCGCTCGATGCCGCGATCCTATTTGCCCCGGTCGGCGGGCTCGTGCCGGTGGCCCTGCGTGCCGTAGCCAAGGGCGGCACCGTCGTCTGCGCGGGAATCCACATGAGCGACATCCCGTCCTTCCCCTACGAGATCCTATGGGGCGAGCGCGTGGTGCGGTCGGTGGCCAACCTGACCCGGAGGGACGGCGAGGAGTTCCTGGCGCTCGCACCGCAGGTCCCCGTCCGCACGGAGACGGAACCGTATCCCCTTTCCGCGGCCCAGCAGGCGCTGGAGAACCTCAGGGCCGGCCGGGTCAGGGGGGCGGCGGTTTTGCGAGTGGGCAACTAGCAGCTAACCGGTGGACGGAGGGAAGGATCACTACAACGCCACCAGCTAGCTGCTATCACTCTCTGCAACGCCGACCCGACGGACCGATAGCTGATAGCTGATAGCACTCGGCCTTGCAGCTATCTCTCCCTTTGCCTTTGACCGGAAACTCATCATGCCACTTTTCCTGAGATCCTTCGCCGCCCTCGCCGCCACCTTGGCCCTCATTGCGGCTCCAACTCCGAGCGCGGCCCAGCTAGACCTCCCCGCCGATGAAGCGGGCGCCAAGGTGAGGCTCGATGCTTCTCCCCGGCACGGCGAATGGGTGCGCTACGATGCGGGAAGCGGCGATAGTGTGACGGCCTGGGTGGTATACCCCGAGCGCCCCGACCCGGCACCCGTCGTCATCGTGATCCACGAGATCTACGGGCTCACCGATTGGGTGCGAGGTGTTGCTGACCAGCTGGCGGCAGAGGGGTTCGTCGCCGTGGCGCCCGACTTGTTGAGTGGCAAGGGACCGGATGGTGGCGGCAGCGAGTCGGTCGACCGTCAGGGTGCGGTCCGGCTGATCCGAAGCCTGGGCAATGATGAGGTTGCGCGGCGCCTCGAGGCCGCCGCCATCTACGGCACCTCGCTGCCTGCGGCCACCGGCCGCGTAGGAAGCATCGGCTTCTGCTGGGGCGGCCGGCGGAGCTTCAGTTTCGCGACCACGTTTCCGGATCTCGAGGCGGCGGTGGTGTTCTACGGGAGCTCACCCGGCCCGGAAGCGCTGGCCCGAGTCCATGCCCGGGTGCTGGGCAACTACGGCGGGGATGATGCCCGGGTCAACGCCGATATCGCCCCTACCAGACAAGCGATGGTGAGCCTGGGAAAGTCTTATGAAGCAATTACTTACGACGGAGCCGGACACGGATTCCTACGGGCTCAGCAGGAGCGTAACGGAGCCAACCTTCGGGCCAGCCAGGAGGCATGGGCCCGCACCGTCGCCTTCTTGAAGGAGACGCTCGAGAAGTAGTGCCGGCCGCGTGCTCTTTTGTGACCTCCGCGGGACCAGACTGGCCGGGTACCGCACCCAGCCTTATCTTTCGAGACCTTCCGATCCCGAGGAGCTGTACCGCTCTCCCGGCGCCCTGCAGAGCAGGGATTCGCCGTCCCAATGCTCGCTGGAACATCGTGTGGATGGGTGTGGTGACGCACGCAAGGTGCGCCGCTCTCCTTTTTCCATAGAAAGGCGTCATGAAGCAGCTTCGCGTCGGCATCATCGACCTGGTCACGAAAAGTCCCAATCCATCGCTGTATGGCCGCGTGATGAACGCAAACCTGGCGAGCATCATGCCCCAGGTGCTCGGCGTGTGGTGCGAAGAGGCCGGGGCCGAGGTCCATTTTGTCTGTTACACCGGGATGGAAGACCTGGTGTCCGAGCTGCCAGCCGATCTCGACCTGGTGTTCATCGGTGCGTTCACGCAATCGGCGTTCCTGGCATACGCCCTGAGCAATCTGTTCCGGCAACGCGGCGCCGTCACCGTGCTTGGTGGCCCGCACGCACGGTGCTATCCAGAGGATGCCCGGAAGTACTTCGACTACGTGTTGGGCTTCACCGACCAGGCCACGGTCGATGAGGTGCTGCGAGATCATGCCCCGCACCGCCCCTATGGACGCTGGCTGTCTGCTCATAACCAGCCGGCCGTGTTGCCCGGACTCGAAGAGCGCTGGAAGTTCGTCGACGCGACGCTCAAGAAAGCCCCGACGATCAAGATCGTCCCGATGATCGGCAGCCTCGGTTGCCCTTACACCTGCAGCTTCTGTATCGACTCCACGGTGCCGTATCAGCCCCTCGGCTTCGAGCAACTGCAGGCCGATCTGCGGTTTCTCCTGACCAAGTTCAAGCGCCCCATCGTGGGCTGGCACGACCCGAACTTCGGGGTGCGATTCGACGACTACATGGACGCGATCGAGGCCGCCGTTCCGCCAGGCCGCATGCGGCACGTCGCCGAGAGCAGCCTCTCGCTCCTCTCTGAGCCTCATTTGGCACGGCTCAAGAAGAACGGGTTCGGCGCCATGCTGCCGGGGATCGAGTCGTGGTACGACCTGGGGAACAAGTCCAAGACTCGGCGCACCGGAATGGAGAAGGTCACCCAAGTCGCCGAGCACATCAACATGGTCCTGCGGTACATCCCGTACGTGCAGACCAACTTCGTGATGGGGATGGATTCGGATGAGGGCGCCGAGCCGTTCGAGCTCACCAAGCGCTTCCTCGACCTGGCGCCAGGCGCGTTCCCGGCATACTCGCTCCTGTCCGCGTTCGGTCGAGCGGCGCCGCTCAATCTCGAGTACCAGCGTGCCGGCAGAGTCGTGCCGTTTCCGTTCACGTTCCTCAATAACAACCATGCGATGAACGTGCGGCCGCTCCACTACAAGTGGCCCGAATTCTACGATCACGTGGTCGATGTGACCAAGTATTCCTTCACCGCCCGAGCCAACGCGCGGCGCTTCGTTGCGACCAAAGCGTTCACGTCGCGCTGGATGAACCTGGTACGGGCCTTATCGTCCGAAGGGAACGGCCGGATTCGCTATCACACCGGGATCCGGCAGCTGCTGCAGAGCGACATAACGGTGCGCCGGTTCATGGACGGAGACTCCGATCAGCTGCCCACGTTCTATCAGAATCGGATCGTGTCCGAATTGGGGCCGCTCTATCGCTACCTCCCCGAGGGCGCGATCATGCACGATCCGCATGCGTACCTCAAGTCCACCGAGGCGAACGCGGCGCCGGAGACCCTGACGCAACTCCAGGTCGCGGCGCGCTAACGGCGGACACATGTCACTAAGCGCGCGCGCGACCATTCGGTCGTGCGCGCGCTTAGCGCTTGGCGCAACGGTGAAGCATCCGCGGCCGAAGCCAGCATGACGTTGTCCGATTCCCATTCGACCGAGGACGTCCAATGACCATCGCCGCATTCGTCAAGCTCTACTTCGCAACCCTCGTCGTGTTCCTGGCCATCGACATGGTGTGGTTGGGCGTCCTGGCCAAGGGCTTCTACCAGCGGCATCTCGGAGACCTGCTCCGTCCCGATGTGCGCTGGGGTGCGGCACTCCTGTTCTATCTGATCTTTGTGGGCGGCGTTCTCCTGTTTGCCGTCCTCCCCGCGCTCGAGCGTGCGTCCTTCCGGTACGCCGTGCTGCTCGGCGGGCTCTTCGGCATGATCGCCTATGCCACCTACGACCTGACCAACCTGGCGACGCTCAGGGGCTTCCCGCCGATCGTGGCCGTGGTCGACATGGTGTGGGGATTCGTGCTGACGGCCGTCGTGGCGGGAGCGGGGTACAAGATCGCGGGGTGGATGGCGTAGAAGAGGGGAGTAGGGAGTCGATTTCGGTAACCCGAAGAGTCGCTCTCGGTGGTGGCGTAATCGGCACCCCCGCGTAGATTGCGCCTAGCCAATAGCCAATACCCGTAACCCTCCAGGAGGTTCCTATGTCCCCGCGCAGTCTCCTCGTGACCCTTGCCCTCGGGCTGACCGTGGCCGCATGCCAACCGGCCGCTGAGGCTCCGGCCGCGCCCGCCGCGCTGAGCGAGCAGGACATGGCAACCATCCGCGGCATGCTGGACAACTACGGCCCGACCGTGACTGCCCAGGACTGGACGACCTACCTTACCTACTACGCCGACGATGCGGTCCGGATGCCGCCCAATGAGCCCATGTATCAAGGAAAGGATGCCATCTTGGCATCCGCCAAGACCCTGCCGGCGGTCACCAAGCTCACGCTCATGCCCCAGCTGATCGACGGCCAGGGGAATCTGGCCTATGCCCGAGGCACCTACACGTTCGACATCGGCCCGGCCGAGGACCAGCTGACGAGCATGTCCGGGAAGTGGCATGCCATCTACGAGCGCCAGGCCGATGGCTCATGGCTCTGCATCAGCGATATCTGGAACACCGATGCGCCGGCACCGGCGATGTGAGCTAACAGCTAACAGCTAACAGCTAACAGCTAACAGCTAACAGCTAACAGCTAACAGCTAACAGCTAACAGCTAAGTCTTCGGATAGCCGATAGCCGATAGCTGATAGCTGTCAGCCCATCACGGAGCGCACTATTGAATCAGAATCGAGGCCCGGTGCTGGTCGCCGGCGCCACTGGTCGGCAGGGCGGCGCCACGGCGCGCCGTCTGCTCGAGCGTGGCTGGACGGTCCGGGCCTTGACCCGAAACCCCGACAGACCGGCCGCGCGTGCGCTGGCCGAGCGCGGGGCGGAGGTTGTCCGCGGAGACCTCGACGACCCCACCTCAGTTGCGCGGGCCGTCGATGGTGCGTACGGCGTCTTCAGTCTGCAGGAATGGTGGACCGCGGGCCCGGACGGTGAGGTCCGCCAGGGACGGACGCTGGCGGAAGCGGCGAAGCAGGCCGGGGTAACGCATTTTGTGTACTCATCGGTGGGTGGCGCCGAGCGAAGTTCGGGCGTTCCCCATTTCGAGACCAAGTGGGTGCTGGAGCAGTACATCCGAAAGCTGAATCTGCCGGCGACGATCCTCCGCCCGGTCTCGTTCATGGAGAACTACTACATGCCGCAGGTCGAGAAGGGGATCCTCAAGGGTCGCTTGCTCGACGGGGTCCGTGCGGACAAGCCCTATCAACTGATTGCGGTGGATGACATCGGGGCGTTCGCCGCGGCCGTGTTCGAACGCGGCGACGAAATGCTGGGCCAGGCCTACGAGATCGCGGGCGATGAGGTGACCAACCTCGAAGTCGCCGCCACGTTCGGCCGGGTCATGGGCCGGCCGGTCAAGTTCACCCGGATTCCCCTCCTCCTCCTTCGGGTCAGCGCCGGCCCGGACGTGGCACTCATGTACAAGTGGTTCAATCAGCATGGCTATCAGGCCGACATTCCGGCACTTGGCCGGACCTTTCCGGAGGTCTCGCTGACTTCGCTCGAAGAGTGGATCCGCCGCGAAGGCTGGGCCGAGAAGACCGTCTACCAGCCGCATGCCAAGACCTGGGATCCGAAAGCGATGAAGTGAGGAGGGAACTAAGGACAGGTCGCTCGCGGTCGGCTCGGAAGGGTCGGGGAACACCTCACGGGCCATGTTCCGCCGCCATGCAACAGGGTTAGTACTTACTTATCCTGCCGACTACATTGGGTTGCAGTAGGGCAGGAAGCACGCCGACCCACGGCGAGACGCAGCCTACTGTTGCACGCCGAAGGGTTGGTACCACCAGCGGGGATCAATCGATGCGAACCACCAACTGGCCACTCACGCTGTTCTTGGTTGCGGCCTTCATTTCCTTCGTATTCTCTGTAGTGCTGTGGTTCTTCGTGGAAAAGGACGCCGGGATCTTCGTCGGTCTCTGGGTGCCATCCATCCTTGCGTTGGCAGCGGCCACCCGGAGGTCGGGATGAGACTCGAAGTACTCGTCGGCGTCGTGGGTATCGTGGTGTTTGCGATCGTGTTCGCGGGCGGATTGATTCTCGTCA
>DATHRW010000363.1:0-1665 GCA_035464955.1 Gemmatimonadales bacterium
CCTGCTGCCGTGTGGCCAACGTTGACGTTCCAGTGCGGCGTGTAGCCTGCCTCGCCTGGGATGAACTCGGCGACGTTGGCCTGATAGGCACGGTCCCCGCCGATGATGTAGAGGTCGTTACCGCCGCGCTGGGTGACGCCCTCCTCCATGCCGAGGAGCAGGTAGTAGATCTCCTCCTCCTCATACCAGCCGTTGGCGGTGAGGACATCGCTCTTCGCAACGACTGAGCCGGCGAGCGTCAGGGACGCGGTTAGCAGCGCCAAGCACAGCAGTAACACGAACTTACGGTGGCCCATGGGATCCTCCTTGGGGATTGCCTCGCACCGGCCGAACGTTTCCCCACGCGGTCGGCCGCGTCACCCCAAGTCGTTCGAGTGGACAAGCCCGTGGAGGATTAGCCTGAGAGGGGAGAGGCGGTGCGGATAGTGCCGAATGACCCGTTCGGGCCAGGAGGTGCGTCCGCCATGGAGCAGCCGCCAGCCGAAGGGCGACCGGGCTTGTCCGGTGCCGGCCGGGTGACTCACCGGCAACTTCGGCTGGCGGCGGAGCTTAGGGTGGGTGGGACGCACAACGGACCAACAACGACCTTATGACGATCCGGCAACGGAGGCGGCAGCGCCGCCCTCCCTCAGTGGCTCTGGACTCATTTGGCAGAATGAACGACGTGCCAGTTAGAGAGTCACCAGAGCTCCAGGCCGTGTGCCGCCGCTGGATGAATGCTCTGGCTCAGAACGACACCGCGACCCTTGCCAACCTCTACTCCAGATCCGCCGCTGCCACCTATCTCGGTACTGACAATGAGGAGTTCTGGGTGGGGCGGGACGTCGCAATCGCAGTCTCCCGCCACTGGGCTGAGATCGCGAAGAACCTTGGTGTCGTATCCGTTGAGATTGCCGAGATTGACGCCCACGAGAACGGCACAACCGGCTGGGCGCTGGTTCGTTCGGACGTCGCCTTCACGGGTCACGGTAACTTCCCGTTTCGCACGACCCTGGTGTTCGTCATGGAGGACGGGACGTGGCGCATCGCCCAGCTGCATAACTCAGTTTCTGCGGACAACTTCGACAATGTCGGGGTGCGCATGACCACCACACTCGAAGATCTGGTCCAGGCCCTGGACGATGAGTCCGGATCCAGGCTTCGATCGGCGGTGCCACAGGGCACGGTGACCCTGATGTTCACAGACATCGAGGACTCGACGAAGCTGGCGGTAAGACTCGGGGATGAGGCGTGGTCGTCAGTGGTCCGGCATCACGACCGGATGATCGACAAGATCGCTGGTCGCCACGGCGGTGTCGTGGTCAAGACCCTTGGCGACGGTGCGATGGTGGCTTTCAACTCGACACGTGCGGCGGTCTCGGCTGCTCGTGAGATTCAGGAAGCATTCCAATCCGCCGAGGACGAGTCAGACATCCGAGCGCGGATCGGGCTCCACGTTGGCGACGCTGTCCTAACAGGGGATGACTATCTGGGCGTGGCTGTCAACAAGGCGGCACGCATCGCAGCGGCGGCTCGCGGGGGGGAGACGCTGATCTCCGACACCGTCAGAATGCTGCTCGGCGATGCGCCCGAGCTGACGTTCGGCGCACCATTCGACACCGAGCTGAAGGGTCTCCCGGGCACCCACACACTGATGCTGCTCCGCTAGCGCGCGTCCAAGGGGGG
>DATHRW010000364.1:0-9192 GCA_035464955.1 Gemmatimonadales bacterium
AACACGCCCCAGGCCGAGACGATGAGGAGTACGACGACGATCGCAATGAGCACGGAGACGATGCGGAGCCTGCTTTTCGCTGCCTCGCTCAACTCACGCTGCATGCGGATCGATTCCGCTTGGTTCCGGAGCGCTTCCTTATAGTGTCCCAGGTGCTCGCGCTGGAGGTCGCGGACTTCCTCGAGCAATCGGATCACGCGGTCGTCCGTCATATGGCCGCCTTTCCTCCGTAGAATGCATGTTCCCCCGGACCGCCCGCAAGGGCTGACCGCGTGATTGGCAGGAGCATCTGGACGTCCAGCCTGGCGAAGCCTATTCTCAGCTTGAGCCGGAGCATTGGCACGTGTTCCGGTAGTCGATCATGATTTCTTCACGGTGCGCTTTTGAGGATACGATGCATCCCAAGCTCGTCCGCCTGACATTTGGTTCGGCAATCTTCTTCGTCTCGGGAATCTTCGCCTGCTCGCCTGCCATGGCGCAGGATTTCCCGACCGAGGATCCGATCATCAAGGCCATCTGGAGCCAGGGCATGGAGCATTCCGAGCTCTACGACCTGGCACAGACGCTGTTCGATTCGATCGGGCCGCGGCTCACGGGCGCGCCGGAGCAGCAGGCGGCGGTCGATTGGGCGGTGGCGACGCTTCAGGGCTGGGGCATCGAGGCCAGGAAAGAACAGTATGGCACATGGCGCGGCTGGCGACGCGGTGTGTCGCATGTGGATCTCATCGCCCCGCGGGTGCGCTCGCTCGAAGGGATGATGCTCGCGTGGAGTCCGGCCACCAAAGGTGAAAAGACGGGTGGGGTGGTGATGCTACCTCAGGTGGATGGGCCGGATGCGTTTCGGGCATGGCTTCCCAACGCGCGGGGTAAGTTCGTGCTGCTCTCGCCCGCCGAGGCGAGTTGCCGTGCCGCATCGTCATGGAAGGAATACGGTGTTCCGGGGGCGGACTCGGTCTTCAACCAGGCCCGGCGGGCGTCCCAGGAGGCATGGGGCGCCAGAATCGAGGCCATTGGGCTCGAGCGGCAGGCGATCGTCGACGCGCTGGAACAAGCCGGCGCGATCGGGTTCCTCACCAACTACTGGACCGGCGCCTGGGGCATCGACCGGATCTTCTCGCTCGCCCACGCCTTCCCGAGAGGAGGGGCGATGAGCCACCGGGTCGCGGCCTTCGACCTGAGCTGCGAGGACTACGGCCTGGTGTATCGGCTCACCGAGAACAACCAAGGCCCCCGCCTCCGGGCCCGCGCCGATGCGGAGGACCTGGGCGAGGTGCCCGTCTTCAATGTGATCGGTACGATTCCGGGCACCGCCCTGCCCGACGAGTACGTACTGCTCTCGGCGCATTACGATTCCTGGGACGGGGCGTCCGGCACCACCGACAACGGCACGGGCAGCGTCGTGATGCTGGAAGCGATGCGGATCCTCCAGACCGCGTATCCCAATCCCAAGCGCACCATCATCATGGGGCTCTGGAGCAGCGAGGAGCAGGGGCTCAACGGCTCCCGTGCGTTCGCCCACGATCATCCGGAGGTGGTCGACGGACTCCAACTCGCGCTCAACCAGGACAACGGCACCGGGCGGGTCAGGGCCATCGCGATGCAGGGCCTGACGGGGGCCGGCGAGTTCTTCGCCCGGTGGCTCTCGCGCCTACCCCAGTCGATGGTGGGGAACATCGATCTCAGCATGCCCGGCAATCCGGGCGGTGGTGGCAGCGACTACGCGGCGTTCATCTGTTCCGGCGCTCCGGCGTTCAACCTGACGGCCACCAACTACGACTACGGCTCCGCGACCTGGCACACCAACCGCGACACCATCGACAAGATCGCCTGGGACGATCTGAGGAATAACGCGACGCTCACCGCCCTCCTCGCCTACCAGGCGTCGGAAGACTCCCGGATCCCGCGCGACCGTCGGGTGCTCGGCACGAATCCGCGGACCGGCGAGCAGCGCACATGGCCAATTTGCGAAGACGGTGCGAGAGAAACATCGGAGCGGTTCCGCTAGGGGTGCTCCGATCGAGGGTGTGAGTTGAATGAGTGAAGCGACGAAGGGCGCCCTGACTGGGCGCCCTTCGCCACTGGCTGAGACACGAGCCGGTCGGCTCGGCCCACGCGACTACTTGGATCGGCTGTCGAGCACGGCGTAAATCTCGTCCGAATGCCCAAAGTAGTGTTTGAAGAAGGCGGCCTGGGCCTCATCCCACGCCGTCCGCTCCGGCGTTCCCTCGGCCGGCTGGCGCTTCTCGAACCACTCGATACACGCGGCGCAGTCGGCGTCGATGGCATTCCAGTTGGCATACTCGGCGATTATGACGATGTCGCCGGCGCTGCTGCCCCAGTTGTGGCCTCCCACGCTATAGTGGACAACGTTCGGGTTCATCTTGGCGCTGGGAACCATGACGGAATCGATCCACCACCACACCTTCTGGCCCTCAGCATTAAATGGAGCGCTGAACTTGGTGACCGTGACGTAGTGATTCGACGGTGCCGGGGCCGCCTGTGCCTGGACTGCTGCCGGCAGAACGAGCAGCGCGGTGGCGAGTACGACGCCGGTGAGGGATACTTTCAAGCGCATGTAGATCCTCCTGAGGGTTAGGCAGATCGGCCATCTGCCGGATTCGGTGGACTCGCGTCCTCGGAAGCCGAGTCCGATAGGGGGTGTGCGGGGGAAGAAGCTACCCGTTGGGCCGGGGGAAGGGAAGGTCCCGGGTCCAACCGGCGTTCAGGCGGTGGCCCTCGGGTGGGCTCGCGGCGGGCGGGTCGGCTCGACTTTGCGAAAGCCGTCGATGGTGTGGAGGATGGCCAGCACCGGATGCCGCTTCAGCATCCGCGGCCCGGCGTAGCGCATCACGAGCCGGACCTCATCCCGCCTGTCGGGCTTGTAGCAGTGGATCGGGCAGTCGGCGCAGGTCGGCTTGGCCAGGCAGAAGGGACACTTGTCGATGCGCTGCATGGCGTAGGCGTGGAGCGCATCGCACTGGGCGCAGAGGCCGCCGCCGGCCGCGTCGTGATGCGCGCGGCAGTACATCCCGATCATGATCGAGATGGTTCTCTTCTCGCGGCGGATGCGGCGATTCTCGGTTCGGCGCGGTGACTGGTCCATAGGCAGGGAACCTTGTCGGAATTGATCGGGCGACGCAAGCTCGGCCCGACCGACGGCACCAGCCGCGAGGACTACCGGATCACTTGATCGGTATACGCGACGCCATCGGGCCCCCGACCCGTAGCGATAGATCGAATCACACTCCGGCTCTCGAGATCGATCACGGCGATGCGGTCCTCGAGGCTCATCGCATGGTAGATGGTCTTGCCGTCATGGCTCAGCGTGATGCCTTGCGGCCCCGCGCCGTCGAATCGCATGACGTCGATGACCGCGCGTGCCGCACGATCGACGATCCGAAGTTCGTGTGCGCGGAAATCGGGAATCAAGACGTGGCGGTTGTCCGGCGTGATGAGAATGCGATAGGGCCAGCGAAACCCATCCAGCGGCGTATCAACGCTTCCGGTCGCGACGTCAACCACGCTGACGGTGCCTTCCGAGTTGCTCCCCACCCACACCTCGCGTCCGTCGGTGGTGACGGTGATCGCCTCGGGTTGGGGCGGCGTCTGGAACAGCCCGGTGCGCCGGCCGGTCGCGACATCCAACTGTGAGACGGTCCCGTCGCGGATGTTGCCGGTAAAGATCGTGCTTCCATCGCCCGTGACCGCCAGCATGTGGGAGCCGCCCTGCCCGGTGGAGAGCGTCTTCACGATGGTGCCATCAGCTACCCGCATCAGGACAACGGCCTGAGCCTCCTCGGAGGTCACCGCGACGAGGCTATCGCCCGGCAGGAACGCGATGCCGTGCGGCCGGCGGTATTCTCCCAGGTCGACGGTACGCGCAACCCGAAGCCCGGGCACGTCGATGATCGTGAGGGTGTTGTTGCCCACTCGGTCGCCGTAATCGGTGACGACCGCCGTCCCGCCGTCCCGCGTGATTGCGACTTCGTGCGGACCGCGTCCGGTCGGCAGGACCGCGAGGGTGCTGCCCGAGGCCACGTCGATGACCGAGGCGGTGCTCGCGGCCTTGTTGACGACGACCAGGGTACCTGATTGCGCAACGGCCGCAGCTGCGGTCCCGCTCAGGGCCGAGCCGGCGACCACGGTGGCAAGAAGACGGAGCAGGGGTGACGCCATGCGGGACCTCGGTGGCGAGGAGGGACGAATGCGCGTAATGGTCGAGTGGGACTTGGAACCATACGAGTCGAACGCTCGCGCGGTTCCATACATTCCGCGCGAGGCCTGGGGCCGCGCAGCATTCCTACTTTCATGGTCTGATTTCCCCGCTCGTGAAAACTTTACGCCCCGATTGTGAATGATTTCACAATATGGGAATTAGGTTGCCTGCACACCCCGAATCAGGCCCCCGCCAGTGGGGGAGTGCAGGTGATTCCGACCGGGCCGTATGGCCCTCTCAGCAGGCGTCCGGGGGGCAGTTGCCCCACGGGGCTTCGCGTTCGCCGGGTCCTTCCCGGACCCGTCTCCGCACGCCCTGCACCGGACAACGATCGCTTTCAGCGCATCCGCCCACACCTTGAGCCGCGGTGCCACGCGCGGGGATCCTGCACGGATTCCGGCGCGTGGTTCGCCTTGGAGGGCATCCGGTGACCATTCAGATCGTTCCCGCGCCCGAGGCCGGGACGCAGCACCTCGGATTTCTCACGGAGGTAAGCCGAGCCGCTCCCGGCGAGTCGAACCTGGAGATGTGCATCCAATGCGGCACCTGCGGCGGGTCCTGCCCTTCGGCCGCGGACATGGACCACAGCCCGCGGGCGCTCTTCGCCATGATCCGCGCGGGAATGCGCGAGCGGGTCCTGCAGAGCAACACGCCGTGGATCTGCGTGTCCTGCTACACCTGCGTCGTGCGCTGCCCGCAGGACATTCACATCACCGACATCATGTACGCCTTGAAGCGTCTGGCTATCGACGCGGAGCAGTTTCAGGACTCGACCGCGCCCGACTTCTCACAGACGTTTGTCGATATGGTCGAGAGCTACGGCCGCAGCCATGAATTCGGACTCGCGACGCGGCACTACCTCAAGCACTTCCCGCTCAGAATGCCCGGCATGGCCACGATGGGACTCGGCATGCTCACCAAGAAGCGACTGAAGATGAAGCCGAAACGCATTGCAGGGGTCGCGCAGCTGACGCGGATCCTCGACCGCGCCAAGGAATTGGAGGCGACACCATGACGGCGTACCTCCTCTATCCCGGCTGCTCGATGGAGGTGAGCGCCAGTGCCTATGCCGACTCGCTCTCCGCTATCGCGAACGCCCTCGGCCTGGAGTTCCAGGAAATCGACGATTGGAACTGTTGCGGCGCCACCGAATACCTGAGCATCTCCCGGACGCCGGCGTACGCACTGATCGGCCGGAACCTCGCCTTGGCTGCCACACAGGCCAACGGCTCGCAGACGGTCGTGGCGCCCTGCAGCGCCTGCTACCTCAATTTGGCCAAGGCCGATCACTATCTCCGGACCGACCCGGCCATGGACGAGAAGGTGAACGAGGCGCTCGGCGCCGGCGGCCTGAGCTACGAGCCCGGGTCGCTTGCCATCCGCCACCTCCTGGACGTGATCGTGCACGACGTCGGTCTCGACGCGGTGAAAGCCAAGGTCACCAGGCCGCTCCGGGGGCTCCGCGTCGCTCCATACGTTGGGTGCATGCTGGCCCGACCGGACTACGACAACCGGATGTCCGACCACGAGTATCCCACAGAGCTGGACGCGCTCCTCACGGCTCTCGACGCGGAAGTCATCGACTTCCCACTCAAGACGCATTGTTGCGGCGGGCACATGACCCAGATCGGGCCCGAGACGGCGTACGAGCTCATCCGACGGCTGCTCCACGCCGCGGATCAATTCAAGGCGGACGTGATCGCCACCGTGTGCCCGATGTGCCAGCTCAACCTCGACGCGTATCAACAGGCGACCAACAAGCACTTCGGAACCCGGTACCGGATCCCGATCCTGTTCTTCACCCAACTCATCGGCTTGGCCCTGGGCTGCGAGGCCAAGGCCCTTGGGTTCGGGCGGGAGATGGTGAGCGCCCGCGAGGCCCTAGGCCGGATCGGGGTGGAACCACCGCCCGTCGATGCGGACACCAAACCCAAGCGCCGCAAGAAGAAGGAAGGACTCCCCATGCCGGTAATGCCGGGGCACGAGGAGGTCGAGCCATGACGACCGAGCAATCGATCCAGCCGGATTCCCATCCGAACGGGGGGGAGCGGGTCGGCGTCTACGTTTGCCATTGCGGCACCAACATCGCCGGCACGGTTGATGTGGCGGATGTGCGGGCTTGGGCCCAAGCGAAACTCCACGGCAGCGGAGTCGTCATCGCGCGGGACTACAAGTTCATGTGCTCCAGCCTGGGGCAGGAGCTGATCGAGAAAGACATCCAGGAGTTCGGCCTCACCCGGGTGGTGGTGGCCGCGTGCTCGCCGCACCTGCATGAGGGGACCTTCCGCACCGCCTGCAAACGGGCCGGGCTCAATCCCTACCTCTGCGAGCTGGCCTCCATTCGGGAGCAGGTTTCCTGGGTGCACACCGACAAGGCCGCTGCGACCGCGAAGTCCAAGGCGGTCGTGTCCGGGGCTGTCCAGCGAGTCCTGGACAACGAGCCGCTCGAGCCGCTGTAGGTTCCCATTCACCCCGCCACACTGGTGGTGGGCGGCGGAATTGCCGGCATTCAGGCCGCGCTCGAGTTGGCCGATGCCGGGCACCGGGTGTACCTGGTCGAGCGGGAGCCGTCGATCGGCGGGCACATGGCCCAATACGACAAGACCTTCCCGACTCTCGACTGCGCAGCGTGCATCCTGACGCCACGCATGGTGTCGGTCGGGTCGCACCCCAACATCACCCTGCTCACGTGGAGTGAGGTCGAAAAGGTGGACGGGTACGTCGGGAATTTCACGGCGACGATCCGGAAGAAGGCGCGCTATGTGAACGTCGATCTGTGTACCGGATGCGGCATCTGCCAGGAGAAGTGCCCGAAGATCGTCATCGACACGGTATACGAAGCGGGTCTGGCGCACCGAAAGGCTGTATACACCCCGTTTCCGCAGGCCGTGCCCAAGTATCCGGTGGTCGACATGCCGAACTGCACCTACTTCCTCAAGGGGAAGTGCAAGGCGTGCCAGAAATTCTGCCCGACGGAAGCGATCGACTTCGATCAACAGGATGAAGTGATCACGGTTGAGGTCGGCAACATCATCTTGGCGACGGGCTTCGACTTGTTCGACGCGCGCCGGATTTCACAATACGGCTACGGCCGGCTGGCCAACGTGTTCACCAGCCTGGAATTCGAACGCATGACCAACGCGTCCGGCCCGACCAATGGCGCCATCGTCTTGCGCGACGGGAAGCGCATCCCGCGCACGGTGGGCATCATCCACTGCGTCGGAAGCCGTGACTGCAACTACAACACCTACTGCTCGGCGATCTGCTGCATGCAGAGCCTCAAATTTGCTCACCTGGTCAAAGAACGCACCGGGGCCACGGTTTACAATTTCTATATCGATATGCGGACCCCCGCGAAGGACTATGACGAGTTCTACCAGCGGGTCCTGGAAGAAGGCACCCTCTTCGTCCGGGGGAAAGTGGCCGAAGTGACGGACGCAGCGCGCATGTTTGGAGAAGAAGGCCAATTGATCATTCAGGTGGAGGACACCCTGGCCGGTTACCAGCGTCGCATTCCCGTTGACATGGCCATTCTGTCGGCCGCACTGGAGCCGCGGCGGGACGCCGGGGATGTCGCCAAGAAATTCGGTATCTCCTGCAGCGCCAACGGCTGGTTCATCGAGAAACACCCGAAGCTCGACCCCGTGGCGACCATGACCGAGGGCGTGTTCATCGCCGGGTGCGTCTCGGGCCCGAAGGACATCCCGGCCAGCGTCGTCCAAGGCGCGGCCGCCGCCGCGCGTGTCCTCGGCCGTATCCAGCAAGGCGAGATCGAACTCGAGCCGATCCGGGCGACGGTGGACGAGGCCAGGTGCTCGGGCTGCCGTATTTGCAACGACCTGTGCCCGTTCAATGCCATCAGCTTCGTGGCAGAGCGCGAGGTGACCGAGATCAACGCCGCCCTCTGCCAGGGATGCGGTACGTGCGTCGCCGCCTGCCCGGCGGGGGCCATTTCCGGCACGGGATTCAGCAACGAGCAGATCCTGTCGCAAATCGACGGACTGCTGCTGCGCAATGTGGAACCACTGGATCTCGTGGCTGTGTGACCGCCGCCGGCCCGGGACGAGGAACCATCATGAGCGACCAACGTCTGCCGTTCGAACCCGTCATCGTGGGCTTCACCTGCAACTGGTGCAGCTACCGCGCCGCCGATCTGGCCGGCACGGCCCGGATCAAGTACCCACCAAACGTGCGCCTCATTCGGCTCATGTGCTCGGGCCGCTTAGATCCGACCTTCGTGCTCCGCGCCTTTGCCGGCGGCGCGGATGGGGTACTCCTCACCGGCTGCCATCCCGGCGAGTGCCACTACCTCGAGCAGAACTATAAGGCGCTCCGGCGGTTCCGGTTGCTGCAGAGGACCCTGGCCGGGGTGGGCATCGAGCCCGAACGGGTGCGCCTGGTCTGGGCCAGCGCCGCCGAGGGAGCCCAGCTGGCGAAGGCCATCGAGACCGCAGTTGAAGACATCAGGGCCATGGGCCCGCTCCATTGGATGGGACGGGTGCCTGTACGCCCGGAAATTACGGTAGCCCAACCGGCGGCGGAGGCAGGGGCCGCTGTGGAGGTGGGGGGATGAGCGACAAACCGAAATTCGCGATGTACTGGGCTGCATCCTGCGGCGGATGCGAGATCGCGGTGCTCAACATCCACGAGAAGATCCTCGACGTCGATGCGAATTTCGACGTCGCCTTCTGGCCGGTGGCCATGGATGCCAAGTACAAAGACGTCGAGGCATTCGCCGACGGCGCGATCACCCTCACGCTCTTCAACGGCGGCATCCGGAACAGCGAGAACGAGGTGCTGGCCAAATTGCTACGACGCAAGTCGAAGATCTTGGTGGCCTTCGGCTCGTGTGCCTGCGAGGGGTGCATTCCGGGGCTGGCCAACTTCAGCAGCCCGACCCAGATATTCGATGCGGCATACGCCGGTGTCTCGACCGAAAACCCAGACGGCATCCGACCCAAGAGCACGTGGACCGT
>DATHRW010000365.1:0-12031 GCA_035464955.1 Gemmatimonadales bacterium
GCCGGCAGCTCGACCCCACCCGCCCCCCCGGCCCGGTCCCGCGCATGAACGGCTCGCACGCGCTCGAGATGAGCCCGAAGGGCCGGCTTGAGCCGGGCCGGCAGCATGGTCACGCGGTCACGCCCACCCTTGGCCTCGCGCACGATAATCCGGTTGGCCTCGAAATCGATGTCCTTCACCCGAAGCCGCAAGCACTCCATCAACCGAAGCCCGCTCCCATAAAGGAGCGCCGCGATCAAACGCTTGGCGCCGGACAGCTCAGCCAAGACCAGCCGCACCTCCGCCTTGGCAAGCACCAGCGGCAACTTCTTGGGCCGCTTGGCCCGGACGATCCCACCGATATGCCCCGGCGGCACGCCCAACACCTCACGATAGAGAAAGAGCAGCGCGCTCAACGCCTGGTTCTGCGTCGATGCGCTGACCCGCCCCCGCTGGGCCAGGTGGCTGAGAAAGGCCGCAATGCCGGCCCCGCCAAGCTCGATAGGATTACGATAGCGGTGGAACCGGAGATAACGGACAATCCAGCCGACGTAGGCCGCCTCGGTGCGGTGGCTGTAATGCCGGAGCCGCATGAGCCGCCGCGACCGCTCGAGCACTGCCTCCATGGTCATGCCCAGAGGTATACGCCGGTACCCCGCCTCCATGCGGCACCCAATCTCCGCCCACCGTATCGGAATTGAACCGGAGCGATCTGCAATACCGCCCGCTCAGTCGCCCGCTCCACCCCCCGATAAGCCCGCCGGCCACGTTGGCCCCAGTCTTGCCCCTCCATCATCTTTCGCTGGCGGGTTCCGGCCCGGCTTCGTACCTTCGAACGGGGCTGTTCCTTTCCGACCCAAGCAGGCGGGGACGTCCATGGCATCCTGCCGCTGGACTTTCCAGACCATCCTGTTCTCAGTCGGCCTCGCCTTCGCCGTGATCGGACTGGGGCTGACCCTCTACTACGTGGAAGATCCGGCAACCCGGGTCGGCGCGGGACTCCTGTTCCTGGCCGCGATCATCTGGGCCGCCGGTCGCCTCCGGGTGGTGGAGATGGTGCTCGAGTCGGTGCGGATCGAGCCGGCCGAAGAGCGCCGCCGGCACCGGAACCTGCGGAGCACGGTCGATCTCCTGATCGCCGACGTCCGGCGACTCAACGGCCTCGCCATCGATGCCACCCGCGGCTTCCGCGACAGCGGCGCGGCCATGAAGGAAATGGAAACCATCGAGAACCACATGGTCGACGTGATCAAGCAGATCCGCGCCAAGGCCGGCCTCACCGACCAACAGCTGGCGGACCGGCTCATCCAAGAAAAGAAGGCGCTGGAAGAAACTCCGGTCGAGCCGGAAAGCTCAGCCGGAGGGTGACACCCGACAGAGTCCGACCAATGGACGACGCCCTCGCACCGAGCAATCGGCGCGAGGGCGTTCGACTTGGAGGTCCAGGCCCGGTCCAGCCTCAGGCCCGCAGGTAGTCGGCCCGCCACTCCTTGATCAGCACCTTGATCGCCTTCCGGTCGGTCAAACCCTCGTCCAATACCCGCTTGGCCAGAGCCGGAAGCTCGGCGTCGGACGCAAAGCGGAGCGAAATGAGCTGGGCCGGGGTAAAGTCGTTGATCCGGGACTTCAGGTCCGGCGGCAAGAGCGTGGCCATCCGGAGCCGTTCCTCGAGCCGGATCACGCGGTCTTGAACAGTGATCGCGAAGAGACGAGCATAGAGAAAGAGGAGAACGAGTGCCACGGCGAGGCCGAGCAACACTGCCGCGTCCCAGCTCGGAAGCTTCACCAGGCGATATATGGACCACCCGAGGTTGATGGCGAGCAGGCCGAAGGTGAGGAAGTGGAAGCCCGGCACAAGGCGGGCATGGTTGGCAAATGTTTGTGGCTTCGACTCAGCCATGGCTGCCTCCGAGATTATTGGGTGTGGCCTCCTGCACCAGAGCCCCAAGCTGCAGCCCAGTTGCCTCACTGGCAAGCGACGCGAGGAAACACATGACCGACACCGATCAAGAGCCCGCGAGAGAAACCGCCCTCATCACCGGAGCGTCGTCGGGCATCGGGCTCGAACTGGCCCGGCTGTTTGCCGCCGACGGGTACCACCTGGTCCTGGTGGCGCGACGGAACGAGGCGCTCCTGGCCCTGGCTGAGGAACTCCGCGCTCAACATGGCGTTACGGTGCGGGTCCTGGCCCGCGACCTGGTCCGCTCCTCGGCCGCGCACGACATCCACGAGATGATGCTGGCCGACGGAATCGACGTCGACGTGCTGGTGAACAACGCCGGTTTCGGCACCCGCGGCCCGTTCGCGGAACTCGAGTTCCAACGCCAAGTGGACATGATCCAGTTGAACGTCACCGCCCTGACCGTGCTCACCCGGCTATTCCTGCCCGGCATGCTGGCCCGGAACCGGGGCGGCATTCTGAACGTGGCGTCGACCGCGGCCTTCCAGCCCGGTCCCTTCATGGCGGTGTACTACGCCACCAAGGCCTACGTGCAGTCGTTCACCGAGGCGCTGGCCGTGGAGGTGGCGGACAGCAAACTCAAGGTGTCGTGCCTCTCGCCCGGACCCACCGCGACGGAGTTCGCCGCCCGCGCCGGCACCGAAGGGTCGAAGCTCCTGCGCCGGACCTCGTCGATGGCGGCCCGCGCCGTGGCCGAGATAGGCTACCGCGGCTGGCAGCGCGGCCGGGCCCTGGTGGTCCCCGGCGTGGCGAATAAGTTCAGCACCTGGGCCGTGCGACTCCTGCCCCGGCGCTCGGTCCGCCGGCTGGTGGCGGGGCTCAACCGATGACGCCCGAGCTCCCTGTGGGGGCGGAATCGCTCGCGCTCGTCTCCATGGCTGTCGGCAGGGCCCTGGACCGGCCTGCCCGACGTTCCGAGCCACCCTTTCGCAAGAGGTAGTCGGAGGTAGTTATGTCCGGACCCAAGCTTCTGGCGACCCTGCTCGTGGCCTCCCTCGCCTGCGCCGGG
This sequence comes from Gemmatimonadales bacterium, assembly GCA_035464955.1. Classification (GTDB taxonomy): domain Bacteria; phylum Gemmatimonadota; class Gemmatimonadetes; order Gemmatimonadales; family GWC2-71-9; genus JABDII01. Next base: position 2,949 of record DATHRW010000365.1, read on the forward strand.
ACGGCCACGGAAGAGGGATCCGGCATCGACGGCACGGTGCGGCTAGGCCCCATCCAGCCGGTTTGCACGGTCGGCGCGCCCTGTGACGCGCCGTTCGCAGCCCTGTTCCATGTACGAAGCGGCGGGCGCGAGGTCGCACAATTCCGAAGCGACGCAGACGGTCGCTTCACCATCGCGCTTCCCGCGGGCGACTACATCATCGTGCCGGACGCGAGCGCCCCCCTCCTCGCGCCAACTTCACAGACCCGCGCCGTCCGGGTGGAGCCGGGCACCATCGCCCAGGTAACGCTCGACTTCGACACCGGCATTCGCTGAAACCCGGAGACTTCCATGATCCGCCTCGGTCCGCTTGCCCTCCCAGCCATCCTGGTCGTGCTCGGCGGTTGCGCTGCCCGCGAGGAGCCTCGGTCTTCAGAGGCCGATCGGCTATCGCTATTCCGCGCCGACAGCCTGTTCGCCTACGAGACCGCCGAGCGCGGCGCCGACGGGTGGGCCGATCACTTCCGGGCCGACGGGGTGATGTATACCTCGAGCGACCGCATCGACGGACAACAAGCCATCAGGGAGTTTATGGCGCCCAACCTCTCCCCCGACGGGCCGAGCCTCGAATGGACCCCGACCGATGCGGCGGTAGGCGCGGGCGGCGACCTGGGCTACACCCTGGGCCGCTGGATGAGCCGGGTCAAAACGGCTGAGGGCGGCGACTCGATCGTCGGCTCGGGGCATTACGTTACCATCTGGCGGCGCGACTCGACCGGGGTGTGGCGGGTGGCCGTGGACATCGGGAACCGCGATAGTCCCTGAGACGGGCCAGGAGTAGTCGTGACGATCCCGTCGTTCGATCCCTCGAGCGAGGACTGCCGCTGCCCATGTCATGAAAAGCCGGGCATCGTGCACGTGGCCCCGTGCTGCATGCGGTGTCCGCGCTGCCTGCGCCGGGTCGCCACCCACGCGTGGGAGCGTCATCTGTCCCGCTGCGTCACCACACCCGCATCATAGGACGCCATGACCGATCAGACCGATCAACTGGTGGGGCTCACCGACACCTTCCGCACGAACTTCGGCGGCGCCGATCCGTCACACCTGATCCGCGCGCCGGGCCGGGTCAACCTGATCGGCGAGCACACCGACTACAATGGCCTCCCGGTCTTTCCCATCGCCATTCAATACGCGATCTCGATCCTATCACGCAGGCGGTCGGACTCGCGGGTGCATCTGGTGAATCGCGACGCGCAGTTCGATGCGGTCGAGTTCGAGCTGGGCGAGGACATTCCCCACTCGCCTCCGGGGCACTGGGGCAACTACGTGAAGGCCGCGGCCCAGGCGCTCCACCGCGACCACGGCGTGCGCCACGGGTTCGACGGCGTGCTCGAGAGCACGGTCCCGGTTGCGACCGGCTTGAGTTCGTCATCCGCCCTGGTGGTGTCGAGCGGCTTGACGCTGCTCGAGCACCACGGCACCACGGCTGACCGGATGCAGCTCATGGACGAGTTCGCCCGCGCCGAGGTGTATGTCGGCACCAAGAGCGGCGGGATGGACCAGGCCATTTGTGTCGGGGCGAAACCGGGCAACGCGTGCCGCATCGACTTCGCCCCGCTCAGGCTCCAGCACGTGCCGGTGCCCGACGGCTGGGCCTTCGTCGTGGCGTCGACCCTGATCCGGGCGGAGAAATCCGGCGCGGCCAAGGCGGCATACAACCAACGCACCGAGGAATGCCGTGCCGCGCTCGATGCGGTTTGCAGTGCACTCGATGGGAAGCGGCGGAAGAACTACGCGGCGCTCATGAGCGGCCGTTCGGTGCAGGAGCTGCTCGCCGTCGCCGACCGTGCACTCGACACTCCGTTGCTGGAGCGGTTTCGGCACGTGGTGACCGAGGCCGACCGGCTGGCGCAGGCCATCGATGCCATGCACCGAAACGAGCCGGCACACTTCGGCAGGCTGATGGTGGGGTCGCACGAGAGCCTGCGGGATGACTACGAAGTGAGCTGCCCGGAGCTGGACGAGTTGGTCGAACTCAGCATGGCCGCCGGTGCCCATGGTGCCCGCCTCACCGGGGCGGGCTTCGGCGGGTGCATGGTCGCGCTCACCGCCGCGGACCAGGCCGCCGACCTCCTGGCGGCGCTGGCGGAGGGCTTCTACACGTCCCGGCTCGACAGGCCGCCCACGGCCCGCGATCTGTTCATCGCCGTGCCGTCGGGCGGCGCCTCCAGCACAACAGTCTAGTCCCGCGCGCTCAGCTGATCAGGCCCACCCGCGGGAACAGCTTGATCAGCGATCCCGCGGCCAGGACCAGCATCGCCAACGCCACGGCCGCGGCGAGCAGATTACCATAAAGGAAGTACCCGGTGCAAAAGAGCGCCGAGTAGACCGCGACACATCCCAAAAACCAGCAGAGGAGGCCGGCGCTCAGGCTTCCCGTTTGCGCGCTCGGGTCCGTCTCGACCGCGTTCTGCCATCCGCGGCCCATGGGGTGAATCAGGTCGTAAAAGCTCTGCAGCGTGGCCCGGTCGGTGGCCGGCGTCATGAAGGTGACAGCGATCCAGGCGAGGGTGGTGATGGCGACGCCGATCACCAGCGTCAGCGACGGGTCGAGCGCCGCAAAGCCCAGGGCCTGGTGCACGAACTGGAAGTACACCGCCACCAGGAACGAGACCGAGATCGCGGTGATCTCGCTCCACGCGTTGACCCGCCACCAGAACCAACGCAGCAGGAAGATCAACCCGGTGCCCGCGCCCACCTGGAGCAGGATCTGAAACGCCTGGAGCGCGTTCTGGAGCACGAGCGCCAGGAGCGAGGCGAGCACGATGAGGAGCACCGTCGACACCCGGCCGACCATGACGTAGTGCTTGTCGCTCTGGTTCGGGGCCACGAAGCGGCGGTAGAAGTCGCCCACGATGTAGGACGAGCCCCAGTTGAGGTGGGTACTGATGGTGGACATGTAGGCCGCGGCCAGCGAGGCCACCGCGAGCCCCAGGAGCCCGTGCGGCAGAAAGACCAGCATGGCGGGATAGGCCAGATCGTGCCGCACGATCGACGGATCGAGGTTCGGGAACCGCAGCATGATCGAGTCGAGGCTGGGATACACGATGAGCGAACAGAGCGCCACGATCACCCAGGGCCAGGGCCGGAGCGCGTAATGGGCGATGTTGAACCAGAGCGTACCCAGCAACGAGTCGCGCTCGGTCCGCGCCGCCAGCATCCGCTGGGCGATGTAGCCGCCGCCGCCCGGCTCCGCCCCTGGATACCAGGTGCTCCACCACTGAACCGCGATCGGGACGATCAGGACGGCCAGCACGGTGGTGCCGTCGGAGAAGTCGGGTAGCAGGCTCAGCTTGCCCTCGAGCGCGGGATGCTGCACCATGCCGGCCAGCCCGCCCACCTCGGGCAGGTTCAAGGCGTAGTACGCCGCGGCGATCGAGCCGGTCATGGCAACGGCGAACAGCAACAAGTCGGTCACCACCACGCCCCAGAGTCCCGCGGTGGCGGAGTAGATGACCGTGACCCCGCCGGCCAGCACCACCGTCGTCACCTTGTCCACGCCCAGGAGCACGTTCCCGATCTTGATGGCCGCCAGGGTCACGGTGGCCATGATCATCACGTTGAAGAAGATGCCCAGGTAGAGCGCGCGGAACCCGCGCAGGAAGGCCGCCGGCTTGCCGGAATAGCGCAGCTCGTAGAAGCCGATGTCGGTGAGCACGCCCGAGCGGCGCCAGAGCTTGGCGTAGATGAACACGGTCAGCATACCGGTAATGAGGAAAGCCCACCAGAGCCAGTTCTGGCTCACGCCGCCGTTTCGGACCAGGTCGGTGACCAGGTTCGGCGTATCGGTCGAGAAGGTCGTGGCCACCATGGACGTGCCCAAGAGCCACCACGGAAGCTTCCGGCCCGAGAGGAAGAACTCCTGGACGCCTTGTCCGGCCCGGCGGGTGAACATGAGGCCCACCACCAACGCCACGACACCGTACACCGCGACCACGGCCCAATCCAGTCGATCGAGTTGCATGCGCTACCCGGCGTCAAAAGAGGGAAGGGGGATACCGCCCTGCCGCCACCTGCTCCGCCATGTATGCCTGGACCCGGGCATGGTCGCCCGCATGGGTCATGCCGGTCCACGTCCCGGACGTCGGCAAAATCTCGACCGCCGCCTCGCCCGCCCGAACCAGGCCATTCACTTCGGTGCTCAACCGGAACTCGGCGTCGGTGTCCTGCTGGTGCTCGCCTCGGAATGCGTCGAACCGGCGCCGAAGGAGCGGAAAGAGGGCCGGCGTGAAGCCCCAGGCATTCATCGAAATGGTCTCCTCGCCGGTCAGGTGAAGGGCTTCGCCATTCTCGCCGCGGCCCCTGATGCCGCTTTCGGTCTCGCGGACTTCGGTCACCTCGGCGATGGTCGTCAGCCGTCGGTTCAGGTGCCGGCAGACGGCACGCCCCACGCCTCCCACGTCGGATAGGGTGTCGCGCAGGCGGTATCCCACCAGCGCGAACACCGGCGCGGGCTCGCCCGGGTCGGTCCGGAGGAAGCCGCCGAGCAACTGGTACGCGTTCTGGCCGTAGAAGTCGTCCGAGTTGATGACGGCGAATGGGTTGGGCAAATGGGCCTCAGCAGCGAGCACCGCGTGCGCGGTACCCCATGGCTTCCGGCGGCCCGGCGGCAAGGCGTCTGCGGGTTGCTCGCAGACGGTGACGGGACAGGGTGCTCGTTCGAGGCGTTGCTCGAGCGCCGGCCGGAATGCCGGCTGCGCGATGATCACCACACGATCGAACCCGGCCCGAAGGGCATCAAACACGGCGTACTCGAGCAGTGTCTCCCCGCCGGGGCCGACGCCCGCCAGTTGCTTGGGCGAGCCATAGCGGCTCGAGAGCCCGGCCGCGAGCACGAGCAGGGTGGGGTCTGCGGGTGGCGCTTCGGCGGGCGGATTCATGGAGCTCGTCTCCGGCCTGCGGGTCGGGACGTCATCGGGCGGCCAATGGGAGAAAAGGGTAGAATGATTGCCCGCGATGCGCTACCTATGTCCTACCATTCCACGGTGCGATGAGCACGATGACTCGGCGAGTCGGTTGTTACTATGAGTGAAGACGCGGGCCTCGACCGATCGAGTTCGTGCCGCCCCCGCCTGCGAGGTTCATGACCATGAAGATCGCTCTCACCGCGCTGTTCATCGGACTCGTCTTGTGGCTGCTGACCCGGTCGCGGAGGGAGGAACGAGCCTCGTTGCCACCCCGTCGGGACTCGGGTCGACCGGGGCATCGGGGTGGTCACCTTCCCGGATTCAGTGGTCGGCCGGCGGAGCGACACGATGACGATTCGTGCCGCACCGGGTGATGAGGCGCCGATCATCGTGCGCTACATCCTGCGCTCCGTGCCGGAGTACTCCTGGTGCTACCGCATGGAAGTGTCCATCGAAGGAATGACCGACAACTCGCTCGAGGTCGGCTACGAACGCGTCGGGCTGCCGCTCGACAGCCTGACCTCGTCGAAAGAGTGGGCGCGTGTGATCTTCGGTTTCGGTCGTGACAGCACTCCGGAGCTCGGCTGGGTCGCGCTCGACGCCGGGCGAACCACGTGGGTGCTCTGGCCGGATCACTTTCGCGAGATGGGCGGCTTCCTCTGGAACGCGGACGAACTGGAGCCGGAATTCGCCGAGGGACCGGGTGGCGCGCCCATCCAGCTGGATCTAGCACGGAGTGAGGGTGGGAGCTACAACTTCGAGGTGGAGGCGATTGCGTTCGATGGCCCCTGGATGCACGCCCGCATCCGGACTCCCACCGGCTGTGGTGACCCCGACGCGCTGGTTCGGCAGACGACCGCGTGGGTCAGATATCTGACCGACACCGGCCGGCCGGCCGTGTGGTACGCGACCCGCGGCTGCTGAGCGTCCGCCGGCTACGTCATCACCGAACGCAGCAACCGGATCGCCTCGGCGACATCCTCCTCCGTAAACGCCAGCGACGGCCTGAAGCGGAGCGACCGTGGGCCGCACGTCAATGTCGCGAGCCCGGCATCCCAACAGCGTTGCCGCAGGTCGTTCCGGCTCTTCCCGTCCGGCAGATCGAACGCCAGGAGTAAACCGCGACCGCGCACGTTGGTGACCGATGGGAAGTCCGCCTGGACTGCCTCCAACTCCTGTTTGAACACCTTGCCCACCGCGGCCGCGTTCTCGACCAGGCGGTCCTCCCGCATGATCTCGAGATACCGGGCGCAGCGAACCATATCCACCAGATTCCCGCCCCAGGTCGAGTTGATCCGACCCGAGACGTGGAACACGTTCTTCTCGATCTCGTCGATGCGGGTGGTGCTCATGATGCCGCAGACCTGGGTCTTCTTGCCGAACGCGACCAGATCGGGCACCACGCCGAGCTGCTGGAACGCCCACATCGTGCCCGTCACCCCCATCCCTGTTTGCACCTCATCGAAAATGAGCAGCGCCTGGCGTTTGTCAGCGATCTCGCGCAGGCGTTGGAAGAACTCGGGCCGGAAGTGATTCTCGCCGCCCTCGCATTGGATCGGCTCGATCAGGATCGCGGCGATGCCGTTGGGGTCGCGGGCAAAGGCATCGTCGACTTCGCGTAGCGCCTGGTCTTCGGCGGCCTTGGCCGCCGCGTCATCGACCGGGAACCGGAGCGTTGGGTTCGAGATCCGCGGCCAATCGAACTTGGGAAAGTCGGCGATCTTCACCGGATCGGTATTAGTCACCGACAGCGTGTAGCCGCTCCGCCCGTGAAACGCGTCGCGGAAATGCAGGATGGCGTTGCCGCTGCCTTCGATGCCGCGGGCCCGATTGTGTTGCACCTTCCAATCGAACGCCGCTTTCATGGCGTTCTCCACCGCCAGTGCGCCGCCGGCAACGAAGAACAGGTAGCGGAACTCCGGCGGGACCGCGATCTCGCGGAACGTCCTGACGAAGCCCGCAAACTCCCGGCTGTAGACGTCGCTGTTGGCGGGGTTGCTGAGCGCCGCGGCCATGAGCGACGCACGAAAGGCCTCGTCCGCCATCTTGGGATGGTTGTGCCCAATCGGCAGTGACGCAAAGTAGGAGTAGCAGTCGAGGTATTCGTTGCCGGTGAGGGCATCGACCATCGTTGTTCCATGCGAGCGCTCCAGGTCGATCACGATATGAAAGCCGTCGACCAGGATGTTGCTCTGGAGCGTCGGGAACACCTGGTCGGCGGGAACGGAGATTTTCGCCATGTCGCCTCCCCACCACGTCAGTGGATTCGAGGGCCTGTTGCGCCGTCACTGCCACGCGACAGGTGCCCGCGCGGCTCGGTCGTCATCGGTATGTCAGGGTCTCGTAGCCCGGCTAGAGCCGGGCCGTCAGTTGGGTGGGGCAAAGATTCCCGGGCGGGCGTTTCTGGGAAGGAAATTCCTCAGCAGGACATGCCTGAGGGCGAGCACGCAGTTCGAAGCGCGCAGGCATGCGCCGGCATCTCTGCTCATGATCGCTCCTCGTGGAGGTGCTCGAAATCTAGCGACTCTGTCGGTTTCTGGCGACGAGGTGCCGCTACTGCTTCGCGAGCCGCCGATAGTCCGCAGCCACATCGGCCCGTCCCATCGCGTCGTACAGGATGGCCAGCTGCTCGTTCGTTCGGCGGAGGTCTACGTGGCGCGGCGTTTGATGAAGCGCCAGGATTCTGACTGCTTGCAGCAGGGACGATTCCGCTTCCTCGAGCATGCGGCGACGGGTGAGCAGTTCACCAAGGTCCCTGTATGCGAGTCCGACCAACACATGTTCGGGCCTGTGGATTCGGATGCGCATCGCGAGGCCGCTCCGCATGAGCGTCTCCGCCTCGTCATACTCGCCGGCCGCGGTCAACATCTTGCCGAGTTCCAGCATGGCGGTTGCAATGCTGGTGTGCTCGCCCCCCACTGCCTGTTTCCACGTAGCGAGCGCGCGACGCTGTAACTGAATCGCGTCGTCCACCCGGCCTCGGCCGGCTAGCTCGCCGGCAAGCAGGCTCAGCGAGTTCGCCACGCTTGGTGAGTCGGGCCCGAGTACGTTCAACCGCAAATCGAGCGCTTCGCGCAGAAGACTCTCGGCCTCCTCGTGCTTTCCCTGTGCCGAAAGCAGGCTCGCGAGATTCTCCAGTCCGTGGATGGCTCCGAGGTCTCGATCGCCCGCTGCCCGCCGCCGGATGGCAATGCCTTCGCGGTACAGTGCCTCGGCTTCCGCAAAATCGCCGCCGCTCTCCACTATCACATCGGCCAGGTGAAACAGCGACCGGCCCGTTTCGGCGTTGTCCTCTCCGGGGTCACTGCGATACCGTGCGACTGCTTCGCGGATCAAGGAAAGGGCTTCCGTATAACGGCCTTGGCGCCGAAGTGATAGCCCAACCAGCAGGAGGTCGGCGGTGATCGCGGGGTGACTTTCATCGTGGAGGCGGCGGTTGAGTGCCAACGCCTCACGGTAATACCGCGTCCCGTCAGCGGGCTTGGCGAGGTATGGCATGAGAAAGCCGAGGTCCTCGAGCGTGCTCGCGACCTCGGAGCTTTCGGGACCTGGGCGTGTCTTGAAGATTTCGAGCGCACTACGGTATGCCGCTTCCGCCTCCTCGTACTGTGACAGCGCACGGAGCGTTCGGCCCAGACTCCTAAGGCTCATCCCGATGTCGGGATGGCCTGGCTCTAAATTGGCACGGCGGAGATCGAGGGATTGGTTCACCATCTCGAGGGCTCGCCGGTACTCGCCGAGGCTGTTGAACACCTTGGCGAGCGCATCGAGCATCCGCGCTTGGAGGAGCGGCTGGTTGGAAAGCGCCTCCGCCTGTGCTGCACCTCGCCGCAAAATCGCGCGGGCCACCGCCGTGTCCACGGTCGCCTCCCTCGGATCCGCCGCCTGAAACAGACTCGTCAGAAATTCGGTGACGTTCTCGGATTGACGCAGGGCCGCCTCGGCGCGATCCCGCTCACGCCGTGCCACCGCCCCCTGCCACACGACAGTTCCCATCCCGACGCCCAGCGAGGCGAGTGCAAGCACGGCGGCGGCTGCCGCAGTCCGGTGGCGCCGAACGAACTTCGATGCGCGGTAGGTCCAGCGGTCCGGTCGCGCCCGTACCGGCTTCCGCTCGAGGTAGCGCCGGAGGTCGTC
>DATHRW010000366.1:0-25235 GCA_035464955.1 Gemmatimonadales bacterium
GCTCCTACTGGACTCTTGCAGGCCTCCCCATCGATGCCACGGAGCGCTACGCGGTTTCCCTCACCGTTCGCTATGCCGATCGGACCGACACCGTGAGCGTTCTCCTGCCGGTTGCGCCGAGGAACGCGCCAATGGAGCGGCTGACCGTGGCCCCACAGTTCGGTCGCCCGCTCGACGAGGCTCTCGCGGCACGGATCGCGCGGGAGCGAGCGCGGTCACGCCAGGTGTCTCGCGAGGCCCACCAAACACCGCGGCTTTGGACTGGACCGTTCGTTCGCCCTCGAGAGAGCCGGGTAACCGGACAATTCGGCCGCGGCCGCCTCTATAACGGCCAGGTCACCGGCCGGCACATGGGGGTCGACCTGGCCGGTGACATGGGGGCTCCGGTCTACGCCGCCAACGATGGCGTGGTGGCGCTGGTGGCTGATTTCTACTTGGCGGGGAAGGCCATCTATATCGACCATGGAGCTGGTCTGGTCACGGCCTACTTCCATTTGAGCAGCACGGATGTGTGGGAAGGAGATCTGGTCTCCAAGGGACAGCAGATCGGTGCCGTCGGCGCGTCCGGTCGGGTCACCGGCCCGCACCTGCACTGGGTGGCCCGCTATGGCGAGGTGACGGTGGACGCGGAGAGCCTGTTGAGCGTGGGAGCAGGGAGTAGGGAGTGGGGAGTAGGCGCAGAATTGAAGTAGCTGGTGGAGGAACGGGTTAGACGCAGATCGGCCTCTCAGCATTCGATTATTGTGTTTTTTGCATTCCGTGCACAACTCCCTACTCCCTACTCCCCAAAATCACCACCGTCACACCATTCCCCACTTCGGTCCGCGCATCGCGGAAGCGCGCCACGATCCCGCTTCCCTCGACGATCACAACGCCACTCGAATCTCGCACTGTCGGAGGTGCGGGCAGGCCGGTGACGGTCAACCGAAGAACGCCGGCGAAGAGCGGATGGCCGTGGTCGCCGAGCGTGAGCCCCAACCGGTTCAACATCTCGACAGTTCCAGTTTCGTTGCCCAACTGGAGGTGTCGGGAATGCAGCACCTCTAAGTCGGTGACGCGCAGAACGTTCAACGGATCAAAGCGCGTCGGGAAGAGTGGCGCGTTGGCCGCTTCAACAATGAGTCGCCACCCGGGTGCAGTCAGAAACTCCTCGCGGCGGGCCCTCAGCCTCGCGTCGAGGTCGGCGATATCAGCCCGCGCGGCCGTCTTGAGGGCTCGCAGGTCTTCGGGCACGGGCCCGCAGAAGCGGCGGGTCTCGGGTCTCGCCGCGGCCTGCTCGAGCAATTCGTCCAAGTGCCGGTCCGGATGGGCAGCGAGTGTCGCCCTCCATGCCGGGTCCAGTCGATCGAGCAGGTCACCCATGGCCGCGCCAATGGCGTAGCTTCTGGCCCGCACGTCCTCCGGGGGGTAGCTCGGATCCGGGACCGAGATCGCGGCCCCGCTGGCCCGCGCGCCAATGTATTCCGCCAGTCCCTCGAGCATTTCGGTGCCGCGTTCGTACGCGACCGACGCCGAGTCGAGGAATCCGAAGCGCTCCTTCCTGGCGTGGACCGCCGCCTGGGCCCAACAGGCTGCGTCGTCGCGATCGGTGCTCAGCATGGCTGCGCGAAGGCTCAGTGTCTCGAGCCGCCGGAGCTCCAGGTTGAGCGTATCCGTCATCGGATACACGAATAAGTGCACGTCGTTCCCACCCCAGGTGGGGTAGTGTGCCCGTTGAAAGACGTGAAACGCCTCGTGCACCGCGACGCGCGCCCAGGCCCGGGGTGACGGATTGGTGAGCGTGTCGAGCAGGAGCGTGGCTGTCGGTATCCCGTCCCAGTCGAGGCTGGTGTTCGCCCGCATGAGGGGATGCTGGCCTTGGTACACTTGCGTCTCGGGCAGACTGTCGACCGACTGAAACCCTGCCAGTTGATGGGGATGGCGGAACATCCATGTGGTGGCGCCGTCGTACACGGCCAGCGGGATGGCCTGGGGGTCGAAGCCAGGCCATGCCGATTCGGCGGCGACCGAATCGAAGGTGGAGGCCAGGTCGTAGGGCCGTGGCGCCGGACCATCGGACGCCGGCCTGGCGCACGATGCCGCGAGCCAGAGTACGACCCATGAGCAACGCGTGCTACCTCCCCGCCAATTCGTCACGAGCACCTCCCCAGGATTTCCTTCCTCGATGATTCGCCGCTCATCGGAATCGTTGCATGATCCGGCGGCCATCCGCCGGTGGGCGGACTTCGAGCCCCCGTGGACAGACGTCGACGGGGCAGATGTCCCCACTCGTCCTCAGGGTCAGCCCACGACGGCGCTCCGATGGGGGCAGCCCTGGAGTCTGGGTGAGCTGCCCCCCACCGCTGCGCGAGGCCGCCGCATCCCTTAGCGGGCTCTGCGCCACAATTCGTGCGCCCCCGCAATCACCGATCCGTCGCGCCAACGCCCGGCGCTCGGCCGGTCTGGTATGGCGGAATCCCGAGCGCATTCGTAGGTTATCGAATGCGCTGTTTCCGGACCTGGGCATGACCGAGCGGGTGGCCGACGTGGCTGTGACGAGTCAGGAGGATCCCATCCTCCTTGCCCTCCGCGATGCGACTATCGGGGACTATGAGATCCTCGCGGAGTTGGGTCGCGGTGGCATGGCGGTGGTCTACCTGGCGCACGACCTTGCCCTGGATCGCAAGGTGGCCATCAAGGTCATGTTTCCCGCCTTGTTTGCGGGCGAGGGGATTGCCGAGCGCTTCAAGCGAGAAGCCCGCACCGCAGCCTCCCTGACCCATCCGAACATTATTCCCATCTACGTGGTCAAGGAACACGGGTCCCTGCTCTATTTCGTCATGCAGTTCGTCGGCGGACGGGGGTTGGATTCTGTCATCGAGGAACGCGGGCAGCTTCCTGTTGCCATGGTGCAGGCCATTCTCAATCAGGTCGGGGAGGCGCTCGAATACGCCCACCGCCGAGGCGTCGTCCACCGGGACATCAAGCCCGGGAACATTCTGGTGGACGAGGAAGGCCGGGCGATCGTGACGGACTTCGGCATCGCAAAGGTATCTGCCGCGGACAGCATCACCCGAACCGGCGGCGTCGTCGGGACGCCCTCGTACATGAGTCCCGAGCAGTGCACCGCCGGCGAGGTGACCGGTGCGTCGGACCAATACTCGCTCGGCTTGGTCGGCTACGAGATGTTGACGGGGAGCCGCCCCTTCATCGGCGAGAGCGTGATGCAGTTGATGTATCTCCGATGCACTGCGGATCCCGCGCCGATTCCCGACACCCGGCCCGATTGTCCGCGTGACCTCGAGCAGGCCGTCATGCGGATGCTCGCACGGGACCCGGAACGACGCTGGCCTACCGTCGCGGCGGCGGTGACGGCCGTTGGCATCCCGTCGACGGGCGAGCGTGCCGCTGTTCGGAAGGAAATGGTAGAGCTGGCTAAAGCAGGACGCTCCAGGCGAATCAGCATGGGTATCCGCACCCCAACGAGCCCGGTCCCCGATACGAGGCGGCAGGTGGCCGCCGCGGCCGGAGGCAACTCGCTGGATCCGTCCAGACGCTTGCCCTCTTGGGGCGCGGTCCTCCGCTGGGCGGTTCCAGCCCTTGCCGTCTTTGCCGTTGCCGCATGGATGTTGGCGCGAGGTCTCGACTCCGCGGCGCCCGCGAGCACGGTCGTCCCGGTGGAGGATGCCGCCGTGCCGCCGTCGGCACCGCCGGTCGTCGCGAGCCTCGAACTCATCCCGCCATCACTCACGCTCCAGGCCGGCGACGCGTCCCGGCTCGTTGCACGGGCCGTCGGCGCTGCCGGCGACCCAATCCCCGAGGCAACGATCGAACTGGAGACCAGTGATCCGTCGATAGCACGGCTCGCGGCCAACGGCATGGTCACCGCGGTTGCTGCGGGCAGCGCCACGATTACCGCTCGGAGCGGAAACGCGCTCGCCAGCGCCCTGATCACGGTTCTCGCACCACCGTCCCCATCCGCTGCTCCCCGTGGCCCGGCGGCTACCGCGAACTCCGCCGTGCGCGCCATCGCGCTTGCTCCCCTGCTCGATACACTCGTGGTTGGGACGACCCGAGTCTTCTCCGCGGAGCCGCAAACCGCAACCGGCACGCCTGTGGCGGGACGAACCGTGACCTGGAATTCGAGCAATCCTGCGGTTGCCGACGTGTCCCCCGACGGTATGGTTACCGCGCTCGGCGAGGGTAGCACCCGAATCACCGCCGAGAGCGAAGGGATTTCTCGAGGTGCCACCCTGGTGGTCGTGCCCGCTCCCGTCGCAACCGTGGAGATCACTCCCAGAGCACCGACGATTCCGGTTGGGGGGAGCCTTACCCTGATGGCCGTGCTCAGGGACGCCGGGGGACGGGAACTCGGCGACCGTGCGATCGCTTGGTCATCCGACGCCCCAAGCATCGCGTCGGTCTCGCCGACGGGCAGCGTCTCGGGCGTTGCCATGGGAACCGCTCGCATCGCTGCATCCAGCTCCGGACGTGCCGGGCAGGTGACGGTGACCGTCACCGCCGGCCCGTCGGCTTCGGCCGCGTCGGTCGAAGCTCCGCCGACGGCCGAAGAGCTCCGCCGCGGCGTCGAGCGCGCGATTCTGGCCTTTGGTCGAGCAATCGAGTCGCGGGATATCGCCGAGCTCCGCCGGGTGTATCCGGGCATGACGCAGGCGCAAGAGCAAGCATATGCCGGGCTCTTTCGAAACGTGCGACGGTTTACGGTGGCGCTGACGGTGGATCGCGCGCTGGATGTCCAGGGCAGTGTCGCACGCGCAACGGGGACTGCTCGCTACCACTATTTCGAGCCGCGTGATCTCGAGCGAACGTTCCCCTACAGTGCCGCCCTCGAGTACGAGTCCGGGAGATGGCGGCTCACCTCCATGCTCTTCGCCGAGGAGTAGCGACACCCGCAATGATGAGCCGATACGTTGTGGTCCTGCTTGCCGGGTTGACGCTGGCGCCGTCCATCCAGGCCCAGGCGTTGCGCGATCAGATCAATGAGTTGTTCATCTTCGGTTCCGGCGAAGACCAACTGTTCCTTGCTGGCACGGCTGATCCCAATAACCCCGCGTCGGTCCAGGCGCACGGCGCGCATTTCGTGCCGTCAGCGGTGTCCAGTAACGGGAATCTGATTTCCTTTCTCACATCCTCGCTTGGGGCCAACGTCTCGAACATTCCGATCAGTGCAACCAGTAGCGGGACGACGTTTCGCTTCCAGGCAGGCGTGCCGGTCCCGACGTCCACCTCCGCCGGGCCGATCTTTGCGGAGCGCGCGCAGACCTTGGGGCGCGGTCGGGTGTTGATCGGCGCCAGCGTGAGCTCGCTTCACTTCAAGAGCCTCCGCGGGGTGGACCTCGATGCCATCCGGCTCAACTTCACGCACGCGAACACGGATTTCCCGGGGTGCGACAGCATCTTCGGGGGCGATTGTAGCCTCCAGGGCATCCCAGTGCTCGAAAACGACTTCATCGAAATGGATCTCGACCTGGATATCAACGTTCGGGCGGTCTCGTTCGTGGTGACGTATGGCCTGCTGGACCGGCTCGATATCGGCGTCGCCCTGCCGATCATCACCACATCGCTCCGCGGCCGCAGCGAGGCCCAGGTGGTACCCTTTGGGGGCAACCAGGCCGCCCACTTCTTCGGTGGCACCGTCGACAATCCGGATCTCTTCGCCTCACGGTTCGTGGAGGGATCAGCGACGGGCATCGGCGACCTCGCGGTCCGGGCCAAGGTGGCGGTCAGCGAGGCGCAGCGGGCAAAGTTCGCCGTGCTGGCCGATGCGAGGTTTGCCACCGGCACCGCCGAAGACTTCCTTGGCTCGGGCGAGTTTGCCTTGCGGGGGATGGGGATTCTTTCCGCCCAGTTCGGCGCCTTTTCGCCTCACGCCAATCTGGGATACCTGTATCGTTCAGGGGAGCTGTCTAATGATGCGGTCTTGGCGACGGCCGGATTCGATCAATTGATGGCGCCCTGGGCCACGCTTGCCGTGGACATCGTATCGGAATTCCAAGTTGGCGCCAATCGCCTTCAATTGCCCGGTGAGGTGGTGATCCAGGCGCCGTTTCGGCGCGTCATCCAGCCGACGGCCATCCCGAACACGCGCGATGACCTCATCAACGCCTCGCTCGGGTTCAAGTTCCTGACCTCGGCCGGGTTGAGTATCATCACCAACGCCATCTGGCCGCTCAATCGCGACGGGCTGCGCCCGGACGTGGTCTGGACCGCGGCGCTCGAGTACGGTTTCTGA
This sequence comes from Gemmatimonadales bacterium, assembly GCA_035464955.1. Classification (GTDB taxonomy): domain Bacteria; phylum Gemmatimonadota; class Gemmatimonadetes; order Gemmatimonadales; family GWC2-71-9; genus JABDII01. The sequence continues at coordinate 6,233 of DATHRW010000366.1, forward strand.
TGTCCGAGCCAACCAAGGGTCGAGCCGTGGACCAATCGACTACCGGCGGCGCCAGAACGAAGGCCATGTCCGACCGGGCGCGAGCAAGCTACGAGCGATGCTGCGCCGAGCCGGACTTCATTCCCGCGTTCTATCGGAATTTCTTTGCGGTATGCCCGGAGGCGAGGCCACGGTTCGCCCACACCGATTTCAGACGGCAGCACAACCTGCTGCGTCACGCGTTGAGCCTGCTGCTGCTCTTTCCCAACAAGCCGGACCCAGAGGCGCGGAACCTCCTCCGGCGCGTGGCCGAACGGCACGGCCGGAACGATCTGGCGATCGACCCGTCGCTTTATGCACCGTTCGTTGACAGTTTGGTCACCACGGTGGGACAGTACGACCCCGATTATTCTGCTGAGATCGAAGCCGCGTGGCGGGGCACGGTTGCGAAGGGCGTGGACTACATGATCTCCAAGTATTAGGGAATCGTCTCAGGTCAGGTCTGGAGATGGGCGGTCATTAGGGCTTTTCAAAGGGCTTCCCGAGTTGTCTCTCGGGCCGCGGCGTGTATCTTGGCTGTTCCCCCGGCGCCTGACGGAGGCGCACGCAGACACAGGACTATTCGTGACGGAGGGCTGGTAGATGCCAGAGAGGAGGCGCGGCGATCGTCGGGAACTCTACGCCCGCGTGCATGCCCTCTATTCTAAGCAGTACCGCGAGATCGATCCTCACCGCTGGTATAGGCTGAGTCCCCAGGGCCTCACGCCCGACGGGCATTTCTGGATCGTCGACTACGGCGTCAAGGTCTACGCCTCGAGAAAGCACTTCGAGATCGTCGACCGGCGTCCTGATCCCTCCATCGCATCCTAGATCGACGCCGCGAGCGGCGCACATGGCGTGCCCCAGCCCGACGTCTTCGCAGATCTAGCGTCCTCGCTCGCCAGCCAGGGCTTCGACCATCGTATTCGCCTCTTCCACGAAGGGTCGGAGTTCCGGATCGGCATTCCGCCACGCGTCCGTCACGAATGAGAATGCCCGGATGGCCTCCTCTCTGTGACCCAGGCGCTCATGCACCCGGCCCCGTTCGAGCGCTACCATGACTGCCTCGACCGGCGGCACCTGTTCGAGGAGGAACGGCATGTGGTCGAGGAGCTCGATGGCTTCGGTGTCTCCCCCCGAGGCAACGAGAATCCGCGCCCGGGCCAGTTGCTCGTGAAAACAAGTGTAGCAGGGCCAGTTGGGGAGTACGGCGAAGCGTTCGAGCGCCCCGGTAGAATCGCCTCGTGCCAAAGTGAGATAGGCTTCTGTCACCCGGGCGAAGAATCCTGCGGCGGCCTTCAAGGCGGCGGGGCCCTCCGCACTGAGCGAATCCCACCAAGTTGCGGCGATCTTCAGTGAGCTGGTATCGCCCGCCTCTGCCCAGGAGGGCAGAGCCGCATAGATCCCGGGCCATCGCCGCTCGCGGAGCCATCGGTCGAACACCGCGCGCGCCGTGTCGGCCGGGATTCGCCCCAATCGGGCGAGCCCGGCGAAAAGCGCCGGGATACTGTCTCCCGCCAGCTCATAGGCCGCAGCGAGGTGCCCGCGGAACGCCAGCGATTGTCCTAGCGTGAGCGGTAAGGTCAGCCTTGTGTCCGATGCCGCCCAGGCGCGAGCGACCCGGATGGCGCTCTCTGCGGTATCCGGCCACCACTTGACGTCGTACCAGACCTGATAGAACTCCTCGGTCGAGAGCCCCTGCAGCATCTGGGCGACCTCCAGTGTTTCAGCGGTCTGCGGGTCGAGTAGGGCATAGGTCACGCGTTCCGCATTGGTGATCTGGCCCGGGCCCGCCCGCGCGAGATAGGCTTCCAGTACGGCTCGGGCGGCCTCCGGGCCGTCGAGTCGCAAGGTCAGCTCCACCAGATGGCGGTAGGCCGGCACAAAGGCCGAATCCAATCTGACCGCTCGAGCGAACGCGTCGCGAGCCTCCTCGCTCGTGACGCCAACCTCCGGACCGCGGTGATAGCGTGTCTCACCGAGCTGGTACCACACCTGCGGATCCAAGGGGTACTCACGCGCTGCCATCTCCACGGTGCGAAGTTCTCGCAGCCACATGGACCAGCTGGCCGAGTCGCCCGAAAATGCGCGCAACGCTCCGCTCAGCGAATCTGCCGCAATCAGCAGACTCTCGCGACGGGCCAGGCCGTGATTGAGCTCGCCGGCACGGAGGAAGGAGGCGGAGACGGCAGGGTCACCCCTGAGGCTCCAGCCGAGGGTGTAGGCGAGGCGGTTGTACGCCAGCGCGAAGGTCGTGTCCAGCTCGATCGACCGCTCGTAATGCTGCTGCGCCGAATCCAACTCGAAGCGTCGATAGTGCTGCTCTCCTTGCAGGAACTCCTTGAGGGCGGCTGGAGAGGCTGATCCGAGCGAGGCGAGGCGCCATGCCCCGAGTGCCCGGCGTCGGCTCAACTCCATCATGATCCCCAAGGCGACGGAATCGGCCAGCCGGTCCACGCGATCGGCGACATCACGGAAGCCGAACTCGGCGATGATCTGCCTGAGTGAGGCGTCGTACAGCGTGGCGGCCACGCGCGCCGAATCGGCGCCGGCCGCAACGAGCCGCCCGTAGACCACCAACCCCGCCCCAAGGCGTCGAGCCAGCTCTGCAGCCGCCCTCGGCTCGGTCCGCCCGCTCCAGTCCTTGATGACGGCGGATGGTGAAACGGCTTTGAGCGGACCTGCCCCATCGAGGCTCGCCGATAGCATGTCGACCAGCCCCTCCCGCCAAGTATCGAGACCGCCGCCCAGCACATCGAAGGGGGTCACTGCAATGATGTTGGCGTCGAGGGCCGGCCGAGAGCGGGAGCGCAGCACGACAACCGAGACGACGACAGCGGTCAGGAGTGCAGCGGCCGCGAGAATGCGAATCCTGGTTCGCCGCCCCCAAATCGGTCGCTTTTCAGCCAGGGGCCTCGTGGCGGTCGGGGTCGACAGCATCGCGAGTTGGGCCGTCAGCTGCTCCGCACTCTGATAGCGATCGGCCGGGTCCTTCTCCAGGCACCGCATGACGATCTGGGCCAGACTCGGGGGCAGAGCCGACTGGTGGGCCGTTACGGGGGGCGGCGTCTTGGTCACGTGCGCCGAGAGGATCGACTGCGGGGAGAGATCCACGAACGGCGGCCGACCGGTCAGAATCTCGTAGGCGACCACGCCGAAGGAGTAAATGTCCGCACGATGATCGACGTTTGGATCGCCAACCGCCTGCTCCGGCGAGCAATAGGTGGGCGTGCCGATCGAGAGCCCCCCGGTTGTGAGCGTTGCGGACTGTGCGGCCTCACGGAGCGCCTTGGCCACACCGAAGTCGGTCACCAAGGCATGCTGCCCTGACAACATGATGTTGCCGGGCTTGATGTCTCGGTGGATGACCCCGTGTGCGTGCGCGTATGCCAGGGCATCGGCGATGTCCCGGAGAATGCGGACACAATCTCCGATTGGCAGTGGACCGTCCCGCACGACCCGCTGCCGCAATGACTCGCCTTCGATGAGGGGCATCACGTAATAGAGGAAACCGCCCGCCTCCCCCGATTCGAGGAGAGGAACGATGTGCGGATGGACGAGATTGGCGGCGATCTGGATTTCCCGGAGGAACCGGTCCGGTCCAACGCCGGCCGACAACTCGGGGTGAAGCACTTTGATCGCAACCGTGCGGCCGTGCTTCAGGTCCCGGGCGAGATAGACCGTGGCCATCCCGCCGGTCCCGAGGGTGCCTTCAATGGCGTAGCGGTCACCCAGGACCGATTGGAAGCGGTTTAGTTGCTCTGCCGCTCTGCCTCTCTGGGCCACGGAGCATGCTCCGGTCGGAGTCGACGCAATGGGGCTGGTTCCCTACGAGGTCGTCCTCGCACAGGATTCCCAAATGTCGCGCCGCGAGGAGGATTAGGGAACCTGTCCATAGGTCCACCAACGAGGGTGCACACCCTCGCGCCTTCATGCGTCGAAAGGACTCGCGCTCGCTCAGCCGGTGGCGTACCGTGTGATGTCCCAGCGACCGGTTCTTCTACCATGCTTGCACGCGTGTTTTCCGCAGCCGTGCTCGGCGTCGACGCCTATCTGGTAGACGTCGAGGCCGACCTCTCGAACGGGCTGCCGTCCTTCTCGACCGTCGGGCTTCCGCAGGGCGCCGTCAAGGAAGGCCGCGAGCGGGTAAGCGCGGCCTTGGGCAACGCGGGTTTCACCTTCCCGCTCAAGCGCACCACCATCAACCTCGCGCCGGCCGACATCCCGAAGCAGGGCTCGGCGTTCGATCTGCCCATCGCGCTCGGGATTCTCGCGGCGAGCGGCCAGGTCCCGCCCGACCTGCTCGAGCGTCACGCCTTCGTGGGCGAAGTGGGCCTCGAAGGCGGTCTCCGCCCCGTGCGAGGCGCCCTCTCCATGGCGCTGGCCGCCCGTGCAGCCGGCCTCAGCGGGATGGTGCTTCCGCTGGCGAACGCGGCCGAGGCCGCGGTGGTGGAAGGGTTCGAAGTGCGGGGGGCGCAGACCCTGCTCGAAGTATCCGGTTTCTTGACCGGGCAGCGCCCGCTGGTGCCGCACCGGGTCGATCTCGCGGCGCTCATGCGGGAGCGCGCCGCCGACACCGTCGATTTCGCTGATGTCAAAGCCCAGCATGTCGCCAAGCGCGCACTCGAAATAGCCGCAGCCGGTGGGCACAACATCCTGATGATCGGGCCGCCCGGGGCGGGGAAGACCATGTTGGCACGCCGCCTCCCCACTATCCTGCCGACCATGTCGCTCGAAGAGGCGCTCGAGACAACCAAAATTCACAGTGTCGCGGGCACGCTCCGGGCGGGCCACGCGCTCTCGGCCGTGCGGCCGTTCCGGGCACCGCATCACACCATCAGCGATGCCGGGCTCATCGGCGGGGGATCGCATCCGCGCCCCGGGGAGGTGAGCCTGGCCCACGGCGGCGTGTTGTTTCTCGACGAGTTGCCGGAGTTTCGGAAGAACGTGCTCGAGGTCATGCGGCAGCCCATGGAAGACGGTGTCGTGACCCTGAGCCGGGCCGCAATGAGCCTGACCTATCCTGCGCGGTTCATGCTGGCGGCCGCAATGAACCCTTGCCCGTGCGGGCATTACGGCGACACGACCCGCACCTGCCGCTGCGGGCCGATCGCGGTGGAGCGGTACCTGTCACGTGTCTCGGGCCCGTTGCTCGACCGCATCGATATTCACCTTTCCGTGCCCGCCGTTGCCTATCAAGACCTCGCGGCCAAGCACTCCGGCGAGTTGAGTGTCGCAATCCGCGAGCGCGTGGAAGCGGCACGCCAACGGCAGCGCGCGCGATTCCAGGGTCAACAGGGCGTCCACGCCAATGCCCACATGACCCCGCGCGACCTCCGGCGCACGTGCCGGATCACCAACGGCATCGACGCCCTGCTCAAGACTGCGATCACCCGGCTCGGCCTCTCGGCCCGGGCCTATCATCGTGTGTTGAAGATTGCGCGGACCATAGCCGACTTGGCGGCGGTGCCGGACCTCACCACGGAGCACGTGAGCGAGGCCATTCAGTATCGGAGCCTGGATCGGGGTGGGGCGCCCGTGTGACGGGAGGAGTGACGAGTAAGGAGTAAGGAGTTGGAAGGACCGTGCGCGAGTCAGCGCGGGGCTCCCCGCCTCGATCGTCCCCCTCGAAACTCTCTTTGCTTGCTATCCTTCTGATTTGCCGGTAAATAGGCTGTCGGACCCCGTGAGCTGCCCTGGCGCGCGGGCTCCGCTCTGTCTCCCGTGATCGACAGGCGCAGGTTGTCGGCCACGTTGGATACCTACTCGGTTGGGGGAAGAACAATGAGATTTCGTAATCTGATGCTCGGCCTCGCTTCGGTGCTCGTCGTTGCGGCGTGCACGCCGCAAGCCGCACCCGACACCTCAGCGGCCGACGAGGCGGCGATCCGGACCTTGGTAGGCGAGTTCGTGGCGGCGTGGAACACAGCGGACGCTGCGACGTACGGACCGATGATTGCCGAAGACGCCGTCCTGATACAGCCGGACGGCCCGCCGACCCAGGGTCATGACGCGATCCTCGGGATCATGGCCCAGGGATACGACATTGCCGTGGCGCAACAGACTGCCACGGTTGATGGGGTCATCCCGATGGGCGACTACGCCTACGCGTACGGCACCTGGAACGTCGATCCGACGCCAGCGGCCGGACCCGAGGTCGCGGCCCGGAACGGCAAGTGGTCCGTGCTGTACAAGCGGGGGGCCGACGGTGCCTGGCAGACCTACCGGTGGATGTGGAACGAGGCCTCGCCGGCAGTCCCAGCCGAGGGATAACACAGACTCGACCGTGGCCTGACGCAATCGGCGATAGGCGCCGGGCCGCTGGCAGTTCAAGATCCCATTAGAGATCGGCGTGCCGGATGGGACGCGTCGCCGGCAAGTTACTGCTATTTCGAGAAGGAGGCCGAGAATGCCGAAGTTCGTGATCGAACGCGACATTCCCAATGCGGGAAAGCTCTCGGCGAAGGAACTTCACGCGATTTCGCAGAAGTCGTGCAGTGTGCTGAGGGATCTCGGACCCAGCATTCAGTGGATCCAGAGTTACGTGACCGATGACAAGATCTATTGCGTCTACCTGGCACCTGATGAGGCCACGATCCAGCGGCATGCGAAGGAGGGGGGATTCCCGGCGAATCGGATCTCACCTGTCCGGGCGGTCATCGATCCAACGACCGCCGAAGGGTAACAGCCACGCCTAGGTCTCGACCGACTCATCAAGCCTCGGCGTTGAAGTCGGACAGCACCTCTCGAGCGGACTCGAAGTCCTCGTCGTGCACCACGAGGACCGACGCGCCCTGCGCGGTCGTGCCGATCAGGTTCTCGCCCTGCACCACGGACTCGATCCCGGCAGCCTCGAGGGCCGTGTGAATCGAGTAAGCCAGGCTCAGTGACACGGTGCGGATCACTTCCTTCATGACCGCACCATTCACCCATTGGCTGGCAAAAGCAACTGCGATTGATGCGATCCGAGCAGTCGCTCCATTGCGGTTCGTCGCCAATCAACTCAGAGAGTACGTGCGCTCTAGCCTTCCTTCCCGCTGGTGAGCCGGGCTGCCTGACCATCCTCGCGTGTCCTCATCGGAGTTTCGTGCGCTCGATCTTCGGGCCCACGAATTGCTGTCCGACGCGCCGCTCCACGACGTGTGGCGCATCGAACTTCGGTGTGGCGGCCCGACCCTTACCGTGTCGGATGTCCTCGACGTGTTCGTCGAGGTGGCCCGCTCGGGGCTGGGTCCGGTGTCCAGGGCGCTCTTCGGGCTCCGCTCGGTGGTGGGGCGAGCCTTCGGCTGGGACCGGGAGGTCGCGGGCGCCGCGGCCCGGTCTTATCTCAATCGCCTGTCCGACGATGATCGCGCGCGATCGCTCGAGGCGCCGGGCTCGAAGCGCTTCTTCTGGACCACGCTCTACAGCTTCGAGCGGGAGGGGGTGGGCGAGGTGATCAACCGGACCGTCCACTCGTTTCTCCTCTTTGCGCTGGTACCTTCTGCTGGCGGGCACACGCTGTATTGGGCCACGTACGTGAAGCCGGTCAGCCGGTTTACATCCTTCTATATGGCGTTGATTGACCCGTTTCGGCGGTGGCTCATCTATCCGGCCCTCATCCGACGCCTCGAACACACCTGGAACGCAGATACGGGCTAGTCGCTTGTCTTCCGAAACCGCCGCGCTGCAAACCAGAGCACGGCCGGTCCCATCAGCAGGAGGGCGAGGTGTTGCGGCCAGAGTTCCGCCAAGCCGGTGCCCTTTAAGAACACCCCGCGAATGATCTCCAAATAGTGACGCAGCGGGTTGAAGAGCGTTAGCCACTGGAACACCTCCGGCATGCTGCTCACGGGGAACATGAACCCCGACAGGAGGATCGTGGGCATGAACAAGAGGAAGGTGGCCATGAAGGCCTCTTGCTGGGTGTTCGAGATGGTCGAAATGAGGAGACCAGCACCCAGGGCCGGCAGGAGATAGAGCACGCTGCTCCCAACGAGGAGCGGCAGCGCTCCCCTGAACGGGATCCCAAACCAGAGGAGTGCCACGGTGGTAACAAAGGAGAGATCCGCCAACCCGATCAGTCCGAACGGGATGGTCTTCCCGGCGATCAGCTCCCCGGCCGACAGCGGGCTCACCCGGAGCTGTTCCAAAGTGCCGATCTCCCGCTCCCGCACCACGGCGAGGGCAGTGAGTAGGAGGCACACCAGCGTGATGATGACGCCGATCACCGCCGGCACATTGTAATTCCGGCTTGCCAGGTCGGGGTTGAACCAGGCCCGCTCGTCGAGCACGATGGTCTGGCTCGGGTCGGCCCCGGTGACGCGGGCACCGAATTGTTGGACGATCCGCTCGGCGTAGCCCCGGGCCAGCAGCGCGGTATTGGAATTGGTGCCGTCGACCAGCACCTGGACTTTCGCGCTTCCACCGCTCTCGAGATCGGCGGTAAAGCCACGCGGGATCACCAGGCCGATCACCGCATCGCCATGATCGAGTGCCGAGACCACGTCGTGAGGACGAGTGGAGGCCTGGCCGATACGGAAATACCCGGATGCCGTGAATGCCTCGAGTAGCTCGCGGGAACGCTGGGTCCGGTCGTGATCTACCACCGCCGTACTGGTGTGGCGGACGTCGGTCGACACGGCGTACCCGAACACGATGAGCTGGATCATCGGCGCCACGAAGATGACACGCCGCATCCGCGGATCGCGGAAGATCTGGCGGAACTCCTTCCGCATCATCTCGAACACCCGCTCCACCCGCCCGGGGTTCACAGGATCCTCTTTTGGAAGACGCGGGTGGCCAATGCCAAGCCAGCGACGGCGAACGCGATCATCAGGAGACCCTGCACGCGGAGCACCTCTACGCCGACACCCTTCAAGAAGATGCCGCGCGTGACCACCAGGAAGTACCGCGCCGGCACCAGGTAGGTGATGGCTTGGAGCGGGGTCGGCATGACGGAAATGGCGAACATGAAGCCGGACAGGAGAAACGCCGGGAGGAAGGTCGCGATCATGGCGAGCTGGGTCGCGAGCACTTGGCTCTTGGCCACGGCGGAGATGAACATCCCCAGCCCAAGCGCGCCGATTAGGAATGCCGTCGCCAGGATCAAGAGCAGGGCGGCGTTGCCCCGAAACGGTACTCCGAACAGAAGGATGCCGAGCACGGACACCACCACGACATCGATCAGGCCGATCGCGAGGTAGGGCAGGAGCTTCCCGATCACAACTTCCAAACGATGGACCGGGGTGGCGGCGAGCTGTTCCATCGTCCCGCGCTCCCACTCCCGCGCGATAGTGAGCGAGGTGAGCATGGCCGCGATGATCATCATGATCACCGCCACGAGACCCGGCACGATCATGTTCCGGCTGGACAGGTCCTCGTTATACCATACCCGGCTCTCGGTGGTTGCCGGCACGGAGCGCACCTGGCCTTCGAGCCGGAGGGCCGAGGAATAGGCCCGCGCCACCGCTTGGGTGTAGCCCAGAATGATGCCCGCCGTATTCGCGTCGCTGCCGTCGACGATGGCCTGGAGTTTGGCCGGTCGGCCCGTACGGATCGCGGCTGAGAAATCGGGGGGAATCACCAACGCTAGTTGAATGGCGCTCCGGTCGAGCAGCGGGCCGATGTCTCCGGGTCGCTCCAGGGAACGCGTCACGGCGAAGTAGCCCGACGACCGAAAGGCGTCGATCACATCGCGGCTTCGAGCTGATTGATCCTGATCGACCACCGCCGTCGCGATGTCATCCACATCCCACGTGATCGCATAGCCGAAGAGGACGACGAGCAGCACGGGCAAGAGGAATGCGAGGGTCAGACTCCGCGAATCGCGACGGAGCTGAATGATCTCCTTTCGCGCCACGGCTCCCAGACGACGCCGGCTCAGCATGGCACTCGCTCCATCCCGCGACGCCTACTCATCGGGTGCGCCTCCGGCCTGTCGGACCAATGCCACGAAGACATCTTCGAGCGAGGGCGTGATGTCCTCCATGGTGCCAACCTCGACGCCGGATCGATCGAGCGCGGTTGCGATCGTCTCCCGTGCGGCGGCAGCGTCGTCGACCGTCGCGTGGATGTGCCGGCCGAACATGGCCGCATCCTGGATGCCCGGCGCGTCGCGGAGCGCCGCCGCGGCGCGTGGGGCATCGTCGGTCTCGATGTCGAGCATCGGGACTTGCAACCCCTCACGCAGCGCGGCGGGAGTGTCCAGCGCGATCAAGGCACCCCGGTTCATCAGTGCCAAGCGATGGCAGTACTCGGCTTCTTCCATGTAGTGGGTGGATACGAAGACGGTCGTGCCATCTCCCGCCAACTGGTAGATGAGATCCCAGAAGCGCCGCCGTGAGATTGGGTCGACCCCCGACGTCGGCTCGTCGAGGAACAACGTCGTCGGCTCGTGAATCACCGCGCATCCGAGCGCCAATCGCTGTTTCCAGCCGAGCGGGAGCTGCCCGGTGAGGCGCCGCCGGTGCTCGGTCAGGCCGGCGATGTCGAGCACCCAGTTCCGCCGTTCGAGGCGCCGCGTGCGATCCACGCCGTAGAGCCCCGAGAAGAAGCGGATGTTTTCTTCCACCGTCAGGTCGGCGTACAGCGAAAACAGTTGGGACATATAGCCGATCTGGTGTTTGAGGCGACCCGCCTGGGTTGCGATGTCCAGTCCCGCGACCGTGCCGCTTCCCTCGCTGGGGGTGAGGAGACCGGTCAGCATTTTGATTGTGGTCGTTTTGCCCGCGCCGTTCGGGCCGAGAAAGCCGAAGATCTCCCCTGGCCGTACGTCAAAGGTGACGTGATCGACTGCGACGAAATCACCGAAGCGCTTGGTCAGTCCGTCCACACGAACAGCCGCACCTGGCTCCGGACTCACGCCTCGCCCGCCCGTATGATCTGGTGAATGAAGACATCTTCCATCGATGCGTCGATGGGCGTGACATTCCCGACCGCAAAGCGTTCGTCGGCAAGCGCATTCGTAATTGCAGAAGCACCGCCCGGGCCAGTCATCGTCACGTGGAGCCGATTGCCGAACACCGCAGCACGCTCCACCTCCGCCGCCGGTTGGAGCCAGTCGCGCGCCTCACGCAGGGGCTCCACATCCACAGCGTACACCCGGCCGGCGAGTTCCTGCTGCATGTCGGTCGGCGTTGCGAAGGCCAGGAGCCTCCCCTCGTTGAGCAGGGCCACCCGGTCGAAGCGCTCCGCCTCGTCCATGTAGGCGGTACTGACGATTACCGTGACGCCCTCCGCCACCATCTCGTGTACGATCAACCAGAGGTCGCGCCGGGAAATCGGGTCTACCCCGAATGTCGGCTCGTCCAACAACAGAACGGCCGGCTGATGAATGAGGGCGCACGAGAGGCCGAGCTTTTGCTTCATCCCGCCGGACAGCTGCCCGGCGAGGCGCTCTGCAAACGGGCCGAGGTTTGAAAAGCGGAACAGCCGCTCCATCCGCGCGTCGCGCTCCGCCCGCGGGACTTCGTAGAGGTCGGCATAGAAGTGGAGGTTCTCGAGCACGGTGAGGTCGGCATAGAGGCCGAATCGCTGCGACATGTAGGCAAGGCTCGGCTTCGCAGCCTCGGGATTCCGCGCCATACTTATTCCGTTGACAATGGCGTCGCCCTCGCTCGGCAGGAGGACGCCGGCCAGCATGCGCAGCGTCGTGGTCTTGCCGGCCCCGTCCGGACCGACCAGGCCGAACAGCTCGCCTCGCGCGACCGCGAAGCTGAGTCCGTCGACCGCCGTCACATCGCCGAAGCGCCGCGTGAGCCGCTCCAACGAGACCATCGGGTCCGCCGGAGTCACGAGGGTTGATTCTCGAGCGCGAGGCGCACGTCCGCCGGCATGCCGGGCTTCAGTACCAGGGTCGAATCGCCGAGGACGCGAACCTTGACGGCATACACCAGCCGCACGCGTTCCTCGCTGGTCTGTACGCTCTTCGGCGTGAACTCGGCCTCGCTCGCGATGTACATCACCTCCCCGGTGAATTCCCGATCGGGGTAGGTGTCGGAGGTAATCGTGGCAGGCGCGCCCAGCCCCACGGCACCGAGCCGGTTCTCGGGCACGTAGATGCGGACCCATCGGTCGCCGGGGTCCATGACAGTAATGACCGGGCTCCCACCCGCCACGATCTCCCCGGGCTCCCGGTGCTTGACCGTGACGATACCGTCGAACGGTGCACGGATGGTCAGATTGGCGAGGCCGGCCTCGATGGCCTGAACCGCGGCCGCCGCCTGCGCCAGCCGGCCGCGTTGGGCCTGGATCTGTTCGCCTCTGGGCCCGGCCTCCATCAGTTGCAATTGCTCGGCGGCCCTGGTCCGTTCGCTCTGGGCAATATCCAAGGCAATCTGGGCGCGATCGAACGCCTCCTGGCTCACGGCCCCACCCTCGAGCAGGCGTTTGGTGCGGTCGAAGGCTTGCTTTGCGTCGTCGACCCGTCGGTTGGCCGCGTCGAGCGCCGCGCCAGCCTGGGCGACTTCTTCCTGACGGAACCCGCGCTCCAGTTCGCGGAGCAGGGCACGCGCGGACGAAACGCTCGCCTGAGCTTGGTCGAGACGAGCCTGCATCTCGAGGCGGTCGAGATGCGCAAGCTCGGCACCCCGACGCACCGCATCCCCCTCACGAGCCATGATCGACTCGACACGTCCCGTGGCGGGGAAGCCGAGCCGGGCCTCGGTGGCTTCGACGGTGCCCGAGGCGATGAGGCTGTCGCCGGGCCCCTGGTTGCGAGACAGGATCCACCAGAGTGCCACGGCGAGGAGCACCACCAGCGCGACGGGAATGAAACGCTTGGGACCGGTCATGGTTCGATCTCCAAATTGGCCAGGAGCCAAGCCGGGCTGAGCTGGCCGGTGGCAAATGCGAAGGTCACCCGCGCGGTGAGGAGTCCGTACCGCGCTCCAGCGAGGTTTGCCCGCGCGTTCAGCAGGTCGGCCTCGGCCGTGAGGTAGTCGGTCTGGATGCCCGTGCCGGTGTCGAGCCGGAGCTTCTCCACTCGTGCGACCTCACGGAAACCGGCAACGGCGGCCACCAAGCTCACCACGCGCGCGCGGGTCTCCTCCACTCGGGACCAGGCGCGGTCGACCCGTTCGGCGGCATCCAGCTCCGCGAGGCGAAGCTCTTCCGACGTGCCGGCCAAGCGCGCCTCCGCCTCGGACACTTGGCTGCTGATGGCTCCACCGGTGAAGATGGGATAAGACAGCTGAACGCCGGCGTCCCACTCGCCGGTGAAGTCTCCCTGCGAGCTGCCGCGGTCGATATAGCGCCCAACCAACGCCAGCGCCGGCCAGCGTGCCCCCTTGGCTACGCCGACGCCGGCCCGGGCCGCGGCGACGGTGCGACGTGCGCGCTCGACCGCAGGGCTCGACCCGAGTGCCAGGGTGTGACTCTCAGGACGGCTCGGCAGATTCGACTCGCGGAGCTCGACGGGCGAGAGCTCGTCCGGTGCAATCGAATCGGGCGGGCTGTCGATGAGCCGCGCCAAGTTCCGGACCGAAAGATCCAACTCGGCAGCCAATGACACCCGCACCGCGGTGGCTTCGGCCACCGCCGCGTCCGCGCGCAACACGGCGACTTCTGCACCCCGACCTGCTTCGAGGAACTGCGCGGCCCGACGCCGTTCGGTCACGAGGGCCCGAAGCCGCTCGTCGTGGGCGGCGAGCGTCTCCCGCTGGGCCAGCGCTTGGGCGTAGGTCTGGACCACCGAGGCGATCAACTCCTGCTCGCTTGCGGCGACGGACGCCTGGGCTGCCCCGACCGCCTGTCGCGCGGCACTGATCCTGGCGCCACGTGCGCCGCCATCGAACAGGGTGAACGACAACGTGGCCGCGCCCTGGATCAGGGTGGCGTCGAACGGCGGGGTGGCACCGGGGGTAAAGCCGTGAATCGGTGTGACGATCATCGGCTCCTCGAACCGGGTCGCCGAGGCGCTGAGGTAGAGGGCAGGGAACCAACTGGCCTTGGCTTGGCCCAGCGTGCTCGTCGCCGCGTCGTATCCCGCTCTGGCTGCCCCAACGGTCGGGAACACGGCCAACGCCCGCTCGACGGCCGTCATGAGCGTCAGTCGGTTGGGAGCGGCAACGGTTTGGGCCTCGAGGTGCCACCCGGGCCTTGGCCACGCGAGGAGCACCGCCGCGAATGCGGCACTCGTTCGGAGCCGAATGGTCATGGCGAACCTCCATCTCCTCCGCCGAGCGCGAGGCGCAGCACGGTGAGCATGCTCACGGCACGTTCTCGCAGAGGATACGCCCGTTGCGACATGACGTACCTGAGGGCGGACGATTGGATGACGGCGATGGCGAGGTCGGCCAGGTTGTCCGGGTCGACGCCCGGTGGGTTGCCTGCCTCGTGCACCGCTTCGGAGAAGAGCGAGCGAAACGTGTCGCGGACTAGCTGGACCGTGGCGAGAATGTCCTGCCTGATCTCCGGCGAGACGCGGATGACCTGACCGGTCAGGATGACGATCGGCCCGCCCCCGGTCGCCGCGAAGTAGTCGACGATCATGAGCAGCAATCCCTCGGCACGGCTCCAAGCGTCGCCCGCGCCGTGATAGTTCCGGACCAGTTCCCTGGCAGCCTCGGCCTCGCGTTGTACCGCGGCGGAGAGGATTTCCTCCTTATTGGCGAAGTGTCGGAACAGGGTCGGCTCCGACACCCCCACTCGGCGTGCCAGCTCGGCGGTCTTCCAGGCCGCGAGTCCTTGTTCTGCGATGATGGCGATGGTGGCGTCGACGATCTGCCGGCGCCGCTCCGCTCGGGAGCGGTAGGGTCGAGTGCGGGTGGGGTGGCGCGGTGCCGGGGTGTGGGATTCGGGAGAGAAATCCACGCTATCCTGCTCCTGGAATTGACAAAGTAAATATTTACTTCTTTGACAAAATGTCAAGCGATACGCCGCATTTCCGCAACGACCGTTGCGGCGATCCGTCCACCAGAGGCATCGATTTCGAGGGGCAGCTCCGTGGGGCGAGTGGCGGGGAGGTGGGGTCCCGAGCCGGAGCCGGGACCCCTGAGACGAGGAACCGTCGCCCCCCCCCGCCGACTGCGATTAACTTTGACTGCCGCCCGCGTGGGAACCGCGAGGAGCGTGCCAACGAAGCGCCCTGATTCCGACCCCTTTGTCCGGCCATTCAATCCCGATCAACGAGGACCGGAGACCATGAGTTCAGCCCTGAAGAGACCCGTGGCGACCACCATGCTCGGAGCCGTCCTGACGCTCTCGCTGGCGGCGATGCCCGGCTGGACGCAAACGCGCGCCGTCGAGGGTGCCACCGTCGAGGGCATCACCGAATACACTCTCCCCAACGGCCTTCAGATCCTGCTCTTTCCGGATGCATCGAAGCCGACCACTACCGTCAACATCACGTATTTCGTCGGTTCCCGGCACGAGGCCTACGGTGAGACCGGTATGGCTCACCTGCTGGAGCATCTCCTGTTCAAGGGATCGACCAAGCACCCGAATATTCCAGAGGAACTGACCGCGCACGGCTCGCGTCCCAACGGGACCACGTGGTACGATCGCACCAATTACTTCGAGACCTTTACGGCCAGCGAGGAGAACCTCGAGTGGGCGCTCGACCTCGAAGCCGATCGCATGGTCAACTCCTTCATCGCCGCCAAGGACCTCGAGTCGGAGATGACGGTGGTGCGGAACGAGTTCGAGATGGGGGAGAACAGTCCCTTCGGGGTGTTGATGGGTCGGACGCTCTCGACCGCGTTCCTGTGGCACAACTACGGCCAATCCACCATCGGTGCTCGGTCGGATATCGAGAACGTTCCCATCGAGCGGCTCCAGGCGTTCTATCGCAAGTACTATCAGCCCGACAACGCGGTCCTGGTCGTGGCCGGGAAGTTCGATCCGGTCACGACGCTCGCGCTCATCGAGCAGAAGTTCGGCGCGATTCCGCGGCCCGACCGGTCCGATGTGCCGCTCTATCCGACGTACACTGCCGAGCCGACACAGGACGGCGAGCGGTCGGTGACCCTCCGGCGCGTGGGCGACGTGCAGATCGTGATGAGCGCCTACCATGTTCCCTCCGGCACGCATCCGGATTTCGCCGCGATCGACGTGTTGGCCGAGGTGCTGGGGAACGAGCCGTCCGGGCGCCTCTATAAGGCCCTGGTTGAGCGGAAGAAGGCGGCGAGCATCGGGTCTTTCGCCTTCCAACTGAGAGAGCCCGGCGTACTTCTCTCGTTTGCCGAGGTTCGCCAGGAAGGCTCGCTCGACAGCGCCAAGACCATTCTGACGACGCTCGTTGAGTCGCTCGCGGCTGACGCTCCCACGGCGGAAGAGGTCGAGCGGGCCAAGACGTCATTGCTCAAGAACATCGAGTTGGCGCTCAATGCCTCGGACCGGGTGGGGCTCCAGTTGAGCGAGTGGGCCTCGATGGGTGATTGGCGAATGCTGTTCATTCACCGCGACCGGATCAAGCAGGTGACGACCGCCGACGTGCAGCGTGTTGCGGCGCTCTATCTCAAGCCATCCAACCGGACCGTCGGCGAGTTCTTCCCGACCGATGGCCCCGATCGGGCGGAGATACCGCCCGTGCCGGACATCACCGAACTGGCGGCCGCGTACCGGGGTGACACGACACGCACCGCCGGGGAGGCGTTCGATCCGTCGGTGAGCAACATCGAGGCGCGGACGGTGCGTACCTCCCTTCCGAGCGGGTTCAAGTTGGCCCTCCTGCCGAAGACCACGCGGGGCGGTGCAGTGGTGGTGAGCGCCACGCTTCGCTTTGGAGATACCCAGTCTCTCACCCGTCGGAGAGTGGCCGCGACCCTCGCAGGCAGCATGCTGATGCGCGGCACCACCAGCCACACCCGCCAGGAGCTGGCGGACGAGTTCGACCGGCTCAAGGCACGGGTGTCCGTGAGCGGCGGGGCAGGAAGCGCCACCATTCTAGTCGAGACGATCCGCGACAACTTGCCCGAGGTACTTCGGTTGGTGGGCGAGGTGTTGCAGGAACCCGCCTTCGAACAGAAGGAATTCGACGAGCTCAAGGAGGCCAGGCTCGCACAGATCGAAGAGCAGCAATCCGAGCCGATCGCCGTGGCCTCGCTCGCATTCGGAAGGCATCTGAATCCGTATCCGGAAGGGCATCCGAACTACACGATGACCTTCGAGGAGAGTATCGAGGCCCTCAAGGCCACTACCCTCGAGGACGTGCGCGCGTTCTATCGGGAGTTCTACGGCGTCGGCGCAGGCGAAATGGCCGTCGTCGGGGACTTCGACCCCGCCGTGATCGGCGATCTCGCGAATCAGATCTTTGGAGACTGGACCAGCCCCCGGCCGTTCGCCCGGGTGCCGAGCACCTATTTCGACGTCACTGCGGACAACATCACGCTCGAGACGCCGGATAAGGCAAACGCCATTTTCATTGCGGGCTTCAACCTGCGATTGCGGGACGATGATCCCGACTACCCGGCGCTGGTCTTGGGCAACTATATGCTGGGCGGTGGGTTCCTGAACTCGCGGCTCGAGACCAGGCTGCGCCAGAAAGACGGACTCAGCTACGCCGCCGGGTCGCAGTTCTTTGCCAGCGCGGTCGATCAATTCGGTCAGTTCCTGGGCTACGCGATCTACGCGCCGGAAAACGTCGCACGGGTTGAGCAGGCCTTCGCCGAAGAGGTCGGGCGCGTCTTGGCCGAGGGCTACACCCCGGACGAGGTAGAGAAGGCCAAGACGGGGTACCTCCAAGCCCAGCAGGTCAGCCGGGCTCAGGACCGTGAACTGGCACCGCTCTTGTCCCGGTACTTGTTCGTCCGGCGCAGCCTCAACTTCGACGCGGCTCTCGAGGAGCGAATCGGCAATCTGACACCGGCCGATATCCAAGCGGCGATGAAGCGGTTCATCGATCCAGCCAAATTCACCATCATCAAGGCCGGCGACTTCGCCAAGCACCAAGCGCCTGCGGATCAACCCTAGGCCCGCTACTCCTGGTCGGTGGGCTTGCGGCGCTCTGCCTTCAGCTTGGCGCGGCGCCGCTTGTCTTCCAGCCGGGCCCGCTTGGCGCGTTTCGGCACGCGGGTCTTCTTCCGGGTCTTGGGAGGACGGACGGCGTCAGCCAGGAGGTGCTGGAACCGCTCCGTGACCCGCTCCTTGTTCTGCTTTTGACTCCGGCTCGCTGCCGCGGTGAGCCGAAGCCGGCCCTTGGTGTCCAGGCGTGAGCCGAGGTGTGCGAGCACGCGGGCTCGCTCGGTCTCGGTCAGGGTGGGCGATGCGGCCGCGTCCCACCAGAGCTCGACCTTGGTCGCCGAACGATTCACATGCTGTCCACCAGGCCCGCCCGCTCGGGTGGCACGATAGGTCAGCTCCGACAGGGGAAGGCACAGGGTCGGGGTGATCGGGAGGCAGTCAGGAGTCGACGAACGCGCCATGGAATTGAAGGTAGGGCTGGGCGTCCCCCGCCGACACCCCGAGCCCGCACCGATCTGGCACGCAGGAACCTTCCCTTGTTCTCGCCGCCCATTACGTTTCCATGATGCATGACATCTCGCCGCTCGAGCGCCGGCTCGATTCGTTGGGCCGTGTGTTGCTTGGCTATTCGGGGGGTGTGGATTCCGCCCTGCTCGCCGTCGTCGCCACCGAGACCATGGGTGCCGACCGCTTTCTGGCCGTGATTGGTCGGAGCGCCTCCTATCCCGAGGTCCAATGGCGAACGGCGCGGGCCATCGCGGAGCGTTTCAGTATCCCCCTCCGTGAGATGGACACGGCAGAGCTGGACGACCCGAACTACCGCGCCAACCCGACCGATCGGTGTTACTACTGCAAATCGGAACTGTGGCAGCGAACGGGGCAGCTGGCCCGCGAGCTCGGGTTCGATACCGTCATCGACGGAACCAACGCCGATGACATGACCGAACATCGACCGGGCATGCGGGCCGCGCGCGAGTTCCATGTCGTCTCTCCCCTGGCGGAACTCGGCTGGACCAAGGACATGGTTCGGGCCGCGGCGCGCGCACGGGACATCCCAATCTGGGATGCACCCGCGGCCCCGTGCCTCTCGAGTCGGGTGCAG
>DATHRW010000367.1:0-4091 GCA_035464955.1 Gemmatimonadales bacterium
GGGAGCGGCACCACCCGCTGCGATCTCGGTCGCTGGGCGGGGACAGGTGGGAGGATATATGCCAAAGATGAAAACCAAGCGTGCAGCCGCGAAGCGATTTCGCGCCACCGGGACGGGGAAGCTCCGTCGCTTTCACGCGAACCACTCGCATATCCTGACGAAGAAGTCGCGCAAGCGGAAGAATCGGCTGAAAAAGGGAGACCTGGTCAGCTCGGCCGATTTCCCGCGTGTCAGCCGACTTCTCCAGGCGTAAGGAGGTCGTATGCCCCGAGTCAAGAACGGCGTCGCCCACCACGCCCGGAAGCGCAAGATCATGCAGGGCGCCAAGGGCGCCCGCGGTGGCCGAAGCAAGCTCTACAAGTCCGCCAAGGAGACGGTGGACCGCGGCCTGGCCTATGCCTACCGCGACCGCCGCAAGAAGAAATCCGACTTCCGGCGGCTCTGGATCACCCGGATCAATGCCGCAGCGCGGCTGCACGGGCTGAGCTACAGCCGCCTCATGAACGGGCTCAAGCGCTCCGGTGTGGAAATCAACCGGAAGATCCTCGCCGACCTCGCCGTGCGCGATGCCGCCGCATTCGCCGAGCTTGCGGCGGTGGCCAAGAGCGCCGACGCCGCTGCGAGAGGCGGGTCGTAACAACGCGGGCCCCGTTCCATTCGGCGGCCCGCTCCGCCCAGCAGGAGATCAGGTTGCGTGGGGTCGCTCGCGATGGCGGACGGCCCCACGCGCGTATCCACCTTGGCCCATCATGATGCCATGACGAAAGCAACGGGATATGCGGTCCTCGACGCGACGCTGCCACGCCTCGAGCGCATCCCCACCCTGGACAGCGCCGCGCTCGACGAGGAGCAGGTTGCGCTCTTGGGTCGTAAGCAGGGTGTGCTGACGACGGCGCTTCGGTCGCTCGGCTCGCTGCCGCTCGAGGAGCGGAAGCGGTTCGGCGCCGCGGTCAACCGAATCAAGTCGGAAGTCGAGCAGGCCATCCGGGCCCGCCGCGAGGAACTCGAGGCCGCCGCGCGGCGCACGGCCGAGTTCGCCGACGGAACGATGCCGGGCCGCCGGAGCTGGGTTGGGGTCAAACATCCGGTGACGCGCGTCGTGGATGAGATCACCGAAATCTTCCGCGCCCTCGGATTCACCCGAGCCATCGGCCCGGAGGCGGAGACCGAGTGGTACAATTTCGGTGCCCTCAACTTCCCGCCCGATCACCCGGCCATGGACATGCACGATACCCTCTATCTGGACGTCGGCGATCCGCCGCCCGACGAGCCGGGCGGGCGCGTGCTGTTGCGGACCCATACGTCGCCCGTGCAGATCCGGACGATGCTCGCGCATCCGCCGCCCATCCGATCCATCATGCCCGGCATGGTCTACCGGAAGGACACCTTCGACGCCTCCCATGCGCCTGCCTTCTCACAAGTCGAAGGCCTGGTCGTAGACGAAGGCACGAGCTTCGTGGATCTCAAGGCCACCTTGCTCCACTTTGCGCACGAGTTCTTCTCACCTACGACCCGCGTCCGGTTCCGGCCGTCGTTCTTCCCGTTCACCGAGCCGTCGGCGGAAGTGGACATCGGGTGCCTGTTGTGCGGGGCCACCGGGTGCCCGGCCTGCAAGGGCAGCGGGTGGATGGAGATTCTGGGATGCGGCATGGTGCACCCCACCGTGCTCGAGAACTGTAACGTCGATTCGGAGCGCTACACCGGCTACGCATTCGGCATGGGGCCCCATCGCATCGCCATGTTGCGCTACGGCATTCCGGACATCCGCCTGCTGTTCGACGGCGATATGCGCTTCCTCACCCAGTTCGGGATCTGAGTCATGCTCGTTTCTCGGAGATGGCTCGAAGAGTTCCTCCGGCGCCCGCTGGCGATCGATGATCTCAGCGAACGACTGACGATGCTGGGTGCGGCGGTGGAAGGGGTGGAGCCCTTGTTCGCCGAATTGTCCGAGCTCGTCGTCAGCCAAGTCGAGGCCGTCGACCCGCACCCCAATGCCGATCGATTGAGGCTCTGCGTGGTGAACGACGGTGGCTCCGAACGAGTCGCCGTCGTCTGCGGTGCGCCCAACGTGCGGGCCGGGGCCAAGTACCCGTTCGCCCGAGTCGGCGCCGTGCTCCCTGGCGGGCTCGCCATCGCCAAGCGGAAGATCCGGGGGGAAGTCTCGCATGGCATGCTGTGTTCCGCCCGCGAGCTGGGGCTCGGCGACGATCACGAAGGCATCATGGAGCTCGACACGCCGGAGCCGCCAGGCACACCGCTGCTCGACGTCCTTGGCGTCGGCGACGACCGCATCGAAATCGAGGTCAATCCCAATCGCCCGGATCTGTTGGGTCACAAGGGCGTCGCTCGCGAACTCGCCGCCTCCTATCGAACTCAGCTTCGGCTACCGGCCATCCCGGGCTCGAGCGGACCGCCGTCCTATGCCGCGCGACGTGAAGGAGCGGCTGCCACCGTCGACGGCGTGCAAGTCGCTATCGAGGATCCGGCCGGGTGTGCCCGGTTCCTTGGCGCGGTCATCCGCGGTGTCACGATCGCGCCGTCGCCCGACTGGCTCCAGCGGCGGATCCACGCCATCGGCATGCGGCCGGTCAACAATGTCGTGGACGCCACCAACTATGTCATGGTCGAGTTGGGCCAGCCCATGCACCCCTATGACCTCGCGCGGCTTCGAGGCCCCAGTGTGGCCGCACGGCCAGGCCTGCCCGGCGAGAGGTTGGTGACGCTCGACGGGAAGGAGCGACGGCTCGGTCCCGAGATGACGGCCATCGCCGACGGCGGCGGGGCCATCGGCGTCGCCGGCGTCATGGGTGGTGGAGAGAGCGAAGTCTCCGACACAACCACCGACATCTTCCTGGAATGCGCGTGGTTCACCCCCTCCCGGGTGCGGCACGCCCGGAAGGTGCTGGACATGAGCAGCGAGGCCAGCTACCGGTTCGAGCGTGGTGTCGACCTGTGGGCGGCGCCCGATGCCTTGCGCCGGTGCTTGGAGATCATCCTCGCGACGGCCGGCGGGCGACTGGACGAGGCCCCGGTCGACCTCTGGCCCAAGCCATCCAACCCGCCGCGCGTCTTCCTTCGTCCGGCCCGCGTGGCCCAAGTCCTCGGAGTCGAGATTCCGTGGCATGAGATCGAAGCACACCTCGTGGCCATCGGCGCCACCGTCGTGGCAAAGCCCGAGGATGGCCGCTTGGCGGTGGACGTTCCCGGCTGGCGGCCTGATCTGACCAGCGAAATCGACCTGGTCGAGGAAATTGCACGGCTCCATGGCTACGATTCGTTCCCCGGCGACCTGCGTCCCTTCCGCGTTGGGACGGTGCCCGATGCATCGGCCGAGATCGTGGCCGGTTGGCTCCGGGACAACCTGACGGCGCTGGGCCTGTTCGAGGTCGTGTCGCTGCCGATGGGCCGGGGGGCGGAGAACAGCGTCGGGGTGAAGAATCCCCTCTCCAAGGAAGAAGGGTACTTGCGCCACCGGCTCCTGCCCGGCCTGCTCCAGCACGTCGAGCGCAACTGGGCGGCGGGCACCCGCGACGTGCGGCTCTTCGAGATCGGGAATGTCTTCGCCATGGCAGCTCGTGGAACGCCTCCGAACGAGGCGCTGCACGTGGCCGGCGTGGTTACGGGCGCCCGCGAGCCGCGGCATTGGTCGAGCGAGATGCCCGAGTCGGACCTCTGGGATCTCAAGGGTCTCTTCGAGCGCGCCGTGGCCCTAGCGTATCCCTCGTCGACCGTACAAGTTGATGGGGCTGCGTGGATTGCACGCACGGCAGAGGGCCAGGTGGTCGGCCGGGGAGAGCGGTTGTTTGGCGACGCGCCACCCTGGGCGGCTCCGGTATTCGGATTCGAGATTCAGGTCGATCCGACGCCGCGGCGGGATCATCGATTCTCGCCCTTGCCGGCGACACCATCCGCCACGCGAGATCTGTCGCTCGTGGTGCCCTTGGGCATTCTCGTGGGCCGCGTTGAAGACGCGATCGAGGGGGCCGGCGCCCCGCTCCTCGAGTCCGTCGAGGTGTTGAGCGAATATCGGGGCCCTGACCTGCCGGACGGTGCACGTGGCGTAGCGTTCCACTTGTCGTTCCGCTCGCCGG
>DATHRW010000368.1:0-4168 GCA_035464955.1 Gemmatimonadales bacterium
AGAACGTGGTGCTCGATAGAGTCGACCGTCTCTTAACTACTCGGGGCACGGGTGCCCTCAACCTCAACGCGGCGCCGGTCGAAGTCCTGGCGACCGTGCCCGGACTCAGCCCCGAAGCCCTCGCGGTTGTGGAGCGCCGCCGCAATGAGAGGCGTCTGCTATCCAGTGCGGATGAGTTGGCCTCGCTCTTGTCCTCCCGGGGACGGCATGAACTCTATCGGACATACCAGGATTTCCTCAGGGCCGTCTCGTTTTCGCCAGGCAAGCCGGTTGCGCACATCGAGGGCTGGATCGAACGCTCCCCGGCCCGGGCACGCATGACCGTGACCCTGGTGCCGGTCGGCTCGCGGCTCGCCGTTGTGAGGCGGGAGGTGCAGTGAAGCCCGGGCTCATCTTCCGAATCGCGCCCGGCGTCATTCGGGTGGAGGCTTATCGAGGACCACGGCGCCGGCTCGCCTGGACCGGTGAGGCTCCGTACGAGTCCCTCGCCGACATCACCGAGGGTATCGCAGCGATCGTAGCCGCACCTGAAGTGGCGCGTTGCGCGAAGAGCGCGTGGGTCGAAATGGAGCGCCCGTTGGTCCAAGTGCGTACCCTGCGTGACCTTCCCCCCGTGAAAGCATCGGCCCTGCCGGCGCTGATCGAACATCAATGCATGCGGTACTTCCGCCGCAATGGCAATGCACTGGTCACCGATGCCGAATGGACCGGGCCGAAACGGGGCTCCCAACGCGTAGCCCGCGCCGCAGCGGCCGATCTGCCTTTGGTGGAAGCGATCATACGAGGCTCTGAGGCGGCAGGGCTAGCCGTGGAACGGGTGGGGCCAGCGTTGGTTGGTCGGAGGCTCGATCTGTCCCCGCCCGATGTTCGTAAGGCACGCCGCCGGAGAGCGTGGACCAGCGTGCGCCGACTCGGTTGGACAGCGCTCGCGATGTGGAGTGCAGTGGGAGTTATCTATACCGCCAAACTCGTGGCGGAGCGACGGCGCGTAAGTACTGAGTTGGCCACTCTAGAGGAGCCGGCTCGCGCACTACTCGGTCTCCGCCGTGAAGTGAATGACGTACGGCTCATGCTCCAAACTGTTGAAGGAACAGCCGCCGAGCGTGGGACGACCATCACGAACCTGGGCCGTGCCGCTGTGGCGTTACCGGATTCGTCGTACCTCACCTCATTCAGCATCGATTCGATGGGAGCGGGCCGGCTGTCCGGTTCGGCCCAGCGAGCGGTGGCCGTGGTGGCGGCCTTGGAGCGGGAAGGAGCCGTCGTGGCGCCGCGCTTGGAGGGCCGGCCGGTCAAGGAAGCGCTCTTCGGCCGGGAGTGGGAGCGATTCACGGTGCGCTTTGGAGAGGGGACGGGACCGTGACGCCGCGCGACCGTCGCGCGATCGGACTGGGCCTCGCGATTGTGCTCGGAGCTGTGGTGGGCCTGCAGTTCGTTCCCTGGGTCATTCGCGAAGTTCGCTCGGCACATGCTGAACTGAGCGCACAGGTCGAACTGCTCGCGCGGCGGCAGACGGAAGTGCTCCGGGCGGGGGTGCTGGAGGATTCCGCCCTGGCGATTCAGGAGCGGTTGGTGAGCCTCACGCCGAGGCTCGTGGGAGGGTCGAGCGAGGCGGAGGCGGTGGAGACGCTCGCCGGGCTGGTGAACTTGAGCGCATCCAGGACCCGATGCCGGATAGGCTCGATTGAGCCCGTGCCCGATTCGACAGCCGCGGCCCGACTCAGGCGGGTGACCGTGCGGGTGGCGCTCGAGTCGGACCTCTCAGGGATACTGGCAGCCATCAACGGCCTCGAATCCGGTGATCCCGTGGTTGCGGTGCGCGAGGCACGTATCATCGCGAGCGAGCCGGCTGCTCCAGGAAGTGTTTCGGAGGTCTTGCGCGCCGAACTGACCGTTCAGGGATGGTATCTGGTCGATCGGAATGTGCCGGAGGGCGAAGGATGAGACTCCTGCCGTGGCGCATTGTCTTGGGGCTTGGTGCTACGAGCGGCCTTGCCACTGCCGTCTTCCTGATGACGAAGCCGCTTGCTCCCGTCCTTCCGGTCGAGTCTGCGAGTCCGATGAACTCCGGCTCGGTGGTCGAGCCGACCGGCACGAACCTGGACGCGCTGATCCACCTGGCGGTTGCCACCGCGCCCTTTCGCACCGGGAGGAGGCCGGCTCGGATGGCGTTTGACCCGACCCTAGCTCAGGGTGTCCCGGAAGCCCAGGCGCCTCCACCGCCCAAACCGACGCTGGTGCTCACCGGAGTTGCCTGGGGTGCGGAACCGCAGGCGATTGTGGAGGGTCTCCCCGGCGCCGGGGAGGCGCGCGTAGTCCGCGTGGGCGACACCATAGGCGGCCTCAGGGTCCGAGCACTTCACCCAGACCGGGTGATCATCTCGGGGTTGGACACCACCTGGGTGCTGAAAGTGAGCGCGCCATGGGAATGAGAATCGGGAAGAGCCGTGTGTTGGGCGTATTGGTGGTCGCGTGGGTGTCGGTTATGCCCCGCTTGACTCTGGCCCAGGAGGGTGTGGGCGTGCAGGAGGTAGGCGATAACGTGGCAATACGATTCGTCGAGGCGGACCTCCGGGCCGTGCTTCAGACGCTGGGCCGCTACCTGCCGAAGACACTGCTGGCCACCAACGTCCCAGGCGTTCGCGTGTCGCTCGAGACGCCGGGACCGGTGCCGCGCGCGACGGTGCTGTCACTGATTCAAGGGCTGGTCGAATCCCACGACCTGTCGTTCAGCGAGGACTCGACCTACTACCGAATCAGTCCAGCCGCGCCGAAAGCGGAGACTGATCGGGCGGCACAAGGAGCAGCCGCAGACGGTGTGCCCATCGAGCTGCATGTTATCCGATTGAAGCACGCGCGCGCGGCGGACGTCGCGGCCACGGTCAATCAACTCTTCGGTGGTACTGGTGCCTTTTCCGGGAACTCGGGTCTCTCGACCGGCACCCTGTCGGACGAACTCCGCCGTCAGAACGTACCGCCGGTTGGAGCGCAGGGGCAGCCGGGGCAGCCCGGCGCTCCAGGGCAGTCGTCGCTCAGCGGCGAGGTCGTGATCGTGCCGGACGAGCTGACCAACTCGCTGTTGATTCGGGCCTCCGAGCGGGATTTTCAAGTCATCGAGGAGGCGGTGAACCAGCTCGACATCCGTCCGCTTCAAGTGTTGATCGAGGTGCTTATCGTCGAGGCCCGGAAGGATCGGAGCTTCTCATTGGGTGCCGATCTGTTCCTGCCACCGCAGGACCTGGACGGCGGCACCATCGAGGCCGAGGTGCTGGGCGGCGGCATCGGCGACCTGGTGATCAAGCTCATGAGCCTGGGGAAGGCCAAGATCGATGCGGTGCTCCGGACCGCGCAGAGCAAAGGCAACGTCGAGATCGTCTCGCGGCCGGTGCTCCTCGCGTCGAACAATACCGAAGCTCATTTCCTGGTCGGCTCCCAGCGGCCGTTCGTCCAGGTGAGCCGGTCGCTCCCCACCGACGCACCGAGCCGTGATCAGGTGGTGCAGTACCGCGACGTGGGCACCAAGCTCATGGTCCGGCCCACCATCAACCAGGACGGCTACGTATCGCTGGTGATCCAGCAGGAGATCAACCAGGCCACCAGCGAGGTCGCGTTCGATGCGCCGGTCATCTCCACCCGCGAGGCCAGCACCCGAGTCCTGGTGCGTGACGGCCAGACGATCGTGCTCGGAGGTCTTAGCGACCAGCAGGTGGAGCATACCCAATCGGGCGTGCCGATCCTGTCCAGCATCCCGTTGATCGGCGGCCTATTCGGGAGCGCCGACCGACGGAAATCCGAGATCGAGCTGTTCCTGTTCCTGACGCCGCGGATCATTCGGGACGACCAGGACGTGGACGACCTGACCCAACCCATCCTTCCACCATCGGATCAGAAGCATGGCGAGCAGACGCCCCCTGCCGAATAGCGAATGCGAGTGGTCGACCGAGACCTTGGGCCCCGATGGCACGTCGACGGCGCGCTCGAAAGGGTCTATTGTCGGGTCATCGCCATTGATACGGCGAGCCGTGTCACTCATCGAGCGCCTTGCCGCGACCAACCTCTCGATTCTTCTGGTTGGGGCGACCGGCACCGGAAAGGAGCTATTCGCCCAGGAAATCCACCGGCTGAGCGGGCGGACCGGCAAGCTGGTGGACGTGAACTGCGGCGCCCT
>DATHRW010000369.1:0-5197 GCA_035464955.1 Gemmatimonadales bacterium
GCGTTCATCGCCATGATTCGGGCGAGGCGAACAGCTGGATCAGACTCTATCTTCCACTCCTCCACTCTCACCAGGTGGGACCATGCTGGAAACGCACGAGACCAAGTTGACCGAGGAATCGGTCCGCGCGCTCATTCGAGAAGAAATTCAGCGCGCCTTCAAGAAGGATTCCGCCGCGAAGCGGGCCTGTCTCATCTCGTCCAAGGGAACGCTCGACTGGGCCTATCCCCCGCTCATCCTGGCCACGGCCGCGGCCGCGACGGGCATGGACGTGTCGATCTTCTTCACCTTCTACGGCCTGAACGTGATTCACAAGGACTTCGAGCGGAAGCTCAAGGTCTCGCCGGTCGGCAACCCCGGCATGCCCATGCCGGTTCCCATGCCGGACATCGTGAGCTCGCTCCCCGGCATGACCGCCATGGCGACCGGCATGATGAAGTCGAAATTCGCGAAGAAACACGTGGCATCGATCCGCGAGCTGTTGGATGTGGCTCGGGAATCCGACGTGAAGCTCATCGCCTGTCAGATGACCATGGATGTGTTCGGGTACTCCCAGAACGATTTTATCGAGGGTGTCGAATTCGGCGGCGCGGCTGCCTTCTTGTCGGAAGCGCGCAAGTCGCACCTGACGCTGTTCATATGAACCAGACCCTGTGGAGGAGCGGCTGTCATGGCTGACATCAAGGAAGACGTCGTACTCGACGCGCGCAACCTCTTGTGCCCGATGCCGGTAGTCAAAGCCGGCAAGCAGATTCGCTCGCTCACCAACGGCCAGATCCTCAAGATTCTCGCCACCGATCGCGGGTCGATCGCCGATTTCCCGGCCTGGGCCGACGATACCGGAAACGAACTCCTGGAGTGGCACGAAGAGGATGGCACGTTTGTCTTCTATGTGCGCAAGGTGGAAGAGGAGGACTGACCATGATTATGAAGCAGTTCCGGTTCGAGCCCCTGGCGCAGGCATCGTATCTGATCGGGTGCCCGCGGGCCAAGGAGGCCGTCATCATCGATCCGATCGACGACATGGGCGCGGAGTCGTACGTGCTCGAAGCCGCCGACCTCGGGCTCACCATAACCGGCGTCTTCGAAACCCATATCCACGCCGACTACATCTCCTGCGCTCGCGAGTTGGCCGAAATGAACGACGTCCCGCATTACCTGGACGAGTCGGCGGCCAACTTGGTGAAATACGACTACACATCATTCACAGACGGCCAGGTCTTCGAGATCGGCGGTGTCCGGATCACGACGATCCACACGCCTGGCCATACCCCCGAGCACACGTCGTTTGTGATCACGGACACCGCCCGCTCGGACGAACCCTGGTGCGTCCTGACCGGCGATGCCCTGTTCGTGGGCGACGTCGGTCGGCCTGATCTCCTGCTAGGCGATCAGGCGCTGGACGTCATGGACGAGGCGACCCGGGCGGAGACGCTGTATCGGAGCGTGAAGGACAAGTTGTTTGCCTTGCCCGATCACGTGGAGGTCTACCCCTGCCATTACGGAGGCTCCACCTGCGGGGGCGTCAACATGAGCGGCAAAGCGGCCTCGACCATTGCCTTCGAAAAGCGATTCAACCTGGCTATGCGGAAGGAGACGCCGGCCGAGTTCGCCGCGTTCGTCAAAGAGACGGCCAAGCCGTTCCCCGACGATTACGCGCGCATCAAGTCTTACAACCTCGGCCTCATTTCGAAAGACCAGATTACGGAGGCAGCGGTATGAAGCCCAGCGAGGTCCAAGACGCGGTCGCCACTGGCGCCGTCGTCCTGGATATGCGACCGCCCAAGCCGTTCGCGAAGGAACACGTGCCCGGCGCGGTCAACTTCCAGTTCAATCGGGCCGATCTGGCCGAACGCGCGGAGATGTCCCTTCCGCACGACCTGACGTACCTGATTCATGCCGAACCCGACCCGATCGCCAAGGTCGCGATGGGAATCCTGAGCAAGGCCGGCTTTCATGTCGAGGGCTACCTCGAGGGCGGCCTCAAGCAGTGGAAGGCCGAGGGGCTTCCCACCGAGGCCCTGCCCCTCTTGACGGTGGATGAGTTGAAGGATGCGCTCGATCGCTACCGCGTGGTGGACACGCGGGAAAGCTTCGAATTCCGGTTCGGACATATCCCGGGCTCGACTTGCCTCGAATGGACCGAGCCGTGGGCCGCGATGGAAGCGGTCGAGAGTGACAAACCGCTCGCCTTGGTCTGTGGAGACCAGGTGAGGAGCGCATACGTTGCGTCGGTCATGCAACGCGCCAAGATGGACGCGGCCCTCGTCTTCGGCGGAATGGTCGATTGGCTCGAACGGGGTTATCCCGTGGAAAAAAGCCCGAAGAAGACAAAGGCGCCGAGCCCGTAGTTTGCGCCCGACGCTCCAGCCCCTGACACGACGCGCCCGGCCCCGGCCGGGCGCGTTGTCATGTGGTGCTGATCGATTCTGTTCGCCGCGATTCGAGATACCGTTCGCGCGCGGCAAGGATCGCCTCGACGAGAGGCTCGCTCGGGAAGCGAATGGGATCGGTCGCCGGGAGGCCGGTCTCCGCCCCGGCTAGCTCACAGGCGCGCCGAGCGGCCTCTTCCTCCAGGCCCTGAGTGTTCATCGCAATTGCGATCACTCGCGTGGGAGCGACCGGCGTCGCGAGCGATTCATACCAGCGGATGTAGTCGGCCAAGGGCGGGATCGGGAACCTGAGATCCTTCCGGAACTCGCCGATGAAGCGGCGACCAGCCTCGTGGCAGAGAATGAGCGCGTCGGGGCATGAACCGTGAAGCAGCCCCAGCGTCACCCCGGAGTATCCCGGATGGTTGATGCTCCCCTGCCCTTCCACCATGACGATGTCCGCATCGACGCTGCCCTCGAGGGTAATTCGCTCCGCCGCCCCGGCAATGAAGTCGGCCACGACGGCATCGACCGCGATGCCCCACCCTTCCAGGAA
Organism: Gemmatimonadales bacterium; assembly: GCA_035464955.1. GTDB lineage: Bacteria > Gemmatimonadota > Gemmatimonadetes > Gemmatimonadales > GWC2-71-9 > JABDII01. The sequence goes on from DATHRW010000369.1 coordinate 2,929, forward strand.
AATCCCGGTTTGCCCAGTCGGAACGAACCGGGTGCGGACACCCCGCTCGTTGAGAATGCGGGTCAGCTGCAGCTGACTAGTCATCTTGCCGACGTTGCAGTCGGTGCCGACGGTCTGGATGACAAACGGGTCGAGATCTCGCGCGCGCCCGGATGCAACGTCGAGATCAGGCGGCGGGCGGCGAACATCCCGAATAGCGGTTCCCCGCCGCCGGGCCCGCTCCGCCAGCGGCGCGTCGTCTGCGAGAAAGGTGTGGAGCCCGCTCCAGATGTCGCAGCCCGCATCGATGGCCTCGAGCAACCAGCGACGCCATTCCTCCGGCAGACGCCCGCCGACCGGGGCGATCCCGATCAGGATCGTGTCCGGCCCAAGCGCGAGCCCTTCGGCCATGCTCGCCACCACGGGGATGGCCCCACCGAATCCCAGCACGTCCGCCGAAGTGCGGCCGGCGGTTTCCCGGTCCACCACCGCAACGACCTGATCCGGCTGATAGCGGATGACGCAGTTGGCAGTCTTGGACGTCATCGGGCCGAAGGCGCCGTCGGCGAGGATGAGGTGTTTCGGTCCCGGCATAGTGCTCGTCTACCTCGCGGGTGCTTACGACCGAATAAATACAGAGGCCGCCCGACAACGGACGGCCTGCTGCGCATTCACCGGACCGTCATTCTCAGGCTGGGGCGTCGTCGTCCTCGACGACTTCGGCGTCCTCCACGTCCTCATCGCCGGCCCCGAGTTGTTTCGCAGCCTCATCGGCTCCCGGCGCCAACAGCCCCATCTTCTGTTTCAACTCGAGCAGCTGTTGCTCCTCGTTGCCGTGATATTCCAGGGCCCGGAACTGCTCGTCGAGCGTGTCGCCCTCGAATTCCGCATTGAGTTCAGCCGCGGCCAGCGCCTTTCGCTCGGTCGCTTCGATCTTCTCGGCCATACGCTCGAAGGACTCGAAGGCGCTCTTGTCCGACAGCCCGGACATGGTTTCCTGGATGCGTTGCTGCGCCTCCGCCCGCTTCGACCGCGCGATGAGGATGTTCTTCTTGCGCTTCGCCTCTTCGATCTTGTCGTTCAACTGCCGGAGGGACACCTTGAGCGCCTCGGTTTCGACCTTGTGGCGCTGCCAGGTTTCATGCAGCTGCTGGGCCCCCTGCATGTGCTCGTTGTACCGCATCAGGGCCTGCTTGGCCAGGTCGTCGCGGCCTTCTTGGACGGCCAACATAGCGCGGCGTTCCCAGTCTTCCGCCTGCTTCCGCGTGCTCTCGGCATCGGCACGCAATTTCTTCTCGTCGGCAATGGCAGATGCCACCTGCTGCTTGGCCTTTGCCAGCTGGCTCTTCATGTCCACGATCATCTGATTCAGCATCTTCTCGGGATTCTCAGCCCGGGAGATGAGATCGTTGATGTTCGACCGGAGCAACTGGGACATACGGTCAAAGAACCCCATGGGCTCGCTACCTTTCGCGGAACGTTGCCAGCGCGCCCATGTGCGAGGCCAGCGCCAGCGTCATCGAATCAAAACTGGACTCGAACTCGACGTAGTCGAGGTTCTCGAGCTCGAGCGTATCGGTGAGCACGATGTGGTCCCCTTCCAGACCGTAGGAGCCATGGACCAACTCGTTCGCATTGAATTCGAGCAGTTGCCGATAGAGTTCGGAGCGTCGGGGCTCCTCGGCCGGAAGCTCCATGACCCGCACACGGAGGATCACCACCGGGGGCGCGTAGTGCACCACCAACTCCGTTTCTTCCGGGGTCTGCACCACCCACAACCCGGGCTTGACCTCGTTCGGCGACAGGGCGCCGCCCTCGAGCCGGTCGATGTAGGACTGAACCTCTTCGCGAGTTATCATCCGTTCAACCCCTCCGCCTGACGCATCGTCATGCCGCGCCCGGTGCGGCGAATGCATAATGTAAGCGCGATCGCCATCGTTGCGTAGTCACCCGCCGTGGGCCGCCGCCGTGGACCCTCATGGCACCTCACGGCCCGAGTTTCGATTGTTCTCGCTGCTGAGCCAGCAGCCGTTCGGCAAACTCCATCCGTTCTTCCAGCTCCCCCATACGCAGCTGGCGGTCTTCCAGTTCCGCCACACGAGCCTCGAGCTCCTCGATGTGGGCTGCATCAGCGATGCCCTTGTGTTCCAGTCGCCGGGCCAACGCTCGCACCAACGGCCAGAGAATCACGGTGGCTGCAAGGATCCCGAAGATGATGATTTCGGCCGGCGGTCCCCCCGTCGACACGAAGATCGGCGGACTTTCAGGTGCCGGAACTTGCGTCATCAAC
>DATHRW010000370.1:0-16000 GCA_035464955.1 Gemmatimonadales bacterium
AGCCAGCAAGCCGAGCGGCAGTAGGATAGATCGGGCGGGAACTCGATACGGCCACATCTGCGGGTGCTCCTGGTGTGGGGGACGGGCCATGGTAACCCGGGAGGCCCATTCTTGGGAGGTCTCAGGCGATTGGTGTCGTCAGAGGAAAGGAGAGATCAGACCTGGGGCATGCAAACAGACCTTGTCATTAGCGACAGCATTAGGACAGTATCAATACAACATCACGCCAGTTAGCTCATCCACTGGTTCCCGCCCACCAACTCCCGAACCACGTCGCCGCTGCTCCGGCCCGCCGCCTCCGCCGCGAAGTTGGTCACCACCCGGTGGCGGAGCACCGATCCGGCCACGTCACGGACGTCGTCGAGGTCGGCCATGGGCCGTCCGTCCATTGCGGCCCGTGCCTTGGCACCCAGGATGAGGTACTGGGAGGCGCGCGGCCCCGCGCCCCACTCCACGTATTCCTTGACCACAGCCGGCGCCTCTGCGTCGGCCGGCCTGGTGATGCGGGCCAGGGTCACGGCGGAGCGGATGAGTTCGCGAGAGACCGGAATTCGGCGCACTAAACCCTGCATGGCCACCAGCGTGTCGGCGTCGAGCACCGGGTCGATCGACACCTCGCGGCTGCCGGTGGTCTGCTCGACGATGGCTTCCTCCTCCGCCTTCGACGGATACCCGACCCTGAGCTCGAACATGAAGCGGTCGAGCTGCGCTTCGGGCAGGGGATAGGTGCCCTCCTGCTCGATGGGGTTTTGGGTCGCCAGCACGAAGAACGGCTCGGGCAGGTGGTAGGTCGTACCGCCGGCCGTCACCTCGTGTTCCTGCATGGCCTGAAGTAGCGCGGCCTGGGTCTTGGGAGGGGTCCGGTTGATCTCGTCGGCCAGCACCACGTTGGCGAAGACGGGGCCGTGCACGAACCGGAAGGAACGCTTACCGGAGCTCAGGTCTTCCTCGATGATTTCAGTCCCCGTGATATCGCTCGGCATGAGGTCGGGGGTGAACTGGATCCGGTGGAAGCTCAAGTCCAGCGCCGAGGCCACGGTCGAGACCATGAGGGTCTTGGCGAGGCCCGGCACCCCGATCAGGAGTGCGTGTCCTCCAGCCAGAAGTGCCGCCACGATGCCGTCCACCACGTCCTCCTGGCCCACGATCCGCTGGGCAACCATGGCGCGGAGCTGCCGGACCGCGGTGCCGAGGCGCTCGAGCTGCTGGACATCGTCGGTGGCGGCTGCGCGAGTGGAGGTCATGGGGTCGGGAGTAGTCAGAGGGGGTGGGGGTGGGGGTCGGCAGTCGGCCGCAACGTGGTCTTTGTAGGAGAGTAGTCACGCTCGTACGCCGACGCTACTACAGGCGGAGACCGGCCAGCTACACCATTGTGCGACCGCAACCCACGGTGCGGAACGGCAACGTGAAGATGACGTTGCACGATGAACCACAAAGCCCCTGAAGCACCGCCCGAATTTTGCTTGCGAAATTTTTCACAAGCTCCTAGATTCCGCGGCTGTATGGAGCCAGAATCCGGTCCCGGCCGGGAAATCGGCGAGGGATACAAGTACGTCTCCCTAGGCATGACCTTCGCCGGCGGGACCATTTTGTTCATGGCAGCCGGGTTTTGGCTGGATCGCTGGCTCGGCCTCATGCCGCTCTTTACCATCGTTGGAACCCTGGGCGGGGCGGCCCTGAGCTTCCTCGCGGTGTTTCGGCGGCTCCAGGCCGACGAGGCGGAGCACGAGAAGGACCGCCAGGCGCGCAAGCGTAAACGGGGCGGCAAGCCGTGAAGGTCGCGGCCCTCGGACTCGCGCTCACCGCCGTGGTGAGCGGGATCGTGGCCGCGCTCTGGGGGTCGGGGGCGCTGGTCGGCAGTATTGCGTTCGGGCTCCTTGCGACGGCGATCCAAGTCGTGGCGCATTCGCTGGTGCGGCCGGCGGTCGCTGGGCCGTTCAAGGACCTGCTCCGGCGCTGGGGCTATGGCATGGCGCTTCGGGTCGGAGGCATCGTGCTCTTTGGCGTCGCGGTCTGGGCCCGGCAGGACCTGTTCCTGCCGCTGCCTTCGGCAGTGGGGTTTCTCGGGGTGCTGGTACCGCTCTTGTTTACGGAGACACGCCTGTTTCGATGATCCAGGAAGCGCACGAACTCGATATCGGGGAAGTTCTCCTTCACCACACTGCCGACGCGTGGACGGTCGATTTCGAGCCGTTGTTCACCATCCACCTGCCGCGCTGGCCGGACATCCACATTGGGTCGTGGACGGTCAATCTGTCGCCCACCAAGCACGTCTTCTTCATGATAGTGGCGGCGGTGTTGGTCTTTCTCACCATGAAACTCGCCGGCCGCCAGCTCGAGCGGCAGCGGGCCGGTGAAAAGGCGCCGCGCGGCTTTGCCAACGCGGTCGAAGCCTTCGTCCTCTTCGTGCGCAATGAAATCGCCATCGCGAACATCGGCCACGACGGGGCGAAATTCGCCCCGCTGATCATGGCGTTGTTCTTCTTCATTCTGTATTCCAATCTGATGGGCCTCCTGCCGTGGGGCTCCACGCCGACGGGCAACCTGGCGGTAACCGGGGCGCTGGCGATCCTGGTGTTCTTCGTGGTGGAGATCGGCGGGTTCCTGAAACTCGGACCCGGCGGGTACCTGCGCAGCATCTTCCCGAAGATGCCGGGCGTGAGCGGCGTGGGCGGAGCGGTGCTGACGGTGGCGATGGCACCGATCGAAGTCCTGGGCAAGCTGGTCAAGCCGTTTGCCTTGGCGGTGCGGCTATTCGGCAACATGACCGCCGGCCACTTCGTGATCCTGTCCCTGTTCGGCATCATCTTCCTCTTCGGCGACCTCGCGGTCTGGAACTGGGGCATCGGCATTCTCACCGCGGCCTTGGTGGTGGGGATCATGATGTTGGAGTTGATTGTCGCCTTCTTGCAGGCGTATGTGTTCGCGCTCCTGAGCGCCGTATTCATCGGCCTCATGCAGCATGAACACTAGGTAGCACGAGTGAGAGGCGGCCCGCGCGCTAGCGTCGTCTCTATCGTACGTACCCGGCCGGGTGGTCGGGGAAGCTCGCTGGCCTTCGGGCCGTTGGCGGGCGCCAGGCGGGACTCGCACCGGGAGACGCGGGTCCGAGCCGAGGGGGCGCGGCACATGGCGAATCTCCCGTAAACCAATGAGGACACCCACATGACGGACTTGCTGCTCACAGTGCAAGAGTTGTCGCAGGCACAGGCGACGGTCGACGCCGCCCGGAACACCTACGCGCTCTTCGGCGCGGCCTTATCGCTCGGGCTCGCCATCATCGGGGCCGGGATCGGTCTGGGACGCATCGGCGGCCAGGCGGCCGAGGCCATCGCGCGGCAGCCGGAGGCCGCGGGCGAGATCCGCGGCGCGGCGCTGCTCATCGCGGTGCTGCTCGAGGGAGCCACGATCATCTCCCTCGTGTTCGCGCTGCTCTTCAACTTCCTCGGCTGAGCCGCGAGTGGAGACGGGCATGTTGACGTTGCTGCTGCTGGCGGAGGAAGCCGGTGCGCCGGCCTCACCGTTCGAGGTGAATTTCGGCATCTTCTTCTGGACCTGGATTGTCTTCATCGCGCTGTTCTTCCTGCTCAAGCGCTACGCCTGGCCATCCATCGTCCGGGCCACGGAGGAGCGGGAACGGTCGATCCAGGCGTACCTCACCAAGGCCGAAGAAGCCAACCTCAAGGCCCAGCAGTTGGCGGAAGAGAATCAGCGGTTGTTGGCCGAGGCCCGCGGCTCGGCGCAGCAGATGATCGGCGATGCCAAGCAGGCCGCCGATCGGGAGCGCAGTCTGGCCGTGGAGCGTACCAAGAAGGAGCAGGACGCGCTGCTCGAGCGGGCCCGCCGAGAAATCAGCGCGGAGCGCGACAAGGCCATCGTCCAGCTCCGGCGTGAGGCGGTCGATCTTTCACTTGCGGCCGCGTCCAAGCTGATCGAGGAGCGCATGAGCGCCGAGACCGACCGGCATCTCGTGGAGAAATACTTGGCGTCGATGGCAACGATGCGGACCCCGGGGTCGCGGACGTGAGCAAGGAAACCATCGCGGAGAATTACGCGGAGGCACTGTTCCAGCTGGCGCAGAAGAGCGACCGGCTGGAGGAGTATGCCAACCTCCTGTCCGCGGTTGCCGGGGCGGTGGAGGCCTCACCCCAGGTGCACATGGTGTTCGCGTCGCCACGGGTTACCAAGACCGAAAAGGCACGCCTCCTGGCGGCAGCGCTGCCAGAGGCTCCGCGGGACTTCGTGCTGTTCCTCCAGGCCGTGGTGAAACGCGGCCGGCAGCTCCTGTTCAGCGAGATAGCGCAGAAGTATCTCGCCCTGGTGGACGTGGCCTTCAACCGGGTGCGTGCCGACGTTACCCTGGCACGCGAGCCCGACCCGAAGCTTCAGGAGACCATTCAGGCCGCGCTCGAACAGGTACTGGGTAAGGAAGTCATCGCCCGCTACCATCTCGACCCGGGAATCCTGGGCGGCACGATCGTACGGGTGGGCACTCGATTCTACGACGGCTCGGTGAGGCGGCGGATGACCATGCTGAGGCGGCAGCTGTTGAGCAAGTAGATGAGGCAGTGGGTAGGAGGTAGGTAGGTAGGCGAAGCGGCGCTCCGTTGAGAGCGCCGCTTCGCTTGCGCTGAGAAGGCTCAGCTCCCTCGCGAGCTCCCGCTTACCGAAGCAACATGTCGTGCGGCCCTGCCGGCCCGGTGGCGAAGTGTTGGAAGTCGGGTTTGAAGCCCTCGTTGATGGTCATGCCATCAGGCCCAACGTTCAGGAGCCAGGCCCCGAAGCTGACCTCCCCATCCAACGAGGACAGCAGCGAGTTGGTCACGTAGAGTCGTCGACTGTCCGGGGTGAGCTTCATCATATTGGGCTGCGGGAGAGCTACCTCGCCCATCAACTTCGGCTTCAATGGGTCGGCAATGTCGTACTGCTGGACCTTCCCGCCGCCCCAGAGCGAGATGTAGAGAAACCGGTTGTCGTAACTGATGCGCATGTCGGCAGGAATGGCTCCCTCGCCCAGGTCGATGACGCGATGAAAGTCGAGGGCCCCGTCCTGGTCCACGTCATCCCAATACCAGACGGAGTTTCCGAAGGCGGCGTTGGTGTAGCCGCCGAGCCCATCTGGCCCATGGAGCCACCGGACCTCGAGAGGTGCGGCATCCAGTTCGACCACCTGAAGAACCTTCTTCTTGTCCCAGTCCCAGACGACCGCGTCCCTCCCGGAATGGTCGGGGTGGGTGCCGGCCTTGACGTGCCCCGGGTGTGCCCAGCTCGACGTGACCATCCGGTTCATCTCTAGCTTGATCCCGACATCGTACATGTAGCCCGGCTCGCCGTTGGGACGGGTAACCGGCCATGCCTCTTTGAAATTCCCGTCGTCATCTACCAGCACTAGCGCGCCCGGCCCGGCTCCACCGACCCGCCCCAGCATCGCGAGGATCACCCCATTGGGGACGGCATACATGGTGTGGGGCCCGCTGTATCCGGTGGGATCGAGATCGACCGTCTTGATCAGTTTGGGATTGCCCGGATTCGCCTTCACGTCGTAAATGAAGAGTTTGTTGGTGAACATACCGGCCCCGAAGATCCGGTCCGCGTTCACCGTGTAGCCGAAGTGGTGCGCCTCATTGGCCGGGGAATTGGTAGGCGAGATGGCCGTGATTTGCCCGAAGGTCTTGGATTTCGGATTCACGTCCACGACCGCAAGGAAATCGCTATCCGCCCCGTCCGCGTCGCGGGTCCACACGTAGAGGATCTTTTCCTGCTCACCTGGTTTCAGCCCCTTAACAAACACCGACTCGTCGGGGGCGAACTGGGTAACGCCGGCCGCGCCGATAAACACTGCGACCACGATGCTGAGTCCTGCAAGTGTCAATTTACCCATGAGGACGACCTTTCGAGACATCACACCTGCTGCCAAGGTGGAAAAAGATTGGGGGAGTCGGAAGTCTCGGGAACGCTGGCAGCCAATCACCCCAATCTTGGGCGCGGTCCCACCGCCGTCAATCAGGTGCGCCGGTTCCGCCCAAAGCGCCCGGGAGCTTGGGAGTAGCGATAGACAGGCGCTTGGGGCATAATCCTGTCGTCTCATTCACGTTACATGGCGCCACCGGCTGTGAAAAAAGGTGCAATCGATATGAAGCGAGATCCAGACCTACTGGCCCGCATTCTCGAGACGATCGAGGCCGCACCCTACGACTTCAGCGATATTCCCATCGACCTCCATCTGGAGGGCTACAGCGAGGACGCGATCGCCTACCACGTCCTCCTCTTGAGCGAAGGCGGTCTGATCACAATCAGTAGCTACGGCGTGAGCGAGGACGGGCGAACCCGGCCGCGACCGATCCGCCTGACCTGGAAGGGTCACGAGTACCTGGACCGGACGACGGAGGGATAAGTGACGGGCATGAACGACTCATGAAAGCCTACGCGCCGCGCCTAGTTCGATTCCACCAGCTTCTCAGCCCCGACGGCTGGCGGCTCAAGCTGTACTCCATTTCGTTTGACGGTTCAGCCGTTGATTGGGCAGATTTCGACGGGGGCCTCGCCCTCGTGCGCGCCGTGTTGCCGGCACCAGCGACGGAGCAGGGCCGGCCCGGCGTCGGTTTCGTGATCGCGCACCACGGGGAAGGCATCGACTACATCGTGGTGAGCTGGTGGGATCGCGAAAATGAGCTTCCCACCCGGGTGTTCGCCCGCTCAGCCAGCGACAGGACGGGCTGGCGCCCGGCCGCAGACGGCGAGTCGTTCTGCGTGTGGGACCTCGAAGTAATCTGGGCGGAGCGCGACGCGTACATCTCAACGTTTCTATCCGGCGACGTGCCCGATGTCGCCGGGTACCTGGCTCGGCACATTGGCGATGTCGGGCCGCCCATGGGGATGCCATCACAGTCGAAAGCACTCTAACCGGCGAAATGCGATGACCACGGACCGGATCCACCTCCGAAAGGCCCGGCGGCGCGATCGGAGCGTCTCGGACGAAGCCTGGATCAAGGCCATGCTCCACTCAGCCGGTGTGGGTGTGCTCGCCACCGTGCGGGATGGACAGCCGTTCGTAAATTCCAACCTCTTCGTCTTCGACGAAGATGCCGGCGCCATCTATACCCACACCGCTCGGAGTGGAGAGACTCGAGACAACGTGGAAGGCAATGAGCGGGTTGCGTTCACCGTGTTCGAGCTTGGTCGGCTGCTCCCGGCCGATACCGCACTCGAATTCAGCGCCGAATATGCCTCGGTCGTGATCTTCGGGCGCGCGTCGATTGCCGCCGACCAGGTGGAGGCAGGAAGGGCGCTGCAGGCGCTGCTCGACAAGTACTGTCCGGACCTCGTGCCGGGTAGAGACTATCAGGCAATTACTCCTGAGGAACTCGATCGTACGTCGGTCTATCGCATCACGATCGACGAGTGGAGTGCCAAGCGAAAGGTGGTACCGAAGGAATTCGCCGGGGCCCGGCCTTACGTACAACCCACGATGCTGACGACCGAATAGCGCATCTGCGGTGGTTCCAGCCAGAAGGCGGTTCATGGCCGAACTCCACACCGACATCATCCAGTTTTACGCTCGTCGCGCCGGTGAATACGAAGACATGTACCTGCGGCCCGAGCGCCAGCCAGAGCTTCGCTGGCTGGCGCGCGCAGTCATGCAGGCCTTCGCTGGGGAGGATGTACTCGAGGTCGCCTGCGGCACGGGCTACTGGACCCAGTTCATTGCCCAAAGCGCCCGGTCGATTGTGGCCACGGATGTGAGCCGAGAAGTGCTGGAGCATGCCAAGAAAAAGGACTTTGGTGCCTGCCGTGTGTCGCTGGTCGAATCCGACGCCTTGTCGCTCCATGGCCTGACCGGAACCTTCACCGCCGGCTTTGCCGGATTCTGGTGGTCCCATATTCCCAAGCACCAGACCACCCGATTCCTCCAGGCCTTCCATGCCCACCTGAGGCCGGGTGCGCTGGTGGCCCTGATGGACAATTGCTTCGTGGAAGGAAACAGCACGCCTATCTCCCGGACCGACGCCGCAGGCAATACCTACCAGATCCGGCAGCTGGCGGACGGATCTCGGCATGAGATTCTGAAGAACTTCCCGCGCGAGCAGGACCTCCGCACGTCCCTCGAGCCGGGGGCCCGCGACGTGGAATTCGTCTCGTTGACTTACTATTGGTTGTGCCGCTACCGGGTTGCCTGTTCGGAAGCCTAGGAAACATCGAGCTGGTCCCATGAAACGCTAGCTCAGCCTCGTCGTGGTGCTTGGCGTGGTGATGTCCGGATGTAGTTCCCGCCGACCGGGAGATGCTTCCGCCGGCGCGGAGGGGCAGGCCGCGAAGATACAACTCGACCCTGAGCAGGTGCCCAAACCTCTGCGCTCGCTCTCTCCTTTCGCCCAGGTGTGGGGCATCGGAGACGACCTGGAACGCGCGACGTTCATCGCGCAGTCGCCGTTGACCGACCGGGAGACACTCCGGAGTGCTCTTGCACCCCATCGAGCCCGCATTACGGTGTGGCTCGACTCGTTTGGCACTAACCCGTTGAGCGATGAGGCGGCCGCGTTCATGTACATGCAGTTGGCCGTGGAGGAGATGCCAGGCGACTGAGCCTGCGACCCCTTCGCCCATGGAATCCAGCGGCCGTATGGCTAACTTTGTGTGGCGTCGAGGAGCCACCGTCTCTATGTGATTGGTGGACGACCACCCCTCCGGAAGGAACCGATGGATTATTCACTCGTGGTTTCCAATCCACCGCACACCGAGGTCGACGCGGTGAAAGCGGCTGCGGTGCTCCAGCTCGCCCCTGCCGAGGCGCGGATCAAGGCGAATTACCCGGCCCCCGAGATCTGGCTGGCCGCGCCCAATCGCGATCAATTGACCGCCGCGGCCGACCTTCTCGGCGAGGCCGGGCTTCGGACCGCGATACTCAGAGCCACCGACTTGGTCGGCGTCCCGACACAGCTCCGCGCCACCAGGTTCGAGCTAACCGGCACGCACTTGTCGGTTACGGTGGACGGTGATGTGTTCGACATTCCCTTCGGCCAACCTGGGCAACTGGTCTACTGTAAGCCTCCCGATCAACCGGGCGCCGGCCGGACCAAGTCGACCACCGCCTCATGGGTCGGGAAACCCAGCTCGAGTGCCATGCTCGGTGCCTTGAGTGCCTCGCACCGAATGGAGGCGGAACCGGACGAATCGGATTTGGCATTCTTGGATCTGTTCACGCCGGTGGGCGGCGCAACACGCCGGATCAGCTTTGTCGAAGGAGTCGTCGACCTTGGCACCCGCGATCCGCACCAGATCCGGACGCGGCTCGCCGCACTGGCGAGGGACTGCGAGCGCAGCTTTGCCGGGATGACGTGCGACCGGCGCATGGAGAATCTCCGGGTCCGCCGCCGCACCATGGTGAGCACGCTCGATGAAATGGCCGACCGACGAAAGCTCCTGTCCTATGGGAGCCGGGCGCTTCACGTGGTGCTCGAGAGCGTCTCGCCCGACCTGGTCGGCGTGACCCAGTCCGAGCTGTGCTCTCGGCTGTCGTACCTCATTTCTCATCAGCCTTAGGCACGGCCTTCGCGGCCGCCGTCTCCCCGCGGTATCCGGAGGGTCCATGCCCACGCTCATCGCCGGTCCGACCATTATCGAGGCCGCCGGGAACAAACCGAAGCAGATCGAGGAATACGCCGGCCGCGTCAACACCGGTCATGTGAAGGTGAGCGTGGCTCGGATGGTGGCGCCCGAGGGATGGGAGGAACCCGGTCAGCGGCCGGAGTTTGAGGAGATCACTCTCGTGCTTCAGGGTCTCGTGCGCGTGGACCACGAGGGTGGGACGCTCGATGTGCGGTCGGGGCAGGCCGTGGTGACCCATCCCGGCGAGTGGGTTCGGTATTCATGCCCGGAGCCCGGCGGGGCGGAGTATGTGGCGGTCTGCCTGCCGGCGTTCGACCCGGAGACAGTTCACCGCGATTCCTGAGGCAGCACCGAGCGCACATGGTCGTGTTGCAGTTCTTCTTCGGATTGGTGCTGTTGGTCGGCGGCGCCGAAGCTCTGGTGCGTGGCGCCGTGCGCCTGGGGCGCTCGGTGGGCATTTCGTCGCTCGTCATCGGCCTGACGGTGGTGGCCTTCGGCACCAGCGCCCCGGAGCTTGCGGTCAGCGTTCGGGCCGCGCTGTCCGGCCCGGCCGGATCTGACATTGCACTCGGCAATGTGGTCGGAAGCAACATCTTCAACGTGTTGTTCATACTCGGTATCTCGGCGATGATCACGCCGCTTGTCGTGTCCCAGCGGCTGGTCCGGGTTGAAGTCCCGATCATGATTGCGACGTCTGTCCTTCTTCTGATTGTGGGAACCGACGGGCGTATCAGCCGGCCGGAGGGTGCCGCCCTCTTCGCCGGCTTCATTGTGTACACCGTGTTCGCTGTCTTGAAAGGCCGCACCGACGATCCGTCGGTGGCGGCCGACTATACGGCAGAATTCGGCACGACTCTCCGGGGCGTGGGCCCGGTCGCCCTCCACGTGCTCCTAATCCTGGCCGGCCTTGGCATGTTGGTCTTGGGCTCACGCTGGATGGTTGATGGCGCGGTGGCCCTCGCGGCCGCGATGGGGGTCGGCGATCTCGTCATCGGCCTCACCATCGTCGCGGCAGGCACGTCGCTGCCGGAGGTGGCCACGTCGATCGTAGCGGCGTTCAAAGGGGAGCGGGATATTGCGGTCGGTAATGTGATAGGGAGCAACATCTTCAATGTGCTCGCGGTGCTCGGGCTCAGTGCGCTGGCCGCACGAGACCTCACGGTCTCAGCCGAGACGCTTCAGCTCCATCTTCCGGTGATGATGGCGGTCGCAGCCGTGTGCTTGCCGATCTTCTTTACCGGCGGCCGCATTGCCCGCCTGGAGGGCCTGCTCTTCTTCGGGTTCTACCTGCTCTACACCGGATATCTCATCGTGGGAGCCTCACATCCGGCGGCAGAACCCTCCTATCGTTCGGTGGTGCTCTATTTAGTGGTGCCCCTCACCGCCCTGACCATCGGCATAACCGTTCTACATCAGCTGGTGACCACGCACCCCCGGCCAGACCCCTCGAAAACGCAGGCTCCATAGATGCACACCAGGGCGCCTGGGGCGGTCGAGCCGTGATTCAGCCTCTTGGACGAGTTGCCGAGTTCGTTGGCCGCCTCAGTAAGCCCACGTCTTCCTCCTGGGCATCGCCCTTGCCATCGGGCTTGGTGTCATCGATAACGCGACGGGGTTCGAGATCTCTTTCGCGTTGTTTTACTTGCTCCCGGTCTTTCTCGTGGCGTGGTTCGCGGGAAGGGCTTGGGGGATCACCGTCTCGCTCGCCAGTGCCGTGACCTGGCAAGTGGCGAATATCCTGGCCGGCGAGGCGCTAACTGGTCCACCTAAGGCGTGGACCTCGCCCACTCAGCCTGGCCCATGTCGATGTCGACAACTTCAAGACCGTGAATGACCAGCAGGGCCATGCCCGCGGCGACGAGCTGCTGCGCGTTGTCGCCGACATCGTATCGCGCTCATTGCGGCGCTTGGATAGCTTGGCACGGCTGGGTGGTGACGAATTCGCCATTCTCCTGCCGGAGACTGATCGAGCCGTGCTGGAGCCGTGTTTGCCAAGCTGGACGAGGCACTGGGCCGAGCGATGGAGCTTCATGGGTGGCCGGTGACCTTCAGCATTGGCGTGGTCACGTGTGTGGACGCCCCGGAAACGCCCGACGCGCTCATCACTGTGGCCGATAATGTGATGTACCGTGTCAAGCATGGAGGGAAGCAGGGCATCCGATACGCGTCCCTTGCGCAGAGTGGTACGAGTGAAGACCCTGGCCATGTGGCACGCACCAGGACCTCCGAGGTGTGATCCGATGATACGTTCGGTCGGCAAGGAACACCGGATGTTCAGGCAGGGCAGTCGGTATCGACGTCCCCATGCTTCAGAATTCCGAGCCCGGGTTTTGGCCGGCCCTCCTGGTCAACCCGGCCGACGCGCGGCATCTTTGTGCCAGCGGAGGATCCTCACGTGAAGATCGCGTTCATCGGCTCGCACGGCGTCGGCAAGACGACGCTATGCTTCGACCTGGCATCACGGCTCAAGCGTCTCGACTTTGGCGTGGATATCGTCAAGGAAGTCGTGCGCAGCTGCCCACTGCCCATCAATCAGGACACCACGGTCGAGGCGCAGGCGTGGATCATCCACACGCAGATCGCCGAGGAGATCGCATCAGCCGCGCAGTATGAGGCCGTCATCTGTGACCGCTCGGTGTTGGATAACTACGCCTACCTGGTGCACAAGGTGGGTCGGCGGCCGGAGTACGATCTGCTGACCGGCCGCTGGATGGCGAGCTACAGCGGGCTGTTCAAGGTTCCCGTGATCGAGGCACCGTCGTTCGACGGGATGCGGGATGTGAGCGGGGCGTTCCAGCAGGACATCGACGCAGTCATCGATGAGCTGCTCCACGTCTTCGGGGTCGAGTGCCACCGGCTCGATCCCGATGACCGCGAGGGCTGGGTGGATGCGGTGTTGCTGGCGATGGGCCTGCCGCTCGCGCCACCGCAGATCGACATGTTCTCCGAGAGTGCGTGAACGCGGACCGGCGTTCACACTGGCAACAGCACACCACGCTGCTACGAACCTGGACGGCCGGACGACCACCCCTTTCCGAGTCAGATGATCGACGAGTTCACTCGGCCGTTGAGCCAGGCGGAGCGACGAACCCTTGAGTCGCAGGCGGCTCGGTTCGAGCGCGATCGCCCGCGCCTGCGGCGCTCCATGCAACTCGGCGCAGTCGGCGTCATCGGGGTGCTCTGGCTACTCACGCTCCTCGCGTCCAATACCGACTGGCGCATTATCACGGCGTTTTGGGCTGTCCTCGGCGGCGTCATCGGGTATTGGGCATGGCGTGAACAAGCCAGCGGCATCAACCAGCGGCTCGATGCGATACGCTCGGCCCTTGTGCGAAACCAGGCTAACGTGGTGCGCATCCAATCCCACGCCGTGGTCGAATTCGAGGAGATGAACGATGAGGGCGCGGCCTATGCCTTTCAAACGGAAGAGAACGCGATCGCGTTGATCGTTGGTCAGGAGTTTTCCTCGGATGCCCGCTTCCCGAACACCGACTTCTCCATCATCCGAGTCTATGACAGTCGAGGGAACCTGGCCGAATTCTGGGTGTCCAAGGACGGTGAGCGGCTCGAGCCGGTTCGGCGGATCGACCTGAGGACCAGAAGAGGGCTGCGCTTGCCCGATTGCTTTGCGGTGGTCGAAGGCCGGCTGGCCGATTTTGAGCGTGTCCTGGCAGGCTGAGTCGTTCCCGAGTGTGGGCCGCTAGCCTGTGACGCCTCGTCCGAGCACTCCGATGGTTCGGCGCGCCAATGCTTCCACCTGCTCGTCGGACATGTCCGGTACTCCGACGCGTCGGTCGACCAAGAGCGTGGCGAGGCCGTGCACCAGGGCCCAGGCACTGAGCGCAAAGGCGTCGGGCTCTCCCTCGCCACCCACGACGGTGGAGTAGCCTCCCACGGCAAGTGAGGCAGGTAGTGTGGTTGGCGTTTAGAAAACGGAAAGGAAGAAGCCTGCTGGCCAGGGCGCGGCAGGCTGTTGGGGGGGGGCGTCACGGTGATACGCAACACCATTCATTCATGATGAGCCCGAGGCCGCCGGCATCGTTCCCTCGGTGCTTATGAACAGGCTTCTTCCTGCGAGGGTACCGTTCCGCAGCGCTTGCCTCGCCGCCTCAGTTCATCGGTCCCTGCATGCGTCTTGACGCTATCGTGGGCACGCTAGAAGCGTGACGCCGTCAACGTGACGTCGGCACCCTGCCAGGCCTGCTCCAACTTGGCCCGGGCGGCCGCCGCCTCGTCCGTCTTCCCCTGCATGTCGAGCGCCGTCGCCAGACCGAACAGCGACCAGCCGTTCTCCGGGAAGCGCTCCAAGTCTTCTTCATAGGCCCGTTGGGCCTCCGGCGCTAACCCTGCCGCAATGAGCGCCTTCCCCAGCGACTGGCGCATGGGGTAGTACCAGGTCGGCGGCTCGTTGTAGGTGAGTCCGCTCTCCAGGTCGACTGCGGCTTGGAACTGCCGCACGGCTTCATCCAGGCGGTCGCGGCGCATGGCAATCTCACCTGCCAGGGCGTGCTGCGCGATCTCGAGTGCGGTCTTGTTGTCGCCCGCCGGGAAGCCCTCTGCAATCGCGGTCACCGAATCCAGTGCCGCTCGGGCCTCGGCCCATTGTCCCTTGGCGGCGTGGGCAACACCACGAGCGTAGTAGGTCTGCCCCGTGGTGAAGCGAAGGTCGGCCGGCGGGAGCGGCTCGGCCAACACCTGGTCCCACTGCCCAAAGGTCACGAGGGTCCAGGGCACGAGCGGGGTGATCGCCTCCAACCACTCGATCTCCCGGGCCACATCGGGCCCCACCGTCTCCGCCACCTTCCGAGCGGCGTAGATCGCCGTTTCACTCTGCCCCGCCATGGAGGCGGCGAAGCTCATGAAGTGGTAGTTGTGCGGGTAGTATCCTTGCGGGTAAATGCCACGCTTGGTGACGAGCGGCCCTTCCATGTACGACTCGTCGGCGTGTACTGCGTGCTTGTTGGCTTCGACGGCGTCCTGGTAGCGGCCAACCCGGATGTAGATGTGGCCGGGCATATGCACGAGATGGCCGGCGCCGGGCATCAACTCGGCCAACCGTTCCGCACACGCGACGGCGCGCGTCGGGTCATGAGCCTCTTCGGCGTGGATAAACAGATGACAGGCGCCGGGATGATCCGGATTGACCGCCATCACGCCTTCCAGTCGAGATACGATCTGGTCCGTCCCGGGACGCGGGGCGCCATCCGCAGTCCAGTAATTCCATGGGCTCAAGTTCATCAACGCGTCGGCATACAGCACCTGGGCGTCTGGGTCCTCGGGGTAGGCATCGGCCACTTCGCGCATCGCCGTGGCGTAGGCGGAGTCGAGGACCGCGCGATCTTCTAACGGATCCGGGGCAAAGCGCCGCGCCATGGCCGAGATGTACGCCTGTTCCCTCGGGGTCGCGGTGGCGGCGCGCTCCACGGCACGTTGGATGGCGAGATACCCGACGGCGCCCCGCGCCGAGTCCAATGGCTGGTTGATGTTGGGACTGTTGGCGAGGGCCACGCCCCACGCGCACATGGCGCAGGCAGGGTCGAGCCGCTCGGCTTCCTCGAAGGAATGTGCGGCCTCGGCATGGTTGAATGCGTAGAGCAGCCGCATGCCCTGGTCGAAGTAGCGTTGCGTCGTGGCCACGTCGGTCGTGATCTCGTGATGGAGCGAACCGAGATTGTCGTACAACGGCATCGCCCCGTCCGGCGCTGCCGCGCCCTCGCGCTCTCCCCTGCCGCACGCGGTCAAGGCACCGGCCATGACGGCCACACATAGTAATCGCGCTGCATGAGAAGTCATGATCTCCCCCTCTTCCAAGTCTGTCCTGGTCGGCGTGGACCCTTCCGTTCACCATGGTCATCGCCCGCAACAGACTGCCCGATAGGTGCCGATCGACGAATCACCCGCTGGCGGGCCATCGCCCGTTGCGTTACTTGTTAACATACTCATTCGCGGTGCGGCAAGTCCTCAGAGCCAATGCCCCTCAAACCCGATCTCTACCAGGCGCAAGTGGCCTCATCAATGGGAATCGTTGCGCCCTCCATCGAAGAAGCCTCATGGTGATTCTCCAACACGCTATGCCCAGCGTCTCATGCTGAGGGACCCGATGCCTTCTCGCCCCCCGGTCTTCATAGTCGGAAGCCCGCGCTCGGGCACGACGTGGCTGTACCATCTTCTCCTTTCTTCCGGCGACTTTGCCATCTACCGCACCGAATCACGGGTATTCGACGTCATCGGGCCGCGTTTCGGAGGGCTGCGCCGTCGATCGGATCGGGCGCTCTTCTTATCAAAATGGCTAGCAGGAGAGCTCTTTTATAGGTCAGGTCTGGATGCTGACGATCTTACGGCCAATGTTCTGGAATTCTGCAGGTCCGCGGGTGATTTACAGCGGATCCTGATG
>DATHRW010000371.1:0-2048 GCA_035464955.1 Gemmatimonadales bacterium
CTCGCTCACGCCTACGCGGTTGTCGTTCGAGCCGTGGGTCAGGAGCAGCGGTGCCTGGAGCAAGTCGACGTGGGCGAGTGGTGATCGATCGAGCAGCTTGTCGCGCTCGGTCTTGGGGTCGCCCGCCTCGAGGATGATCCAGTCGGGAATGTTGGTCGCGTCGTAGAACGTGACGATGCTCGAGAATCCGGCGTGACTCATGCCGAAGCCGAGTGGATAGTACTCGCCCCGGCCGTTCGTCTCCGGCGGGAAGGTGAGTGCCCGCATGGTGGCGTAGCCGCCGTGCGACCCGCCGGCGACCCCGATCTGATTGGGTGCCAGGCCCAACTTCCGCTCGAGGAACCGCGCGCCATAGAAGAGATCGATGATCTCGTCGCCGCCCAGGTCGCGGTCGTTGAGCGCCATGAACTCCTTGCCGAAGCCGCTGCTGCCGCGCACCGCGGGCGACAGCCAGCTGATCCCCGCCTCGCAGTAGATGTGTTCCCGCGTCGAGTAGCCGTTGCCGCCCCCGTAGAACGACGTGATCACGGCCAGGCGTTCCGCTGGATTCGACCGCGGCTGCTTCGGTGTCATGAGGTAGGAGTGCAGCCGGCGCTGGGCCCCGGTCTTGGGATCGCTATCGAACGTGGGATACTCGACGCGCTCGACGTTGCACTGCTCGATCGCCCGGGCGATCGGCGCCGGGAGCCGGATCTTGGGCTCGAGGGTCCAGACGGGCTTGCCACGCTCCAGGGTAATCCACATTTCGTCGGCGCGAAACGGCGAGGCCGCCGAGGCCAGCGAGATGATGAAGTGGTTCTTGTCATCGAAGCCGATGACGCCGATGTTGGCGTCGAACGTCTGCTGGCCCAGAACCTTGCCCGTCTCCGGATCGATCACCTGCATCACGTTCTCATGCGGCCGGTCGAGCGTTTGCAGGACGAGTTTCCGTCCGGCGACGTCCAAGAGCATGTGCCACGCCTGCTCCGCGACTGTGGTCACCTGACGCGACGACCTCGTGGTGAGGTCATAGACGTACAGATTGGCGAAGCCGGTTTCGTCGGACACGTAGTAGAACCGGTCATTGTCGAGCCAGCCCTTCTCGTAGGAACCCAGCGCATAGCGCTCGATTCCGTCAGGCAGCAGCATCTCGAGCTTGGGTTCCGAGGCCGTGAGGTCCAGATAGGCCAGGTTACCCTGTTTTCGGTGACCATTCCGGTTGAGCTTGAGGACCACGCCGCTTCCGTCGGGCCGGAAGTTGACACTGGTCCACACCATGCGATACTCGGCGCCTTGTTCGCACAGTACCTCGCGATTGAGACCGCCGGCAGGATCGAGCAGGGTCAGGCAATTGCGATATGGCTCGGTGGTGCCGTAGCGCGCGATGTAACCGATGGTCTTCTTGTCCTTCGAGAAGCCCCAGCCGTAGATGTAGGGCACCCAGGTCAGCCGCTCGAGCGATCCGTCCGCGAGCGACATCCGGTAGAGGTTGATCACCTCGTCGTTCTGCTCGTCGCCCAGCAGGATCATGTTGCCGCTGAGTGAGTCGTAGCGGGCGCCCCAGAAATTCCGGGTGGACCAATCGATGTCGTGAAGCCGCCGACCCGCCTCCGGCTTCACTTGGCCCGAGCCGCGCCCGACCGTGAGCGGCTGGACCATGAAGAAGTTGCCCTCGGGAGTGGTATGGAAGTAGAACAGCCGGCCGGCCTCGAAATCCGCGTCCCAGCCACTGTACGGGAAACCTTGGAAATACGGCTCGAGGTTGATGGTCCGGCCCAAGAGACTCACGGTGTACTTGGGCCCTTCCTGGGCCGGAAGACTGCTTGTTCCGAGGATGCAGCCGATGAAGGCCATGAGCGTCAATCGTTTCGACATTGTTGCCGCCTGGTTCTTGGTCTCCATATCGAACTCCGAATCGACCTATTGTCTCCCCGGCTCCATGAGGGAGGGATGAAGGCTGTCTGAAAAGGTGGTAGGAATGGAGGAGGTGGTTCTTGTCCTCCGCATTCTTCTACGCCTGACTCCCTTGCTCACTCCTTGCCCCCTGCTCCCGCCTGGTCTATGGATTA
>DATHRW010000372.1:0-12941 GCA_035464955.1 Gemmatimonadales bacterium
GGCATTGGGCTCGCGGGACGTAATCGCGTTCCACACCGCGAAGTTGCGTTCGTCATCCGCAACGCCCAGCGCGTCCACCACTTTCATGCCCCGGGTCAGTTCGCTCTGCGTCTCGATATCGACCCAGTGGCGGCTCCGCCGGGTGCAGATGGCCGGGTCGATGGTGATGGCCATGGCGACCGGGTCGGGGAGCGCCAGCCCCGGGTCGCCCGATTGGCGGCGGTTGGCTTCGAGGGCCATGCGGTTGGAGTCGAGCGTGAAATGGGCGAGCGGCGTGTCGTAGGCTCGGACGGCTTCCATTTCAGCCACAGTGAGATTGGCTTCCTGCCGGCACAATTCCCAGCCCACCATCTCGAGCGGCAACCCGGCGTGAAATACGATCCGGGCAGCCTCGGGATCGACCCAGATGTTGTACTCCGCGGCGGGGGTGACGTTGCCAACGGTGCACGCGGCGCCACCCATGACCACGCAGCGGCCGATCTGCGGAACGATGTCGGGAGCGCGCTGGACGGCGAGAGCCACGTTGGTCAGGGGGCCCAGGGTTACCAACTCGATGCCGGGATTGGCGCGCACCCGATCGATCAAGACATCGACTGCGTCGTCTTTGCCGGGGGCCCGAGCCGGTGCGGGGTAGTGCTGATTGCCGAGGCCGTCGCTGCCGTGGAAGAAGTGAGCGAACGCCGCCTCTCGGGTCAGCGGCTTTACGGCCCCGCGATACACGGGGACGTCGCTGCCGCAGAGTTCGACGGTGTAGAGCGCGTTCCGGACTCCTTGGTCCACGTTCACATTGCCGGAAACGACTGTGATCGCGACGACCTCAACGTCAGGGCGTCGAAGCGCCATGATGAGGGCCACCGCGTCATCGGACGCGGTATCGGTGTCGATCAGGAGCCGGCGAGTCATGGATGGACGGCCGGGCCGGAAAGGGAGGGGGAGTGGGAGGGGGAGGAAATACCCTGCCCCTGCCTATCCGCTCATGTTGAAGAAGAGCTGCGGCGACGCCTGATGCCGCTGGTCGACCTTTGCCTCGCCCATTGCCACCAGGATGTACAGGATGTTGAGCGCCTCGAGAGCCGTCTTGAATAGCCGGGGACGCTTGTTGCGCTTCGCGACTTCTTGGGACGTCAATCCCTTGGTACCGGCAAAACGCTTGCGGACGTAGGCGACCGCCTCCGTATTCACGATATTGAAGTTCCCGGCGTTGCGCTTGGCCCGGGAGAAGGACATAACGAAAAAGTGCTTGCGGCCCTCGAAGATGTAATAGGTTTGCCGCTTGCCTTGCGCTTCGCCCACGTAGGCCAATCCCTTGGCCAGGCTCTTGATGTCCATGCTGCCTCCGCTCGAAGCCAGTCGAATCCGACCTATGGGAACGCCGCTCCCCTATCATTATCGGCGCCGGACGCCGGTGAGACAAGGTGCCGGCGGCTGGGAGGGGTGTTGTCATGGGTGACGACCGAACGCTCACGATTCTCTGTGGCGGCGACGTCATGCTGGGGCGAGGGGTCAACGCGACGGTTCGGAGAGAGGGAGCGGCGCACCCATTCGCTTCGCTCACGCACGTCAGCCGTCGCGTCGACTTGTTTATGGCCAACCTGGAGTGCGCCCTCTCGACCGTCCCCCGCCGCTACGGCGGCCCGCCCAAAGCCTTCTACTTCATCGCGGATCCCCGTGGTGCGGACGTCCTGACCCACGCCGGCATCGGGCTGGTGAGTCTCGCGAACAATCACGCCCTGGATGCCGACGCCTCGGGCCTCGGCGACACGCTCCGGCTGTTGGAGAGCGTGAACATCGCTCACGCTGGTGCGGGGATGAACGAGGAGGAGGCGAAACGGCCGGCAATCGTGGAGCGCTCCGGGGTCCGGCTCGGGCTCCTCTCGTGCTGCGATCACCAAGCGGATTTCTCGGCGGGACCCGACCGGCCGGGGATCTGGTATCTGAACCTCGAGGAGCCAATCGGCCAGGTATCCGTGCTCGATCATGTCGAGGCGCTGGCGAACCGGGTGGATCACCTCATCGTGGCGCTCCATTGGCAGCCGAACTGGGCGCCGGTGGTGCCGTCGAGCTACCGTCGCCTGGCCCGCTCGCTCGTTGATGCGGGGGCCCGGATCGTGTGGGGCCACAGCCCGCATCATTTCCAGGGCGTCGAATGGATGGGGAGCGAGGCGGTGACGCTCTACTCAGCGGGAGACCTCGTGACCGACTACGCGGTCGATCCGGGATACCGGAACGATCGGCAACTGCTGTTCGAGGTGACCTTGGCGCCGGGCCGGGTCACGCGGATCCGGGCATTGCCCGTAGAACTCGGATATGCCGAGACCCGCCCAGCCTTGGGCGCCGCGCGGAAGTGGATCGCTCGGCGCTTTGGAACTGCGTGCGGGCAGGTTGGGAGCCGGGCACACGATACTGGCGAGTGGCTCGAGGTGTGGCCCCCGAGGGAGAGCTACGCTCGCTGAGCTTCTGTCATCTCCCGCACCGAGCGGCGGATGTCCTCCATACACACTTCCATCCGATCCTTGTGGGTGCGGAAGCTCAACACGCAAATGCGGATGACGAACCGGCCGTCGAGCACCGTCCCCGTGAGATGCACCCGCCCCTTGGCGTTGATCCGATCCAGCAGCTCCCGAGTCCGGCTGTTGGCTTCGTCCGGGGCATGGCCGGCAGGGCGCAACGCGAAGGCCACGATCGACA
This sequence comes from Gemmatimonadales bacterium, assembly GCA_035464955.1. Lineage (GTDB taxonomy): Bacteria > Gemmatimonadota > Gemmatimonadetes > Gemmatimonadales > GWC2-71-9 > JABDII01. Next base: position 2,689 of record DATHRW010000372.1, read on the forward strand.
GCTGGGGCTCGGCCACGATTTCGAGGGCCTCGATGAGTCGGAGTTGTCCGGCGGCCCACTCGGCCAGGTCGAGCTTTTCGTCCAGCGCGGCCCGGAACGCCCCGGCGCCATGCATTTTGAGTGGCAGCCACACGCGCAACCCGCGAAAGTCCCGAGACAACTCGGGTGAGATGGTGCAGTAGTCGATGAATTCGTCCGAGTGCTGGAGGCCCGGCATGTAATCCGCGGTAGCACTGTGCGCTTGCCTGAGCGTATCGAGTGTGCGCACCAGCAGGCATCCCGTGCCGTAGGGTAAGAACAGCCCTTTGTGGGGGTCGAGCGTGATGGAATCGGCCCGCTCGATGCCGGCCAGGCGGAGTTGGCCGCGCTCAGTCAGGAGGAAGAACCCACCGTACGCCGCGTCCACATGAAACCAGAGGCCTTCTCGTTCGGCGAGTGCCGCCAGGGCGGAGAGGTCGTCGACGGCGCCGGTATTAGTGGTGCCCGCGCTCCCAACCAGAAAGAAAGGTTGGACCCCGCTGCGTCGGTCCGCTGCGATCTGACGCTCCAGTTCGTCGAGGCGGATGGCGCGCCGCTGGTCAGTCGGGATCTGACGCACGTTGGCGGCCGGAAACCCGGCCAGCATCGCCGCCTTCAGCACCGAGTGATGCACCTGGTCGGAGGCGTACAGGGTGCCGGTAAGGAAATCTTCCGGCAGTCGTTGACGCCGCGCCGCTACCAGGGCGGTGAGATTGGCCAGCGAGCCGCCGGAGGTGAGCACGCCGCCCGCGGTCCGCGGATAGCCAACCATCTGGTTGAACCACCGAATGACGTTGGTCTCGAGCTGAACCAAACCCGGCGCGGCGATCCACACCCCGACGAAGCGGTTCAACGCATTTGCCACGAGGTCGCCCACGGCTGCGTGGAACAGACCGCCGCCCGGGATGTAGGCGAGGTAGCCGGGGCCTGCGGTGTTGAGGCCCTTCGGAGCCGCCCGGTCAAAGATGAGGTCGATGAGGTCCCGGGCGGCGGTGCCCGTCTCAGGCAAATCTTCCACTAAGGACCGTGCCAATTCGGCGCCACCAGTCAGGTCCGCCGCGGGCTGTTCTGGCAGGGATTGAATGAATGCAATGATCCGCTCGGTTACGGCCTCCGTCAGCTCCCGCATGGCGTCCGGGGGCAGCTCCAGAGGGTGGACCGCGGCGGGGGCCGTCGTCGAACCAGGTGAGAAGGGAGCGGTAGACATAGAGGCAAAGGTAGCGCAACGCTTTGGGGCGATCAAAACGCGGGTTGGGTGACGCCGATCACCGACTTCGGGCGCGCTCCAGCCACCTTGTACGGTTGCACCCGGAGGTGTTTCCGGTACTATTCGAACAATGCCCATCTCAAGGAAAGCACCTATGCGATCGCATCCCGTGAGTACCTCGCTTGTCGCCGCTCTCGCGATTCTGGTCGGCGTGACTGCCTGCAGTGACTCGGCCGGAGTCGACCCTGGCGATCCGGCCGTGTTGAGCGCTGCCGAGGTCGCGGACATTGGGGAGACCTTCGAGGAGGAGGCGGACCTGTCGTTTGGGGCCCTCTTTCATCACGGGACCCTGGGGTGGTTTGATCTTTCCATGCCGAGTCTCAAGGCCCTCTTCCCGCCGGGCACCAGGGCCCATCTCCCTTCCCCGCTCATTGCCTGTCTCAGTGCAAGCCCGCTCCCGATCGACGACCCCGACGGCGACGGCGTTCCCACCGACCTGACGGTTTCTTTCGACCCGGCCGGATGCGAATTCACCAACCCGCAGCGAGGGGCGCGCTTTGCCCTGACCGGGTCCGTGAACGTGAGCGATCCGCTGCCCACCAGCCCGGGTTACGATCTCATGGAGGTTCTGACCGACTTCGGCCACACCTTCACGACTGGAAATGGAACACACACGGCCCAGCTGACCCGGAATGGGACCCGCAGCGTGAGCCAGGCCGCCAACATGTTGACGGCGGCCGAACAACTCGTCAGCGCGCGAAGCGGAACGCTCGGACCCGAAAAGACCGTGACATCCGATTGGGTCGTGGAGTTCACCGGTGATGCCGACATCATGCACGGGGACCCGTTGCCGGGTGGTTCGATCACCGTCGAGGGGGCCTGGACGCTCACCCGTGGCCCCCAGGTCCGGGAGTTTGTGATGACGACCGTCGCCCCGCTGATCTACGATGCCAGCTGTACGAGCGACCGGCCCAGCCGCCGGATCGCCGCCGGCGAGCTGCATGCAGAGCTGGTAGTAGACGGGGTCCTTCAGGGGACGCTCTCGGTAGTGTGGGCCGGGTGCGGTACTGCGCCGACCAGGCAATTCACGCCTGCCTGATCGCGGGCCCACAGCTGAGCGCAACAGAGGCGCGGCTCGCATGAGCCGCGCCTCTTCGCGTTCCGGGGGACTCGGATCGTCAGGAAAACCACTGGGAGTAGAGAGCTGGCCTCCGATCCTTCCAAAAGAGTCGACGGGCGTGCGAGGTACTGCAAAGCGAGAGGTCCACATCTACCACGAGGAGATCCTCCTCGAGCCGCCTGCCGCGGGCGATGATTCGGCCCGACGGATCCACGGCGAACGACTCGCCCGCGAAGGACAGGTGCTCCTCCCTGCCGACACGGTTGCACAGGGCCGCGAAGTACCCGTTCTGGAACGCGGCCGTGCGCACCTCCGCTTCATACAGGCCCTCCGGCCATTCATCAACCGCGCCGGCCTGGGGAATGACAACCAACTCGGCGCCCGCGAGACCCAATGCGCGCATGTATTCCGGGAAGTGGCGATCGTAGCAGATGGCCACGCCGACCGCGCCGACGCGCGTGTGATATACCGGTGCCCCGTGGTCTCCCGGGCTGTAGTACGCCTGTTCGTGAAACCCGGGATAGTCGGTGATGTGGATCATGCGGGTTACGCCAAGGAGGGAGCCGTCGGCGTCGATCACGGGCGACGAGTCGAAACAGCCATCCGACTCGGAATCGCGCTCGTACAGGTTGAAGACGGTCACCAGCCCCAGCTCGGCCGCGCGGCGGGCGATGGCATCGGTCGTTGGCCCTGGCACCGGTTCGGCGAGGCGACGTGCCTCGGCCGCGTCGGGCTGCTGGGGGAAGAAGCGGTCGACGGCGAGCTCCGGGAACGCCACCAGGTCCGCGCCTTGGGCCTTGGCGTCGGTCATGGCCGTGAGACCCCGCGCGAGATTGGCGGCGCGGTCCGGCCCGCAGGCGTACTGTATCAAACCGATCTTCATGCACAAAACTCCTCGGGTTTATCCGGGATTGCGAATTGAGGGGACGACCGTCGAAGCACAAGGAGAAATGTATTTTGCCACAATATTTCTTCACATGGGCTTCACCGCCCCGAACGGGACCGCTGGTTAGGTTGCCATGGCTCCCATAGCTGAATTCAAGTGCGGAGGGGTCAGGAGGTGCCCATGGTGATGAAGGAAATCGATCTCGACTTGGCGCGGGACATCGGGAACCGAATCGGAGTCGAGTGGCGGGTGGTGGATGTCAGGGAATTTCGCAAGGGACTCGAGGTGGAGCTCGAGCACGGCTCGCGTGATCCGCAGACCAATATCACGAATGACGACATGGTGCTGACGGGCAAGATCGCGTTGGCGCATCTGAAGGAAGTCCCGGATTACTACAGTCGGCTGGAGAAAATGGAAGCCGCGGCCTACGCATACTGGGAGGCCAAGGGGGTCGGCGTGTAGTCGCGTCGAGCACTCGGTCCCACTCACTGTCCATCAGTCCGGCCGCTCGAGCTGAGGGCGGCCGGTCTGCCGTTTTGGTGACGCGATGGTCCCGGGCAGCCTCACGCCCCATATTTGCTATTGGCTCGTGACCTCTCCGCGGAGAAGACCATGCGTATACCAGCTGTGGCTGCCTTGCTCGCCGTGCCGACCGTTCTGGTCGGGTGTTTCGTCGCTGCGGCCGGGGCGGGGGCAGGGGCGGGAATCTACTTCACGTCACGCGGTGCCGAGTCGCTGGTCGAGGCGACGGTCGATGGGTTGGCGACTCGTACCCAGGCCACGTTCGCGGAGTTTGGCATCCGTCCCGTCAGCGAGAAAATCGATCACGAGGGCGACACGCGTGAGTTCAAGGGGACGAAGGACGATCTCGACGTGACGGTCAAGCTCGAGCGGCGGAGCCCGACGACCACCAAGGTCGAGGTGACCGCCCGCCGTAACATGGCCGAGTGGGACAAGGGATATGCCCAGCAGCTCTTGGCTCGGATTGGCGCGCCCTAAGGCGGCGGCCCCGATCCGGCCGTGAGTGAGCATCTATGGTTGAATACGCAATTCTGAATGCTGCGGTGGGTCTCAAGATCCTGGCAGCGCGCGTCACGACCTTCGTGGTGGGCATCGACTGGATGGTCGTTGCCGCGGTGGCGGGCGGTCTCATCCTACTCCGCCTAATCATCGGAACCCGAACGCACCGGGGCTAACCGAAAGCGGGTTCCCCTACCGACCGGTGCAGGCTGCGTACTTGGCTGGTGTGTAGCTGATCAGATTCCGCTCGGGTGACGTCTGTGAAACGCGGGTGAGATACTCACCCGGCTGATTGAGCACATCGAAGACCTTGTGCTGCCGCGCCACCTCGAGCGTACTCTTCTCGGGAATCTTCCACGCAATATCTAGTCCGATACTGAAGCGTTCGCAGGCACGTTCGGCGAGCGTGTAGAGCTTGAAGTTCCCCATGAACACCCACAACAGGCCCGTGGCTTCGTCCCGCCACACGAGGTGCTTGCTCACGGTGCGCGTCACCAGGCTCCATTGGAGCACTGTCGGTTGATCGAGGCGACTGAAGTCGCCGGTAGGGGGCAATGGCTCCATCTTACGCGTGGTCAATTGCGAACCGAACACCGCGGCACATTCGTTGATCCGGACGGCTAAGGTCCCACTGAGGCCGCAGGTCTGGACCTGCTGCGCGGTCACAATCCGTGGCTGGGCAACGGCCGCCAGCCCTGCGACGACCACCCACCCGAGCGTCGTTGTCCCCCTCATTGCCATCTCTCCCTCGTGTGCGACGAATGCGGATCAAGGCCGCAAGAATGCACCGGCCAAGGTTCCGGGTGCAAAAGGTGCGCCGCGGCCACCTTCCCACTCGAACAGGGCGCGCTTGACGGTTCCCCGTCTGAGCCCTAGGCTTTCCGTGCCGCTCGGGCACGCCGGGCGGCCGGGGCCAGAATCGGCCGCGTGGCAGGGGTCTTGCCCCGGCCATGACCGGGAAGGAGGAAAGGTCACCGAATGGTACGCAAACTGAGGCTCAACTTGCCGCCTGCCGCCGGTCTGGCTGCCGTCCTGCTGGCTCTGATGATAGTTCCCGCCACAGCCATGTCGCAGGAGCGCGACACCGTTGAGCGGTCGTTGGAGCAGGATATTCGGGAGCGGGTGGACTACGTCAACCGCCAGCTCTTGGTGTATCCGGCGCCGCCCAGCCTCGGGCGCTACCAGATCGATCTCCTGCCCGGCGGCAAGCTCACCATCGACAGCTGGCTGAGCGATTCGACGACTCGGCATTACGAGGCGTACATCGAGGACATCGGCAGCGTCAATATCAACATCGAGAGCCGTGACCCGCCGTACACCACCACGTTGTTTGTCTGCAAGGCCGGTGATTGCTTCGTCGTGCGGGACAACCGGGGCATTCTCAGTGCGAAGGACCGCGGTGGATTCGATTTTGCCTTCGACCGGCGGCTGGCCCGGCAGATCGAGAAGGCGACCCAGGAATTGCTGGGCTTGGCGATGCGGGATTCGACCTACGGCCCGCCCCATAGTCGAGACCGCTAGCTCCGATCGACCAATCCCGGGATCGCCCTAGCCGAGTTGCGATCCAGGCGTACATTCTCCTTCATGACGGACCAATACCCAGTTCGAGAGGCGCGTTTGCGTCCGGAATATTCCGATCTGTACCCTGCGCTCGCGCCGGGTAAGTGGGAACCGGCTACCACCATTGGTGCGCGCATTCTCATGTGGCAGCTCCGACAGCCTGGGCCAGTCGACCTCGGCGACCGTCTATTGAACAGCCTGCATTTCGAGTTCCGCGGTGGAGTTCCCGCGGGGCACCCGCGGTATGGCGTGCGAACGCGCCGAGAAGACCAGCCGGCGCAGAGCGCGCGTGAAGGGCGCGGGCCGAAGGAGCAGTAACACGCGGTATCCGCACGTCCTCGGCATCGACGACGCCCCGTTCGACAAGCGCCAATCTGGGCCGGTTCCCATTGTCGGCGTGATGATGGAAGGCGCGACGGTGGTGGAAAGCGTCGTCATCGGGGCATTCCCGGTAGATGGGAGTGATGCGACCGCTTACCTTTCTCGATGGATCGTGGGGTTGAGGTTCTTCCGGGCGGTGCAGGCGGTCATTCTGGGCGGGGTTACCATCGCAGGGCTCGGGGTCGTCGATGTGGACCTGCTGTCCCGTGAACTCGGTCGCCCGGTACTCGTGGTGACGCGCCGCAATCCCTCCAGTTCCGACCTCGAGCGTGCCCTGCGGGCCGCCGGCCTGACCGACCGAGTCCCGATTCTCCTCCGCTGCCCGGCTGCGGCGCCCGTGTCCGAGGGCCTCTTCTTGGCGCATGCCGGGGTTACGCCTGAGGAGGCCAGACACCTGGTCGCGGCGACCGTAGGGAAGGCCCACGTTCCCGAGCCGCTTCGGGTCGCACATCTCATTGCCCGCGCCCTGGTCCTGGGCGAATCGCGCGGCCGGGTCTAGGCGCGCTCGACAATTTCAAAGGGCCGACCTATGGCACTGCTCATTCAACACGGCGAAATCATCACGGCCTCGGACCGCTACCGGGCGGATATCTATTGCGAGGGCGATGTCATCAGTCGGATCGCGCCGGAGATTCCGCGTGCGAGCGTGTCCGGCGAGGTGGAGGTCATCGACGCGACAGGGCACTATGTCTTGCCCGGCTTCATCGATCCGCATGTCCACATCCATCTTCCCTTCATGGGCACGCTTGCCAAGGACGATTACGAATCGGCGAGCAAGGCGGCGCTGGTGGGCGGAACCACGACGCTCATCGAGATGATCTGCCCAGGTCCGACGGACGAGCCCCTCGCCGCGTTCGAAACCTGGAACGCCAAGGCCGCACCGCTTGCGGCCGTCGACTACACCTTCCACATGTCAGTCGTCCGGTTCGACAAGGCGGCACAGGCCCAGTTCCGGGAAATCGTGACCCGGCACGGCTTGCCGTCCTTCAAGGTGTTCTTGGCGTATAAAGGAGCGCTGAATCTGTCCGACGAGGACCTATTCGGCACCCTGCGGCTTGCCAAACAACTCGGCGTCATCGTGACCGCGCACTGCGAGAACGCCGAGGTCATCGATGCCATGCAGCGTGCGCTGGAAGGCGATGGCAAGACCGGTCCTGAATGGCACTACCACTCGCGGCCACCGATCGTGGAGGCCGAAGGGGTTCATCACTTGGCGACATTCGCCGAACTCACCGGGGCGCACATCTATACCGTGCATACCTCGTGTGACGCCGCGGTGCGGTCCGCACTCGACGCGCGCTATCGTGGTGTCAACATATGGATCGAAGCCGTCGTGCCGCATCTCATGCTGGACAAGACTTATGCCGAACGGCCCAACTTCGAGGGGGCCAAGTACGTGATGTCGCCGCCGCTGCGCGAGCGGCATAATCAAGCCGTGCTCTGGAACGGCCTCCGACAGCGGTTGATCAGTACGGTTGGGACCGACCATGCCCCATTCGATTTCGTTGGGCAAAAGGACATGGGACGCAAGGCCTTTACCAAGATCCCGAACGGGGTTCCGTCCATCCAAGAGCGGGTCAATCTGGTTCACACCTATGGTGTCGAAGACGGTCGCATTGATCTCCCGACCATGGTCGACGCTCTCAGCACTCAGGCGGCGAAGCTCTTTGGGATGTATCCGAAAAAGGGCACCATCGCTGTGGGAAGCGATGCCGACCTCGTGCTGTACGACCCGTCATATCGTGGAGTGTTCTCGCTCGCGTCGAGCCATTCGAAGGTCGACTATTGCGCGTACGACGGGTGGGAACAGAAAGGGCGCCCCACCATCGTGACCGTCCGAGGCGAAGTGCAGGTGCGGGACGGAGAGTTCGTCGGGCGCCTTGGCAGGGGCCGGCTCGTTCGCCGGGAGCCAACCCACTTCTAGGGCCGCACGGCGGCTAGCAATGGTGACAGCGGATCTCATCGAAGATGAGATCCGGATCGCCGTCGCTCCTGGCATGATCCAATACGATGCGGAGTGCCTTGGCCACATCGGGAAGACCGTACGTCTCCACCATGTCCTCGAGCCATGCCAGCTGATCCGGGTTGAGCTCGAAGGCGTGCTCGACCTTGGTGCCCCCCATAGTCATCTCCCGCGTTGTGAGGTCATCGCGCCATCGCGTTGAGCCATCTTAGGGTTGGGCGGGGTCGGGGGCAATAGCCAACTTGGCCGGCCGGTCTGGAATTTGCCTCCCATTGCCAGCTCGCCCAATCGTGTCTCCCCGCGGGGTTTCCGCCTTGCAGTTCGCCGCACTCCCCGGAAATCCCGCAGGGACCTGAGTGGAGGAGCACCATGTACCGAACGGCCATGCGACAGACGCTCGTGCTCGCCATCGCGGGACTCTTTGCTGCCTGCGCAAGTGCCGGAAAACGGTTCGAGCAGGGCGCCGAACTCGAGGCCAAGGGGCAATACACCGAAGCAGCGGAGCGCTACATCCAAGCCCTCCGGAAGGACCGCACCCACTCGGAATCCGCCGACCGCCTGGCGGAGGTAGGCCCCAAAGCGATTGACGAATACCTGGCGCTGGTCCAGGCCGGGCAGGCGGTGGGCAATCCGGTGCGGGCCGCCGACCAGTGTCATGCGATCGACCGGCTGGTGTCTGACGCGGCCGCGGTGGGCGTTCCGCTCACGCTTGCTGACCAATACGGGACCGAACGTCGAGCGGCCATGCAGGCGGCGGTCGATCGACTGGTGGATGAAGGCATGGCTGCGGAGGAGCGCGACCGCTTGTCAGAGGCCATCCAGAGCTATGATCGCGCCGATCGGTATGAGCCCAATGGCGAGCAGCGCTCACGGTTGTACGAGGCTCAGGTGCGGGCGACCATGGATTGGGCGGAGGCCGATCTCGCGGCCCGTCGCTACCGTTCCGCGCTGGCTCATGCCGACCAAGCGGTGACCTTCGTGGGCGGCCCCGATCGGCCGGAGGCCCGGCGCGCCCTAGGCCTCAGGGCCGCGGCGCTGGAGCGAGGCACCGTCTTCGTCGCCATGGCGCCGCTCTGGCGCTCCGACGGGGCGGCGCAGCTCATGACCGAAGAATTCCTCGATGCCCTGAACGACGAACTCGAACTCCGCTACTGGACCGAGCCGCCGCTGTTTGTCGCATCGGTCGATCCGGTGGAAGTGCGCCGTGAGCTCCGCCGTCAGCGGTACACCCGGACCGTGCTCACCCCGCGTGAGGCGGCTTGGGTGGGACGCGACCTCGAGGCCAGCTTCTTCGTTACCGGCGAGATCGACATTTTCACCCTGACCGAGCGGGACGTCCGCCGCGAAACCCGGAAAACCAGGACCAGGGACGGACGCGACGTGACCTATACCCTCCAGTCCGGCACGATGACCTACCGGGTGCGGGTGACCTACGTGGTGATGGATGTGCGGCGGGGACGGGAAGTGCGGCGGGCGAGTGTCGATGTCTCAGAGTCCGGAAACTTCGAACGCGGATCGTACGAGGGGAACGCCGCCGAGCTGGAGCTGACCCGGAACGAGAGCCGGTATTTCGATCCCGGTCGCCGGCGCGACGCGGAGCAAGACCTCGAGGAGCGGGTGGTCCGGAAGCTCTCCGCCCAGCTGGCCGAACAGGTGTATCGCGACGTGCTCCGCTTCGTTCCCTAGCCACCCGCGGGCGGCACGTCAGCCGTTTCCCGCTGGCGCGTCGCGGGATGGCGACCTAGATTGAGCGCCTCCTCTTCCTAGCGAGCCGCAATGCGACGCGTGTTCTTCCTGGCCCTTCCGGCAATTGTGGCCGGCATGCTCTCGACGCCGCTCCACGCCCAGACCCTCGAGGCCGGTACCTGGTTCGGCTCCATGCAGCCGCCGGAAACCCCAGAGCCTTTTAGAATAGCCTACGAAGTCTCGTACGACGGCGATGTCATGCGTATCGTCGCGCTGGGCGGCGACAACTCCCTCGTTCTCAATGAGGCCCGCTTGGAAGACGGCAATCTCGTCTACTGGTTTCAACCGGGTCCCCGTGTGGATTGCGTCCTCGAGCCGGATGGGAAGGACACCTATGCCGGCGACTGCTCCG
>DATHRW010000373.1:0-12215 GCA_035464955.1 Gemmatimonadales bacterium
GCCGAGCCCGAAGGCCACCCCGGATTCCATCTGGGCCGCGATGGCCTCGGGATTGACCGCGATGCCGCAGTCGACCGCGCACACCACCCGGTGCACCCGGATCCTGCCGGCCTCGATCGACACCTCGGCCACCTCGGCGACGAAGCTGCCGAACGATTCGTGTACCGCCACCCCACGCGCCCGGCCCTCGGGCAACGGTGTTCCCCAACCTGCCTTCTCGGCCGCCAGGTTGAGCACCCCCAGGTGACGCGGATGACCATGAAGCAACCGCCGACGATAAGCGACCGGGTCCTGGGCCGCGGCCTGCGCCAGCTCGTCGATCAACGTCTCCATGACGAACGCGGTGTGGGTGTGTCCCACCGATCGCCACCAGAGAACCGGGATCGGTGTCTTGGGAGTGCGCCGAAACCGCGGCCGTCATCGGAAGCCCCGAGCGCCGGGTGACGTTCGGGGCTTCCCCGTGTTCCGGACCGGCAAAGGTTCAGGGCTGCCGGCCGTGGGCAAGAGCCTGACCCTCCGAACCATCGGGATTACCCGCTACGGGCGGCGCACTCTCGAGTTCGACCACGACCGCACGCGCGCACACAGCCCCATCATCGACCAGACGGGCAAGATCATCGTGGATCGAGTCGAAGTCGATTAGTGAGTCCAATGAGGTCGACTCGTCACGAATGACCCTATGTCGCGAAGTTCATGCGCCGGAGCAACGCGTCGAACCGCGGATCGGACCGCAGCGGATCATACCAGGGAAACACCTTCAGGTAGAAAAACGCGTTTGACGACTCGCCCTCTCGGACCGCCCGCTCCATCAGCTCAAAAGCCAGGTCGAGGTCCCCGTAGGTGGCGTAGATCGTGGCGTAGATCGTGGCGCACCAGCCGGCTGCGCGGCCCTTGGTGACCCGGTCCACCAACTCGAGCGCTTCCTGCTGCCGGCCCGTCCGCGCGTATGTCCAGGCCAGGGCATGAAAAACGTTGGGATTGCCGTCGCTCAGTTCCGCGGCCCGCGCGACGGCGGGCTCCACCTCCTCGAACCGACCCAGTTGGGCATAGACCACGCCGAGCCAGGCGTGCGTGCTGGCGAAGTCGGGCTCCAATTCGAGCGCCCGGTGTAACTGGGTAAGCGCAGCCTCGTAGTCTCGGGCACAGAACAACACGACTGCCACGGTTACACTGATTGCATGTGATAGCGGATCCAGCTCTTCTGCGCGACGGATCTCTCCAATCGCCTCATCGAAACGGCCAAGCGCGGTCAATAACGTGGCATACCACTGGTGGGCCGTCGCGTAGCTCGGGTTGAGCGCGATCGCCCGCCGATAGGCCTCCTCCTCGCCAGTCCAGTCGTGTTCGGAGCGCAGCACCTGGCCGCGCGACGTATGCGCCTCGGCAAGTGTGGGGTCGAGATCGAGCGCGCGTTCAGTTGCGGCCTTGGCGCGGGCGATGGCGTCGGACCATGGCAAGTGCATGTACGACCCCAGGAGGAGGTGGGCGTCGGCCAACCCCGAGTGCGCCAAAGCATACGTAGGATCGCGGGCAATCGCCTTCTCGAAGTACTCAACTGCCTCCTGCAATGCCTTCCGCGTTCGCCGGTTCCACAGGTGACGGCCTTTCAGATAGAGTTGATAGGCCTCCATGTCGGCCGTCGGAGGTTTGACCGGTACCAGCCCCGGGCGATCCGACAGGGCAATCTGCAGTCGGTCGGCGATCATGGCCGCGATCTCGTCTTGGATGGAAAACACGTCATCCAACTCGCGGTCATAATGCTGCGACCACAGATGATAGCCATTGGTTGCATCGATGAGCTGGGCCGTGACCCGGAGCTTGGCACCGGACCGGCGTACGCTTCCCTCGAGGACGTTCGCCACGCCCAGCCTTCGGCCGACTTCTCGAACATCGGCGGTCCTGCCCTTGAACGCGAAGGACGACGTCCGTGCCGCCACATGGAGATCCTTCATCTGAGCCAGTCGGTTGATGATCTCCTCCGTGATACCGTCGCTCAGGTACTCGTTTTCCGGATCCGCACTCATGTTGGCGAACGCGAGGACCGCGACCGACTTGCCCGGCGGCATAGTGGCTTTAGGAACCCGAGAAGTCATCGCTGTCGGCGCCGCTAAGGAGTTGGCGAACTCAGCGCCGGTGGCCGGTCGATCGTCCGGCGACACGGCAAGCGCCGCACGAACGACGGCGCGGACATAGTCGGGTACATCGGCAGGGAACTCGAGATCGGGCATCGGCCGGGCCGCACGCTGGGCAAAGAGAGCCTGGGGCGTGGATGCGGTGAACAGTTGGAGGCCTGTTAGCATCTCGTAAAGCACGCAGCCAAGGCTGTAGATGTCGCCACGGCCGTCGCCCTCTCCATCTCCAAAGAGCCGCTCTGGACTCACATAGTCAGGAGTCCCGACCAAGAACCCGGGCTGGGTGAGGTTCATGGCCTCCGCCTCGCTCAACGCCTTACCGATCCCGAAGTCGGCCACCAGGGCCACGCCGTCGTGGATCATGATGTTCTCAGGCTTGATGTCCCGGTGCACCACTCCCTGCCGATGGGCATAGTCCAGCGCGGACGCGACGGCACGGGCGATCGCGATGGCCTCGTGGACCGGCAGCCGGCCATCGCTCTGGAGCCGCTGGCGCAGCGACTCGCCTTGCAGACATGGCATGACGAAGTAGAGGTGGCCGGCGGCTTCACCGGAGTCGTGCACGGGGAGCAAGTGTGGATGGGTCAGGCCAGCGGCAAGCCGGATTTCCTGCAGAAACCTGTCGCGGCCAACTTGGGAGGCCAGCTCGGGCCGCAGTACCTTGAGCGCCACCAGGCGATCATGCTTGAGGTCACGGGCTCGGTAGACCACGGCCATGCCCCCACTACCGATAGCCTGCTCGATCTCATAGTGGTGAGCGAGGACTGTGCCCAGGTTATGGCGAAGATCCTGGCTTACTGGAGATCCGGCACCGGGCGGAGACCCGGACACTGGCTCCCCGTAGCCGAGTACCAAGTCGGCGAGGGCAGTCCTCAGGCGAGCGAACAAGCTGGGCAGGGTGCGGCTCCGGGCGCGGGGGTAAAGACAAGACTAGCAAAGAGGCGGGTGGCCCGCCACACGATGCGTCCCGTTGGCGGGCACTCAGTCTTGCCTCCTCCCGTCTACTCCCTACTGCCTACTCACAGCCTCATCGGCAACTCCCGAAGCCGCTTACCCGTGAGCGCCGCCACCGCGTTGGCCACGGCCGGGGCGCTCGGCGGCACTCCCGGCTCCCCTACGCCGCCCGGCCGTTCCGTGCTCGGCACGATGTGGGTCTCGACCCGGGGCATCTCCTTCAGGCGCAGGATGACGTAGTCGTGGAAGTTCGCCTCCTGCACCCGGCCTTCCTTTAGTGTGAGCGTGCTATGGAGCGCCGCACCGAGCCCGAAGGCCACCCCAGATTCCATCTGCGCGGCGATGGCTTCGGGATTGACCGCAATGCCGCAGTCGACGGCACACACCACCCGGTGCACCCGAATCTTGCCGGCCTCGATCGATACCTCGGCCACCTCGGCGACGAAGCTGCCGAACGATTCGTGTACGGCCACCCCACGCGCCCGCCCCGCGGGCAGCGGGGATCCCCAGCCGGCCTTCTCGGCAGCCAGGTTGAGTACCCCCAGGTGCCGGGAATGACCTTGGAGCAGTCGCCGACGATACGCGACCGGGTCCTGACCCGAGGTCTGCGCCAACTCGTCGATCAGGGTCTCCATGACGAACGCGGTGTGGGTGTGTCCCACCGATCGCCACCAAAGGACGGGAATCGGTGTCTTGGGAGTGTGGAGCCCCACCCGGTGATTCGGAATCGCCGAGAGATAGGGTGAGTCGGCGACGCCCTCGACCGAGGACGAGTCGATCCCGTTTTGGACCAACGCGCCTTCGAATGCCGTGCCGGCCGCGATCGATTGACCGACCGCGGTGTGATCCCAGGCGGTCGGCATGCCGTCATCGCCAAGCCCAACCCGGACCCGGTGCACGAAGGCCGGGCGGTAGTACCCGCCGCGCACGTCGTCCTCGCGGGTCCAGACCACCTTGACCGCTTTACCACTCTGCTTGGCGACGTGCACCGCTTCGAGCACGAAGTCCGACGAACTGCTGGCCCGCCGGCCGAAGCCACCACCCAGAAAGGTGGTGTGGATCTGGACCTGCTCCGGCTTGAGGCCCAAGATCTGCGCGGCCAGTGGCTGATCCTGGCCCTGGAACTGGGTGCCGGTCCAGATCTCACACTTGTCCGGACTGATGCGGACGGTGCAGTTGAGCGGCTCCATCGGTGCGTGAGCCAAATAGGGCACCGCGTACTCCGCCTCGATCGTCTTGGACGCCGTCGCGAGTGCCGCGCCGACGTCGCCGGCCGCGACGGCTTGCATGCCCGAGGTCCGCGCCAGGCGACGCCACTCCTGCTGAAGTTGTGCGCTGTCCAGCGTCGCGCCGGGCCCGAGGTCCCAATCGATCTCGAGCGCCGAGCGGCCCTGCCGGGCCGCCCAGAAGTGGTCGGCCAGGACGGCAATGCCACTCGGCACCTGCACCACGTCACGGACGCCGGGCACGGCCCGAGCCTTGGTTGCGTCAAATGACTTGACCGTACCGCCGAACACCGGCGAGCGGGCGACCAAGGCGGTGAGCAACCCGTCGAACTGGACATCCATGCCGAACTTGGCACGGCCGGTGGTCTTCTCAGGGGTGTCGAGCCGCTTGGTGGGCTTGCCGATGATTTTCCAGTCCTTCGGATCCTTGAGCGTGACGCTCGCGGGGGCGGTGAGTTCGGCGGCGGCATCGGCCAGCTCGCCGAAGCGCGCGCGGCTGTTCCCGGCGATCACCACGCCGTTCTCGGTGCGGCAGGCTGATACCGGCACGCCGTAGCGTTGGGACGCGGCCTCGATCAGGAGCGTACGGGCCATGGCTCCGGCCTCGCGGTAGCGCTGGAACTCGGACCAGGTGGTGGTCGATCCGCCGGTGGCCTGGATGCCAAAGGCGGTGTGCGCGTAGACAGGCGCCGCCGGGGCGTGCTCGACCTTGATCTTGCTCCAATCGGCGTCCAGCTCCTCAGCGATCAGCATCGGCAGCGTGGTCCAGATACCCTGGCCCATTTCCGAGTGGGCCAAGAGCACGGTAATGGTGTCGTCGTTGGCAATACGCAAGAACGCATTCGGGACGAACGGCTTAGCCCCGGACATGGCCTCTGCCTGAACAAAACGTCGAGCGCCGGGCACTGCGAAGGCGATCACCAGCCCGCCCGAGACGGCGGCGCCGGTCTTCAGGAAATCGCGGCGAGTGGGGTGTGGCTTAGCGGTCACGGGTACGGCTCCTTTCAACGGCTCGAATAGCCATCACGATTTTGCTGGAACGGCCTCTGGCCGGTTCAGCCCGCGGCCAATTCCGAGGCGCGATGCACCGCGTCACGGATCCGCTGATAGGTGCCACAGCGGCAGAGGTTGCCCGTCATGGCGTCGTCGATATCGGCATCGCTGGGTGTAGGCTTGTCGGCCAGCAATGCCGCGGCCGCCATGATCTGCCCCGATTGGCAGTACCCGCACTGCACCACGTCCAGGTCGGCCCAGGCCCGCTGGACCGGGTGGCTCCCGTCGGGCGACAGCCCCTCGATGGTGGTGATCTCCTTGCCCTCGACGCTGGACACCGAGGTGACGCACGAGCGGCGGGGTACCCCGTCGATGTGCACCGTGCAGGCCCCACATTGCGCAATGCCGCAGCCAAACTTGGTTCCCGTCAGGCCGACCAGGTCACGGATGACCCAGAGAAGCGGCATGGTGGGAGCGGCGTCGACGTCGTGCTGCTTGCCGTTGATGGTGAGCTTCATGATGCCCTCGTAGTGGTACGCTCAGGTGCGCGGCGGGATCGCACGCCAGGCCCATTCCTCATGCCCGGACGATGCGACCGTTCCAACTCAATTTTAGCGAGATTCGAGAAATGACAAGGCCTCGCCCCAGCCTTCCATGATAAGCAGGCGGCAGCCCCGGGCTAGTCGCATCACTTCGATCGGCGCAACCGCGTAAGCACCCGGTCCAAGGCCGCGGCAAAGGCCTGTTTGGCTCTGGCATCGAATGGCGGCGGTCCACCGGTCACGATCCCCGCCAGGCGCGCCTGCTCCATCAGGTCGCGCACCGACAGGCGCTCCCCGATCGTTTCGGCCGTGTGCTCCTCGCCGCGCGGGTCCAAGACGGCCACCTGCTTGGGTACGAGGAGCGCGGCTAACGGGATGTCCTGCGTCACGACCAGATCGCCTGCGCCGGCATGGTCCGCGATGTACTGGTCGGCCACGTCGTCGCCGCCATCGACCCGGATGGCGCTCACCAGCGGATACCCCGGCGGTGAATGGAGCCGCTGGTTTGCGACCAAGATGGTTTCGATCTCGAGCCGCTTCGCAGCGCGGAACACGACTTCCTTCACGTCCCGAGGTGCGGCGTCTGCATCGATCCAGATTCTCAGGGTGGATTCACTCCGAGTGAAGGGACATGTTGTGGGTTCAGGGCTGGCTCCTCGACGTGCGGCCCGCTCAATTCAGCCCTGTCCTCGTCGAGGTTGTCTTTAGTGCTTGTTCCCTGACCTCGGCAGGTGGCTGCCAGGAAGACGCCCCGCCCAATCTACGTGAGACCGGTGGGGCGTCCGAAGGTAGCTCATCGTCGGCGATCACGCCGGCTCGTCCCTCGCTACTCGAACTCCACGATGTCCCCGCGCGGAGAGCACGTACGTCTCCGGTGACTCCGCGCCGGCTTGGAAGTGGACGAAGTAGACCTGGCCCAGCTGGTGTCGAGCGAGTCCCCACCCTGCGTTAGAGGATCGAGGCGGCCAAGGTCGCGAGCCCTAGGAAACTCAAGAATCCCATCACGTCCGTGACCGTCGTCAGAATGATGGATGACGCCTGGGCCGGGTCCTGCCCCAGCTTTTGAAGCACGATTGGGACCGAGGCGCCCGCGAGCCCGGCGATGGTCATCGAGATCACCATGGCCGTCACGATTACCGCGGCGAGCCCCGCTGAGCCACTCCAGATGTACACGGCCACCCCGGTCACGACCGCCACGGCCACGCCGTTGATGGCGCCGGCGCCGATCTCCTTGAGGGCAACACGCCACCAGTGTTTCGCCCGGATTTCCCGGAGCGCCAGACCGCGCATCGTGACGGCCAGGGCCTGGGCGCCGGTGTTGCCGGATTGTCCCGCAACCACCGGCAGCAGCACGGCCAGCGCGGTAAACCGGGCGATGGTTCCCTCGAACAGCCCCACCACCGCGGCCGCGAGGAATGCGGTGCCAAGGTTGACCTGGAGCCAGGGAAGGCGGCGGCGCACGGCGAACGTGATTCCGGACAAGGCCCGTTCATCTTTACTGGCGCCCACCATGGTTTGAACGTCGGCGCTTGCTTCCGTCTGCACGGCCGCAATCAAATGCGCCTGGCGGATGACGCCGAGGACCCGTCCTCGGAAGTCGACGACGGGGATGCTCGATGCCTTGCTCTGTTCGAAGAGCTCGATGACGGCGTCCCGAGGAGCCGTCGCTTCGATGCTGGCGTGCGGCTGCTGCAGGTCTCCCAGACGGTCACCCTGCTGAGCGGCGACGAGCGCCTGGAGCGAGACGGCACCGATGAGTACCCCGTCGTCATCGATCAGGAAGACATCGGCGATTCGCTTTTCTCCCAGCTGCCGCAGCCGTTTGACCGCATCCTTCACGGTTGCTTGGGGACGGAACGTCGTGACCCTGGGGTCCATGATGCCGCCGGCACTGTCGGATGGATACGCCATGAGGGCTTCCAAATCCTCGGCGATCGTTGGGTCGAGGCTCGCCAACAGCTGCGACCGCCGGTCCGGATCGCACCGTGCAAGGACGCTCGCCGTACGGCTCGGCTCGAGATTCGGGGCCAGGGCACCGAACACCGCAGGGGCAAGCACATCGAGCAGGTCCACGGCAGCGTCCGGCCGGAGTCGGTCGAACAGCACTGCGGCATCGGCGGCCGGGGAGTGCTCTAGAAGCTGCGCGACGTCCCGCGGCGGCAGCCGTTCGGCCAAGGACGCGAATTCATCCGGATACAATTCGGAGAACCGTCGTGTCAGGGCCTGAGGCAGGCGATCGACGCTAGGCATTGTGATGCTTCCCCTCTCCGGACTGGGATGCCGGTTCGTGAGCTTCGGAGGCGCTGGATACGCCCGGGAGAAACGTGGACAGCCCAATCCAATAGAGCTCTCCAAGGCTGAGTAGTGTGTCGGTGATCCCCCCCGGACCCGTTGCAGCATCGAGTTGCCGCAGTTGCCGGTAGCGAAGTATGCCGAGGAGTACACCGGAGTCATCGATCACCGGGAGGGTGTCCAGGTGCCGCCAGGCCGGATGTGCCGCGGCGCTGGCGAGTCGGCTGGTGGCCACGAGACTCTCGTCCGCCGGGTGCATGATCCCGGCCAGCGTTCCCTTCGCTCTCGCACCCACCAGATCACGTAGATGCATGACACCCACCAGCCGCTGGGAGCGATCCACCATATACACGTGGTGGTGCGCCGCCCGGTGGTGCCGGCGAAGTTGGCGCAAGGCTTCGCCGAGTGACAGATCCTGTGCCAGCGCGAGCACATCGGGATCGGTGACGAACCCGACCGTGTTCTCGCCATACGACAGGAGGCGGCGCAACCGGTCTTGAGCGTCATCGGGCAATGCCGACACCAGCGCGTCCTGCTCAGCGTGCGGCAACCGGCGGAGCAGCGCGACAGCCACCCGCGGCGACAGGGCAGCGATCACGGCCGAGCCACGCTCGGAGTCCATCACGGTGAGGCAGCCGACCGCCGCCACGGGATTCATCCGTTCAATGACTGCTGCCGCGGCTTCTGGCGTGAGTCCGTCGACGAAGGCCGCCGCGGCCGGCGCCGGATACTGCTCGATCAGGCGTGCCGCATCCTGGGGGTGGGATTCGGCAAACCCGCGGGCGCACACATCTTGGGCGCGCATGCCATCACGCCTGTGTGAGGAGCAAGGACGGCTCCTCGGTAAACCGGCGGGCGGGTATCTGGATACGACCCTCACGCGTCGCAACGATGATGGCCGTGGGAGTGGCCTGGAGAATCTCTCCCTCGATATCGCCAATCCGAATGGTCTGACCGATGCGATAGGTTTGGGCAACGTAGTGGGACGCGATGATGTTGCCCACGGTGTCGCGTGCGCCCAACGCGAAGGCGAGTCCTGCGCTGCCGAATGTTGCGGCCATCAGCACCGTCAGGAGAATCACCAGCAATTGCGCGTCGATACCGATCTGATCCAACGCCACCACCACGGCTACGACGATCACGAGCACCTGCACGGCTCGTCCAAGACGCTCGGCATTAGGCACGCCGGCCGAGCGCGCTCCCGTAGTGGCGCCTCTGCCGACGAGTCGCGCAACGACCAGCCCGCCCACCACGACCACGACGGCCGCGAGCACGTTCGGCAGATAGTACGCCACCTGGTTCAAGACGTCGGTGACGAGCGTGAACCCGAGCGATTCGATGGCCGCCGTGATGAAGAACAGCCACGTGACCCAAAACACGAACCCCGCGACGATTCTGGGAATCGTCGAGCGAATGCCCCGGTCCTCAACCGCCTCTCGAAATTGAGTACTCTGCCTGGCGCGTTCGATCACCCGCGCGAGCAGACGGCCGGTCAGGAATCGAAGGAATAGAGCAATCAGCCACCCGGCGAAGACCAGCAGCGCAGCAACCAGCAGCTGCGGCAGGAAGGCTTGCAGGCGGGCGAGGACATCGGACAACCACTGTGTGTTGGACATCGGACCCTCCAGTCATGCTGGGTGCGTGCGAACCGTCGTCCTCGTGTGGGCCTCTCGGCGCGCGGGCAAAGCGGACTGGACGAGGATTGCGGGGGCTCGTTGAAGAATACCGAGAGCGCGGGTCGACCGGCGCAGCCGAGCGCGCGTGCTGTCTATCGTGCCTGAACATGTCCCGCGCCGCATCCGGCGACGACGTGATTGTCAGGTCCCTGCGAAGCCGAGCGAATCGCGTCAGAATCGCGCATCCGCGCGTTCTAGAACGCATCCTCCCATCGTTTGCTCAACCGCATGGCCGAGTTGATGAGGCCGACCATCGAATAGGTCTGGGGGAAGTTGCCCCATAGTTCTCCGGTTGCCGGATCCACGTCTTCGGAAAACAGGCCCAGATGATTGCGGTGCTTCAGGAGTCGCTCGAACAACACGCGTGCCTCCTCGAGACGATCCAAGGCGACGAGCGCGTCGATATACCAGAACGTGCAGACCGTGAAGGCCGTCCCAGGCTTGCCGAACTCGTCTTCCGTATATCGGTAGAAGAGCCCGTGGTGGGCAAGCTGCGCGGCCAGACCGTCCACAGTCTTCGCGAAACGCGGGTCCTCCGCCTCCAGGAAATCGAGCTCGTTCAACAGCAGGAGGCTCGCATCGGCTCCGTCGCCTCCCCACGTCGCGGCAAACCGATCGAGGGTGGGGTTCCACGCCTGGTCGCAGATCTCGGCATGAATGCGCTGGGCGGCGTCTCGCCAGTGCTCGGCGCGATCGTTCAGGCTGAGCCGAGCGGCGATCTTCGCCAGTCGATCGACCGCGGCCCAACACATGACGCTCGAGAAGGTGTGGATGGCTTCGGTGGCGCGAAATTCCCAGAGCCCCGCATCGGGCTGGTTGTAGCGCTCGAGTGCCTGGGTCCCCACCTTCTCCAATTGCTGGAACAAGAGATCCGTGCCCTGGTGATACAGGCGCCGGTCGAAGAAGACCTGTGTGGCGGACAGCACGACGCTGCCGTATCCGTCGTTCTGCACCTGTTGCCAGGCCTGATTACCGACCCGCACTGGACCCATGCCCCGATAGCCGGCCAGGGTGCCAATCTCGCGCTCCTCGAGCGGGGCCTCGGGGTTGATGCCGTAGACCGGACGGAGGTACCCGTCCTTCGCCGCGGTCGCGAGGTTGGTGATATAGGCGAGATAGCGTTCGAGCGTGCCGGTGGTGCCCAGCCGGTTGAGCGCGTGCACCACGAAATAGGAGTCTCGGAGCCAGCAATAGCGGTAGTCCCAGTTGCGCGCGGAGTCGGCCGATTCCGGAATGGACGTCGTCATGGCCGCGATGATGGCGCCGCTCTCGTCGTAGCTGCAGAGCTTGAGCGTGATCGCGGCCCGGATCACGTCGTCTTGCCATTCGAAGGGAATCGACAGATACCGGGTGAACTCGGCCCAATAGAAATGGGTGCGCTCGTAGAACTCGCGGGCGGTCTCCGCAACCGAGCTCTTCAAGCTCTCGTCGGGGCCGAGCACCATCACGATGGGACTGGTCAAGACGAACGCGGTTTCGTCCATGATGTAGCGGACGGAGGCGTCGGTGGTCAGACGCAGAGTGATTGTGTCGCCGATAAACCGAATGTGGTTACTGCCGGAGGTACGCTCCGGCGTCCTCGCGCCGTATCCCGTCCGGGGACGCAACCGGATGCGAATGCGCGGCACGCCTCCAAGGGGGCGCACCATCCGGATCAGCGTGGTGGGCCGGAAATACCGATCGTAGTGCCGAAATCGCGGCGCAAAATCGGTGATCTCGAGCGCGCCGCCGGCCGTATCCCGCAACACCGTCCGTAGGATCGCCGTGTTCGGCACATAGTCCTGGTCCGCGCTCGCAAAGTCTTCGATCGCAATGTCCCACAGGCCCAGGCCGGCGTCCCCTTCCCCATTCGCCCCGTCAATGAGCGAGCAGAACATCGGGTCGCCGTCGAAGTTCGGGAAACAGGCCCAACACACGCGGCCCTTCCGATCGATCAGGGCACCGTAGCTGCAGTTGCCGATGACGGCGAGGTTCAGATCCGACATGTGCGTTCGCCGACAGCGAGATCCGATCGTGCTCGATCCACCTCGATACCTCCAATCCGTCACTCTTGGCGTGAGCGTCCCTGAGCCGCGTGCCCTCGAAGTGGCTAAATGTTCTCAGAGCGCGCTCGCGACCGCAAGGGACGCGATCTCATGCCTGGCGGCGGCTGAGCCCCTGCCAGCGTCCTCCGGAAAGACGGAGCACGGGCGCCGGATAGCGCTTGATCCCTCCCATCCGCGCCGTCGACGCACTACTGTTGGTCATGCCTGACATCGAACAGGCCGAGCCGCCCGAACTCCGCCCTCACCGGCCGAGCCCAGCCGAACGCGAGATCGCCTCCCAGGCGTCGGTCCGGCTGCCCTCCGACCTCCTGCAGGCATCGGTCCGCAGACTTCGGATCGTGGCCCTGCTCTATGC
>DATHRW010000374.1:0-3431 GCA_035464955.1 Gemmatimonadales bacterium
GAAACTGTCACGTGATCCAGCCCGGAAACCGGTATTCGGCGGATCAGTGGCAGAAGATTTTGATGCATATGCGGATCACGGCACGGATGACGGATGAGGATGCTGACGCCGTACTGCAATTCCTCAAGGGTGGCGCCAGAAAAGTATCCGCCGCCGAACAGGGTACACAGGCGGAGATCCTGGGGACGGTCGCCTCGCGCGACCTCGGCATGATCGCTTCTTCACCCGACAGCGCGAAGACGTTTGAGAAGCAGTGTGCTGCGTGCCATGGGAAGGCTGGGAAGGGAAATGGGCCGGCGGCGGCTGCCCTGAGTCCGCGGCCGACAGATCTCACCGATCTCGAAGCCATGAACCGCCTCACGGACGTGGAACTGCGGAAGATCATCGAAGAAGGCACAGGGTCGATGCCTGGCTTCGGCGAAATCCTGAAGTCGGCGCAGTTGGATGCTCTCGTTGTGTATGTGCGTGGCCTGAGCGCCAAGGAGGACTAGCGCGCGACAGGCCGTCATTGCGGTACGTCCACACATGCCCCGCCAGCCCATGTTGGCGGGGCATGTGTGGATTGGCATCTTCTCACGGCGTGTCGTGTCCAGGGCCCAAAGACATGGGACCCCTGGCTTCGACAGGGTCAGCCCCACGCGAGCTCGACACCGGTATGGGCCGGGAGACTCATTCCAGAAGGGACAGCCGCCTGGCTATGATTTTGGTGTGCGCACGCGTCCCGATTCCGTGAGGCCGACCTGACCATGCTGCTCCCCGACGAGTTCCTCAAACTCCTGATCGCGCTCCTGGTTGGCGGGTTGATCGGGGCCGAGCGCGAATTTCGCGACAAGTCGGCCGGCTTCCGCACCATCATCTTCATCTGCCTCGGCGCCACATTCTTCACCATCTTCTCGGCGCGGCTCGGAGGCCCCGAGGATCCGGTGCGGATCGCCGCCAGCATCGTGACCGGCATCGGTTTCCTGGGTGCGGGGGCCATCCTCCAAACGGGAGACAAGGTCAAAGGCCTTACCACGGCAGCCACCATTTGGCTCGTCGCGGCACTCGGGATGGGGATCGGGGGCGGGCAGTACGCAGCGGTGGCCATCGGCACGGGCGCGACCCTGGTGGTCCTCTGGGCCTTTCCATGGATCGAGATCTGGATCGACCGGGCGCACGAGTCTCACACCTATGAGGTGGTGTGCCTGGTCCGATTCGAGAAGTTCGCGGAGATCGAGCAGCTGTTTCGCCAGCACGGGCTCAAGTTCCGCGTCCAAAAGCAATTCCGGTCGGGGGAGACGATGACCGGCGTGTGGGAGGCGGCTGGACGGCGAAGTGGCCACCAGGCGGTGATGGCCACCCTGTTCGCGGACCCCGAGGTCGTGGAGTTCCAGTCCTGAACCTCATCCATCCAGGTCACGGGTGAATGAACGTGAGGTGGGTCTCATAAAATCATCTTTGACATGGCATTACTGGTTTATCTTGAGAAATTACTGGAATGCCTTGCTGGTCATCACGGCCGTGGGACTCTCGGTCCTTGGCTGCGGCGGGAGCACGGCGGGGGTGGCGCCCGCGGGTGCGCCCGAGCCCGAGCGGGTGCGGGCCGCCGCCCAGGACTCCCTGCGTCTCGAGGCCGTGTGGCGCGCCGGAAGCCCGGTTCCGGAGGGTAGCACCATCCGCTATTGGGTCACATGGAACCGGAATGGGGAGGAGGTGGGGTCGGACACCACGACGGGGCTCAGTCGAGGAGTCGCTATCCGACGCATGGGAAATGGCATTCCCGACACCGTTCTGGTGACTCTCTGGACCCTGAACCACGGAGTGCCGTCCGAGCGGGCCAGCTGGAAGGAGCGGATCTATCGGCCCGCGTCGGCTACCAGCGACACCATCGATCTCGGCCCGGCACCGCCACCCGAGACCAGCATCCCTGAAGTCAGCGGGCAGGCGGAGGCCCCTGCTCCAGCGCAGCCGATTGCCGAACCTGCCCCAGCCCCGGCCCCTTCCCGAGTTGTTCGGCCACCAGAGCCGGTGGCGCCGTCTCCTCGACCGGCCGCCGCTCCCACGACTGAGCCACCGCGAAGCATCCAGCGCGTGATCCTCCGGGTCATGAACCCGCCCGCGTCTTGGGCTTCCGGAGATCGGGACTGCCCCGCGGGCATCCGGCCGGAGGGGCCGCTTGGCCTGGTGATCCTGCCTGAGACGCCGGAGCGCTGCAAGCCGTATGTGGCCTCATACGGAACCACGCCGGAGTAGCCGTCCTGGAGCATCACTCCCCGGGGAATGCGGGTTGACGGAGCGCACGATCTTGGCCGCCACCCCGCCTTCCGAGTAACCTCTGGCGCCGGCGGCAATATTGTAGATATTGATGTCGGGCGCGCGGTCTCGATGGCGAGGCCGATGCCCAGCCGACCTCGGTGAGTTTGCTCTCGCGAGGTCGTTTCGCAGTGGTTTCACGGGTTCTTCATTCACCGCTGGCCAGCTTTGGGCGCTGGTGGCAGCGTCGGATCCTCTGGAAAGGAGTGAGACTATGCAACGACGTTCCTTGTGGGTGGTTGTCGCGTGCCTATTCGCGGTGAGCCTGGCCGCGCCTCAGGCCTCGGCCCAAGGCATCAAGCTCGGGGTCAAGGGCGGGGTGAACATCGCTGACTTCGGTGGATCGGACGCCGACAGCCTCGGCAGCACCAAGAGCAAGGCCGGGTTCGTGGGCGGCGCGTTCGCGGAATTCATGATCGGCAACATGTTTGCGATCCAGCCCGAAGTCCTCTATTCGCAGAAGGGTCTCAAAGCCGAAGAGGCAGGCGCAACAGCCAAACTCAAGCTTGATTACATCGAAGTGCCGGTGCTCTTCAAGGTCAATATCCCGATCGAGGGCAGTAAAGTGCGTCCGAGCGTCTACGCCGGTCCGGCCGTGGCGTTTAAGGCGAGCTGTAAGGTGTCGGGAAGTGTTGGCGGGATCGATGTCGACGTGGATTGCGATGATCCACTGATCGATCTACCAGTCAAGAGCACTGACTTCGGCGTCGCGTTCGGTGGAGGAATCGCGTTCGACGTTGGTGGGGCGGAGGTCGGAATCGACGTGCGCTATACGCTTGGTCTCACGAAGATCGATGACGACCCCGATCCGCTCGATATCAAGAACCGCGTCATCTCGATCATGGGCACAGTAGGTTTCTCGCCCAACAAGTAGGCGAACACTGAGGGGCCTGAATACGCGGGCCGGCAGTCGCCGGCCCGCGTATGTTTGTTGCCGGGCTGGGTTGCGTCAGGAGCCGGCCTGGAGCACGGCCATCCCCTGCTCGAACACGATGTCCACCGGGATCCCCGCGGTCGCCAGGCGATCCAGGTCGGCCTGGAGTTCGGGCCCGATGGTGCCGTACTTCTCCATATAGTCCTGGACTCCGTAGTAGTCGCCATCGCCCTGATAGGTCAGGATCTTGGCCGACAGCGCGTCC
>DATHRW010000375.1:0-15178 GCA_035464955.1 Gemmatimonadales bacterium
CGGCATGACCCTCTTCACGGGCGTGCTCGACGATCTCGCGGGCTTGCGGGATCAACTGCATGTAGAACCGCTCCGCGACCTCGTACATGCCGTGCCAGTGGGTGTAGTCCGGCGCCATCATCGCAGCGCCGTGGCGCGCGCGACGACCCTCGTGATGCCACAGGTAGAACCAACTCCACTCGATCTCTTCGTCGAAGTCGGAGGCGGTCCGGAGACCGTTGCTCACCAACGCGGTCATGATGTCGCGGCCCGGCTTGGCAAACTTCTCGTTGTAGAGAATCACCAGGTCGTCATACTGCCGATAGAAAGAGTTCACGTAGTTATCGGTGTGGCAGTGCGAGCACACCTCCTTCATCCGGTTGCGCTTGTCTTCCGCGGAGTCATCGATGAGCGAGCGCCGAGTCGTCGGGTCGGTCTCGGTGACGATTTTGTGGTTCACGTCGGTGTCCATGACCAGGCTCACCACCGGCCGATTGGTCCACGAGATCCGCTCGCCCGGATCGTGGGTGACCCGCCCGCCGTTCCGGATGTTGCCCGACATATGGCACGTGGCGCAGGTGGGCGCCGCCGCATAATCCACACCGAGGATCCACTGGTTGGCATCCAGGTTCATGTCGTCCTTGAGATCGCGGTACGCGATGCCGTGCTTCGACTCCTCGTAGATCTCCTTTTGGGGATGGTCGGGACCCAGGTGGCACTTGCCGCAATTCTCCGGCTGTCGGGCCCGTCGGGGCGAGAAATCGTGCCGGCTGTGGCACGCGGTGCAGGACCCGCGCGTGCCGTCAAGATTGAGCCGTCCGATGCCGGTGTTGGGCCAAGTTCCCGGGTGGAGCTGAGGGCGGCCATTCTCGCCCCGCACGATGCGCGAGACCGCGTCAAGGTTGCTGGGGCGCCCGTCGGCGTCGGGCTCAAGATCGTCGACCGTGATCATCCCGCCATCGGTGGAGCGTAGCGCCACCTTGGCGCCGTGACATTGCTGGCAGCCGGAGAACGCGCTGGCGAATCCGTTCACCGATTCCACCGACTTGCCCGGCGTCGGCGAGTGCGGATTGAACGCCATCCGCGCCCCCTCGACCGTTTCCGCCAGGAAGTTGTCGAGCGACGCGAGGATATTGCCGGCCGCCGCGTGGTGGCTCTGGGCAAACTCACCCGCTTCGTGATCGTGACAGCGGGCGCAGTCACGCGGCGTCACGATTGTCGCGATCTGAACGCCGTGATGCAGATAGCTATCGGCATCCTCGATCGCGGCCTGATGACACTCGACACACCCCACGCCCTTCTCGGCGTGAGTGCTGCCCTCCCAGTGCGCGATGATGCCGGGGTTTTCTTCGGCGTGACATTCGACGCACTCCCTCGACCCCGCCGGGACGGATACGTGTGGCGCCCTGAGACCGGCTTCCTCCGCCTTGCGGGCCGTTTCCATCCACTGCACCAGCACCAGGGAGAGAAGGAACAGGCCGCCGAGTCCCGCAATGACGAGTCGTTTGTTCTCGAGAGTCATAGATGTCCTCTAGACGAACGCGCTGGGTAATTTCCCTGATCACTCATTCACCGAAGCCATCGCGTAGTCCGCCGCGGCGGCCTAATGCTTCACCATCGCCTCCCACACTGTCAAACCGATGATCGTCAGCACGCCAACGACCCCCACCCACACACTGGCTTCCTGAAACTTCGTGTGCTTCCTGATCCGGTCGTCGATGAACGGCCAGGTGAACATCACGAACACGATGAAGCCCATGCTCAGGACGGCGGCCGTCCCACTGAATAACTTGAGCCACCGAAAGGCCACGTAGAAGAACCACTCCGGCTTGATTACCTCCGGGGTCTGGAGCGGGTCGGCTTGGGGACCGAGCATCGCCGGAAAGATCGTGGCCAGCACGCTCAGCAGGATCATCAGGACCAATCCGATGATCAGCTCCGTATAGAGGTGATCCGGAAAGAAGTTGAACGTCTTGGGTGCGCCTTCTTCTTCATCCTTGAACCGGAATTCGGTCACGCCCTGCAGCCGGATGATGGTGATGTGGATGGCCACGAGCAGCACGATCGTCACCGGCAAAATGGCCGCATGCAAAACGAAGAACCGCGAGAGCGTCGCCTGGTTGTAGCCGTCACCCGCCAGCATCATCCGCTTCAGGAACCCGCCAATCAGCGGCACCGTGTCGGTGATGTTGGCCCCTACCGTGGCACCCCAGAAGCTCAACTGCTCGTACACCAGGCTGTAGCCAGTGAAGCCTGTCATAAGAGTACAGAAGAGCAGGCACATACCGACGATCCAATTGATCTCGCGCGGCCGCCGGTAGGCGCCGGTGAAGAACACTCTGATCTGGTGCAGGATGACCGCGACGACCATCAGCGTCGCCGCCCACTTGTGTACACTTCGGATGTACCAGCCGAACGACACCTCGCGGGTGATGAAGTCCACCGACTGGTAGGCGGTGGTAGGCGAGGCCTCGTAATAGAAGGCAAGCAGGATGCCGGTAAAGATCTGGACGATGAACAGGTAGGCGGGCGTGCCGCCAAGCGCGAACCACCAGCGCTTCAAATGATAGGGAACGGGTTCGTTGGTCAGTTCCCTGAAGTGCCCGCCAGTAATCGGCAGGCGATCGCCGAACCACCGGCCGACGGCGCTCATCGATATCGCGAGGCGCTAGGCATTGTCGCCTGTAGCCTTCTTCGGGAAATGACCCGCGAGACACGGATCGTGGCCCGGAGCGCTGATAGAGTCGTCCGAACGGAGGACGCCGCCCGTTTCATGCGCCGCCGAGAAGCGCGGCGGCGGGACCGCAATATGGAGCAAGCCGCGTTCGACCTTCAGAGCGTAGCGCGGCAGCGATTGGCCCGCCTCGCCGGGCGGCCCACCGGTCGCTTTGCCGGACGGGTCGAACACGCCGCTGTGACACGGGCAGAAGAATCGATTGTTCTGCGCCTCCCAGCGCACCTGGCAGCCCAAGTGGGGACAAGTACTGGAGAGGGCGATGAAGTCGTCCGCGCCGCCATCCCTACTCTGCCTGGTGATGTTGATAGCTTCCCCGGCCGGCCCTCGGTACCGGATCGCCTGCCCTACCTTGATCCCAGCCACCTCGGCAACGAACTGCCACATCACCTCTCCCACCCTCACGGGATAGAGGTAGCGGCCGGCGATCAGGCCGAAGGCGCCGTAGCCGCCGATCAGGCCAGCGCCCATGGCAACGCTGGATGCGTTCCTTAGGAATTCGCGCCGGTTGGCGCTATCGGAAACGGGCTGTTCGCTGCGCCGTTCTTCATCCGTCATCTTCTTCTGCCTCGTGCCTGAGTGGTTCGGTCATGGACGGTGCTGCCGGACACAGACCCGCCGCCGGCTCTGAGCCGGAGTGAAATCCGAATTCTTTAATAGGATAACGAGATGATCTTTTGGTAAGATATTCCTGCCGGAAGTTTTTGCCAACGCCCGGTGCGCGTCCTAGTAGGCGTCCATCGTCACCCTTGCCGGACCGGCACCGGAAGCAGCGTCTTCCGCCTGAGGAACGTGTTCCCCGGGCCGAGCACCCAGTAATCGGGCCACACACGCCAGGTCACGCGGAGCCCCAGGACCGCTGCGCCGGCCGGCAGCACGAACGACAGCGTGCGGGTGTCACTCTGACCGGCCTCGAGCACCTGGGTAAAGCGATCGCTGCCGTTGGGCGTCGGCTCGGCCTCGTATTCACGGCCGGCGCGATCCACCAACCGTATCCTGAGCAGCGACGGATGCTCCGGCGCCTGCACGGCGTCGCTCCGCACCTGGACGCCGACCGCAACGTGTCTCGATCGCGTCGAATCGGGCGGATCCGCCATGGTAGCCACCACGGCGACGTGGAGATGGCAGTCGAACCCGCAGAAGGAGAGCTCCTCCGACGGAGGTAGCACCTTGGTTGGTGTAAGGAGCGCGGGCAGGGCGATGCCGAGCCCGTAGAGCGTCACGACGACACCGGCCAGGGCCAGCGCCCGAAGCGCGGGCGAGCGGCGGCCCCGGAGGTAACTGAGCAGCGCGACCAGCAGTGCGATTCCGACCAGCCCGAACGTGGCCAGCGTCGCAAGGGTACCGAGCAAATGGGCCAGCATCATGGTGTGCTCCTCAGCGATTGTCGGATCAGGCCGCGGGGTTCGACAGCCCGCCGAAGCGGCGGTCGCGTTCGCGGTAGGCGCGGATTGCCCCTGCGAGCGCCTGGGCATCGAAGTCGGGCCAGTAGACCGGCGTGAACCAGAGCTCCGCGTAAGCGCATTCCCAGAGCAGGAAATCGCTCAGCCGCTGCTCGCCACCGGTGCGGATCAAGAGGTCGACTTCCCGAGCGGCCTGGCCGGCTTCGTCCGGCGCAAGAACGCGATGGAAGTCCTCGCGCGTCCGGGCATTGCCCATGCGGCCGGACGCGGAGAGGATCGCATCGCGCGCCGAGTAATCCACCGCAATCCGAAGCAGGAGCCGGGTGCCGTCGGTCGTGGCCCGTTCGGCCCGTTCGATGGTGGCAACCAGCTCCTGCGGCAGCCGGTCGCGGCGCCCGATTACCCGAACCCGGACACCGGCCTCCGCCGCGCGCTCGGCGTCGCGCTCCAGGTACTGCCCCAACAGTCCCAGCAGTGCCGTCACCTCGTGGGCGGGACGGCGCCAGTTGTCGCTCGAGAAGGCGAACACCGTGAGGATGCCGACGCCCGCGTCGGGCGCGGCTCGGACGATTCGCCGGAGGGCCCGCACCCCCGCCGCGTGCCCCAGCGTACGGGGCCAGCCGCGCCGGGCGGCCCAGCGCCCATTACCGTCCATAATGATGGCCACGTGCAGGCCGGTCTGCCATGGTTGAGTACTTTGCTTCATAAAGTGACATCCCAAAAAAATAGAGGTGGGTTAGACGTCCCGCATGGAGTCGATCAGGGCTTCCATGTGCGACAAATAGCGGTCGAGCGCCTTCCGGCCGCGGGCGGTCAGCCGGTATTCGGTCCGTGGCACCCGGTCGGCAAAGGACTTGTGGCAGGCGACGTAGCCCGCGTCTTCCAGTTTCCTTGCATGCACGCTCAGGTTCCCGTCGCTCGTGTCGAGCAGTTCTTTCAATTCGTTGAACGACAGCACCTCGTTGACCGCGAGCGTGCTCACGATGGCGAGCCGCATGCGCTCGTGGATCAACCGGTCGAGTTGGAGCGGCTCCTCCGCGGCCGCTCGACCGCGCACGCTTCCCAACCGAGGAGTCGGGCCCTTGGCTTGCTTTTGCCGAGCGTTCCGGGCCGCATTCGACTTAGCCACCATACCTCCGCGCAATGATGAGTCCGGCGGCCAGCTGGCTTGCGCCGAAGCCGAGTGCCATCCAGAGATTGCCAAGTGCGGCGGGCGTGAGTAAGGCGACCAGGCCAAACCCCATGATGACCAGTCCCATGATCGGCACCACCCGGATCGAGAAGGCCCCACCGGTCACGACGCCGGTGCCGTAGAGCAGGAGCCACGTTGCCGGGAGCAGGCCATACTCCTGCCGCGCGGCGAGGGCAAAGGTGAGCACGAACCCCACGGAGAGCGGCGGGGCAAAGCTCATCGCGAACCGTCGGCCCGGCCGGGCCAGGAGCGGAGTCTTGCTGCGCCGGGCCTTCCTGGCCAGGGCGTAGACCCCGAGGCCCACCGCGATCACCGCCTCCACCAGCCAGGTCTGAAGCCAGACCCGCGGATCGGGTTGCCGTTGGGCCACCCAGGCGGCGCCGATGGCGGTGAGTCCCATAGCGACCCCGCCCCACCCCGGCACCGCCGTGAACGAGGTGGCCCGCTCCATGGTGCTTCGAATGAACGACAGGTTGTCCATGGCCCGCCGGTGGAGTGCAGGCTCCCGGTCGGCCGGGGCGGCGGGCGGGACCGCTGAAACGGGGCGGGGACTGGCCGTCGACATGGGGGACAATCTAGAGGGGAGATTGTTCATTGTCAAGTACTTTGCATGGCAAAGTTACTCCCGGGTACCGAAGGCCCCGGTGTCGAATACCAGGCGAATCTTCCGGATCTTTCCATCGGCAACCTCGAACACCTGCGCCATGGTGGTGCTGACGCCCGGCTTGGTGAATCGGTATACCAGGCACACCGCCGAAGGGGTTTCGAACGTACTCAGCACTTCGTAGCTGCAGCCCACCGGCGGGTCTGCCTCGAGGGATGCGAGGTAGGCCTCCGCCGAGTGGAAGCTGTGGAATGGGCCGGCAAAGGAGAGATCCGCCGCCAGGACGTGGCGTAACCCCGAGATGTTTCCGGAGAAGAAATGCGCCATGTACTCGAGGGCCAGGTCCAGCGGGCTCTCAGACAACCCGATACACCTGTCCCGTCTGGGCGCCTTCCACACTCTTGGCATAGGCCAGCGCCGCCCGGGCCGCCGGCACCGGCTCGAACCCGCGGAAGAACGGGGCGTAGGCCTCCATTGCTTCGGCGATGACTCCCGGGCTCACAGCATTGATCCGTTGGTCGCGCGACAGCTCGATAGCCGCCGCCCGGACAAATGCGTTGACCGCTCCGTTGACCATCGAGGCTGACGTCCCCGCCCGGATGGGATCGCTATCGAGCACGCCCGTCGTGAGCGTGAACGAGCCGCCGTCGGCCAGGTACTCGCGCCCGATCAGGACCAGGTTCACCTGGCCCATGAGCTTGTCGTTGAGCCCGATCTCGTAGTCCGCGGCCGTCATCTCCTCGAACGGGGCGAACTTGACGGAGCCGGTGGCCGACACCAGCGCGGCGAACTGCCCGACATGCTCGAGCCCTGCGCGAATGGACGCCGGGTCGGTGATGTCCAGCACCACGTCACCCGACGTGCGCCCCGCTCCGATGATTTCGTGGCGCTGGCTCAACTCCGCCACCACGGCACGACCGATGGTTCCCGATGCACCCACGACGAGAATTCGCATCACCCCTCCAACCTGCCGCGCAACATGAGTTTGATGGCAATGAACGGTGTCAAGAAGAGCACCACGTTCAGCACCTTCAAGAGTAGCATCGACGAGAGCACCAATTGATCGTATTCCGGCCGCGGAACGTCGATCATCGCGGCATACAACCGGTAGATGGGATCTCCGGCCAGCCAGAATGCGGCCCACACGACGAGCTGGGCCACGACCAGAAAGAGAAAGCATCGGAGCACGATGCCGGCGATGGCATCGAACAGGTGGATCGATTCTTTAGCGAGTGCCGGTTTCATGGTGTGTCCCGTCCGAAGGTCTAGAGGTAGCGCGCGACGGCCATAGTGGCGACCGCGATGATGAGGAGCCGAGCCACCCACAAGCCGGCCGCGGCAGAGCGCTCGCGGAGCCGCTGAATCTCGGCCTGCATGGGGCCGCGCTCTTCCTCGGACGCCGACGCGAGCGCCGCCGTCGTCCGGATGGCTCCCAGTGTCGCGGCGCGCACGCCGGTCACCCCGATGATGAGGGCGAGGATCGACGCCACGCCGCCCACCGTGAGGCTCAACCCAAACGGCGAGCTGATCCAGCCCATGGCCAGTCCGCCGGACAGGCGCCAGTAGAGGACGATGCCGGTGATGATAGTGAGCCCCGCAACCACCGGCATGACGTCCAGGAACCGCCGCCGCACCAGCTCCCGCATCACCGGCGCCCCATCGGGCCCAACCGCCCGGATGCTCGGCCCGAGGAAGAACACCAGGAAGAAGATGGTGCCGGCCCAGAACACCCCCAGCAGAATATGAAACAGGCGGAGAATGAGCATGACCCGGTCCATCGGCCCCTCCAGTGTGGGGTGTCACGCCAAGGGTAGATCTGCCACAAAACAACGCCTCGAGCGGGAAACCACAAGCAACAGGCCAGTGCCTCGGGCTCCGCTGGAACCGGCACGCGTTGCCCCCGACTGAGCCGCCTGACAGGCTCCGTCCGGCATTCGCGTATAGAGAGGAGAGGCATTCACCTGAGGTCCCCTGCCCTTGCACCAAGGAGTCTCCATGTCCACGCGTCATACTGGGTCCGCCGCCGGTATTCTCCTCCTGCTTGGCGGGTTGGTGACCGCCTGCGGCAACGGCGGCCTCGAAGGTCGGTACTACAATTCGTCGACCGGCGAGTTTGCCCTCGAACTCCAATCGGGCGGGAAGCTGGAGATGCAGGGAGCGGTTGGGGAGGGCCTGACGTACGAGGTCAAGGCAGACACCGTGTTCATCAAAGGCGGGCGCGGACTCGCGGAGGGCATGTATTTCATCCGGCTCCCCAATGGCGACCTGAGCCTCGAGCCCCTGGGCACGCTCACCAAGAACCGGCCGGATTGACCCGCCGGCTCGGGCGAGCCTCGAT
The DNA here is from genome assembly GCA_035464955.1 of Gemmatimonadales bacterium. Lineage (GTDB taxonomy): Bacteria > Gemmatimonadota > Gemmatimonadetes > Gemmatimonadales > GWC2-71-9 > JABDII01. The sequence goes on from DATHRW010000375.1 coordinate 8,251, forward strand.
CGGTCTTGGCAGGGGATGGCGGCGCGGGGCCCGCCGAACGCGCACATGGCGTTCGGCGAGCCCAGACCAGTGGTTTACTCCAAGGGAATCCGGTCCTTGTTCCGCTCCAGCCAAACCTCAAAGGTCTGGAGTCCGGGATTGAGCTCCCGGGACAGCGTGAGGTCGCGCGCGCCGCAGAAGTCGGCCTCGAAGTCCCGGTAGTACTGGAACATGTTCCCCAGGTCTTCCGCGCCGGGAAACCCAAAGCTGCGATACACATCGGGCGGCACGTCGTTGTAACGCACCTCCTGTCCCAGGGCCTTCGTCAGGGCCGTGGCCATCTCTGCTCCGGTGGGGAATTCACCCGCAATGCCCGGCGTCTTCCCGATGAACTCCCGGCCGCGCTTGAAGATGCCATAGGCGCAGCGTCCGATATCTTCCGCGGCGATGCCCGGCAGCTTCTTGTCGCCCATCGGGAAGGTGATGGCCAGCTTCCCGTCGGGGCCCTTCTTCGGCCCCATGCCGAAGTGGATGAGGTTGTCCCAGTAGAAACTGGTGTGCAGCAGCGTCGTCGGAACACCGGCCTCGGAGAAGAACGCGTTGGCTTCGCCCTTGGCATCGAAGTGCGGCACCTTGTACTTGCCCATGAGGGTGGGCATCCGGTCGTCGCTCAGCGGAACCTTGAGCCGCGTGTCTTCGAGGGTCGACCAGATGACGTGCTGGAGCCCGGCCTGCTTGGCCGCCTGGGCCATGTTCCGCGCGTGGGCCATCTCCTTCTCGGGCGAGAAGTGCTCCCAGAAGAACGTGACGCAGAAGGCGCCGTAGGCGCCGGCGAATGCCTTTTCGAGGCTCGCGACGTCGTTCACGTCACCCACCACCACTTGGGCGCCGAGCGCGGCCAATTCTTTGGCCTTATCCGAATTTGCATTTCGCGTGATCGCACGCGCGGTGAAGCCGCCGTTGGGGTCGTTCATGATGGCGCGGACCAGTCCGCCGCCCTGCGCCCCCGTGGCGCCCACCACCGCGATGATCTTCTTGTCCGCCATAGTAGCACTCTCCCCTGTTCCAAATCAGGACTATTGCGTTGACTGAACCAGCTTACGGCTGCGCGCTCTCCACTCGGACCGTGTTCACATCCACCATGAGCTCGGCCAGCCGCTCGGCAATGTCATCCTGCATGGTCTCCTGATAGCGCCCACCCAGGTGCTTTGCCAGGAATCGTTCCAGGGCAGCCGCCACGGCAATGCGGTTCTCGCGCCCGGCAAAGCCGTGCCCCTCGTCGGGCGCCAGCATGTAGCTGACCTCACGCCCTAAGTCCCGGAGCGCCACCACGATCTGCTCGGATTCGCGTTTGTTGACCCGTGGGTCGTTGGCGCCCTGAATGATCAACAACGGCGCTGTGATCTGTTCCGCGGAGAAGAGCGGCGACTGTGCGACCAGGCGGGCGTGGTCCTCGGGATCATCCGGGTTGCCGAGCCGGACGTCGAAGATGGCCTTGATCGGTTTCCAATACGGCGGAATGGCAGCCAGCAGGGTCAGGAGATTGGACGGCCCCACGTAGGACACACCGGCGGCGTAGAGGTCCGGCGTGAACGTTACTCCGGCCAGTGTGGCGTAGCCGCCGTAGGATCCGCCAAAAATTCCGACGTGTTCGGGATCGATGTTCTCTTCGGCGATCAGGTACCGGACGCCGTCGGTGATATCATGCTGCATTGCCCCGGTGCCCCATTCGTTGTTCCCCGCGTTGAGGAACGACTTCCCGTAGCCGGTCGAGCCGCGGAAGTTCGGCTGGAATACAGCATACCCACGGTTGGCCAGAAACTGTGCGTACGCATCGTAGCCCCACTGGTCGCGGGCCCAGGGACCGCCATGGGGAAAGACGACCATTGCCACCTTCTGGCCCTCCACGTTCTTGGGGAGGGTGAGGTAACCGGGCACCTCGAGTCCGTCACGGGTCCGAAAGCGGACCGGCCGCATGGAGGCGAGCTGCTCGCTGGGAAGGTTGGGCCGCGAACTATAGAGGAACTCAACGCTCTCGTCCTGGCGGTTGTACAGGTAGGCCGAGCCTGGGTCTACGTCGCGTGAGACATAGACGATCCACCGATCCTCGGCTTCGGTGGACGAGGTGAACGACAGCTCGCCTTCCGGCAATTTCTTCCGGAGTACCTCCAGGTCGCGCTCTACTCGGGCGTTCTTGGGATAGATGCGCATCCGGTCACCCACGTACATGGTGGCGACCAGTTCGTCGGTGACGTCGGAGAATATCGCGTCCTCGAGGTCCACCTGCTTCAACGGATCCGATTCGACGAATTCCTGTTCGCCTGTCGCGGGGTTGAATAACACGAGCTGCGTGAGGTCGACGTCGTCACCCCTATTAGTGATCATATACACCCGCTGACCATCCTTGTGGTAGCGCATTGGTCCACATGATTCTTCGTTGCTGCACCGGTATACCTCGGTGAGCGCGTCGCCATCAACGCGAAAAACCACCGTGTTGCCGTCCTCGTCGATCTTGATCCCGAGGCGGACGTTGCCTTCGAGGTCGGCCTGCCACCCGGCAATGCCCTCGTTGTTCTCGATGACCAACTCACGCTCGCCACTGTTCAGATCGATACGATAGACATCATGGAGCTGGGGGTTCCGGTCGTTGAGCCCAACGAGGATCTGACCCGGAGTCCCTTCCGGTACGGCCACGATTCGTGCCTGAACGCCCTGGTACGGCGTCAGGTCGAGGGCCGGCGGCACCTGGGTCGCGGGCTCGGGAGCAACGCGAGGGTCGATGGCGTAGACATGGACGTTCTCGTCGCCGTTCTTGTCTTGCACGTACAGGAGGTAGCGGCTGTCCTGGCTCCAGAAGTAACCCCGGACCGGCCGCGTGGAGTCGGCGCTCATGGGCTTGGCAACGTCGAACGGTTCGTCACTGCCCTTGACCCAGATGTTCATCACCCCCCGATACGGCTTGCGGAAGGAGATGAACTCGCCATCGGGTGAGATTTGGGCGCCGGCGATCTCGGGGTCGCCGAAGAACACCTGCCGATCGATGAGCGGCGGGAGTTGGTCGAGGTAGCCGGCCTGCGCCTGAAGGGCCTGAGGGACGGCGAGGGCCACGAGTCCGAGAAGGAGCTTGAGAGAGCGGATGCGCGACATGAGGCCTCCGGGGCAGAACAGGGACAGGGATAGCTGGGATAGGGTATCCTCGGGCCGGACGAGGCGCTAGTCCGGTGCAGCAGGCAGCTGGTTGCCGGCCGCCGACCCCTTCCTGCGCACTACGCAGCACCCGCCAATCCGGTTCCTCACGTTCGGCGGGAGATGCTCAGGGCCAACGGCGTACCCGAGCACCTATGCGCTCCACTCATCGCCGAATTTCATCGATGCGCTTCCGGCCCCTGGTGGCTTCGAGGCTTCCGAGCTTCACCTCGTCGGGTCGGACAACCAGGTTCGGGAATCCTTCAGGCTGTCCCTTGCCTGAGAGCCGCTGCCCTGCTTACTCGAGGGGTCCGGCGGAAGGCCGGGGCAACTCAGCCATCGCGGTCGCGCGCGTCAGTCTTCTCCCCCTCCCTGCCGTTCCGCCTCGATCCAGCCTTGGATCTTCGTCTTGAGCATGGATAGGGTCACGGTCCCGTCCTCGATGACCCGGTCGTGAAACGCGCGGACATCGAATCGATCGCCGAGGGCCGACTCTGCCTCTGCCCGGAGTTCCTGGATCAGCAGACTTCCGGTCAAGTACGCCGTGGCCTGCCCTGGCACCGCGATGTACCGGCTGACTTCGGATTCGACGCCTGCCTTGGACTCGGCCGCATTGGCCAGCATGTAGTCGACCGCATCCTGCCGGCTCCATCCGAGGGCGTGCATGCCGGGGTCAACGACCAGTCGTGCGGCCCGGAACGCTTCGTTCGACAGCATGCCGAGCCGGTCGATGTCGGCCGTGTAGAGCCCTGCTTCGTCGGCGAGTCGCTCGGAGTAGAGCGCCCACCCCTCGCCGAGCCCCGAACTGAAGAAGTACTTGAGGACGGGATGGACGCCCGGCCCCTCGAGCCCCACGTACACCTGCATGTGATGCCCCGGATAGGTCTCGTGGAACGTGGTGGCCTCGAACCCGCCGGCCCGGTTCAGATCTCCGGGGTCGTGGATACCGAACTCGTACGTCCCCGGCGTGCTCCCGTCGGCCGCTCCGGCCGAGTAGAAACCGCCTCCGGTAATCTGCATGAAGTCCGGGTACGGCTTGAGGGCTACCCCCGCCTTGGGCACGAAGCCGAACCACTCCGGCATGGCCGCCTTGGCCCGGTCCACGGCGTCCTGCGCGAACTGTACGATCTCGTCCTGCGTCTTGAAGCTATTGGCCGGATCGGCTTTCACGCGCCGCAGCAGTTCCTGCGGATCACCCGTCCCGAAGCTCCGCAGACCGATTTCGCGCATCTCGCTGTGGATCCGCTCCATCTCCCGCAACCCGGTCTGGTGAATCTCCTCCGGGGTGAGCGGCAGTGTCACGTGGAACAGGACCGACGCCAGGTAGCAGTCGCGGCCGCCGGGATCCGACGTCACGGCGATCGCTTCACGGGCCGTCGCCAGGTATTCGTCGTTCAGGTAGTCCCGGTAGCGCTTTGCGGCGGGCACGATCGCATCCGCAATCGCGGACTTCAGATCGGCGGCGAACGCGGGATCATCGTCCCGGGTGGCCGGCTCGTAGAACGGCGATTCCTCCGCGGGCACCGAGATGAGGGCATCGATCTGGCCAATCACGAGCACCACATTGGAGCGCGGGGCCGTGAAACCCTCCGCGACACCGACGCGCAGGTTGTCGATTTCCGTGTCGATGTAGCGCGCCACATCTCGTGCCCGGGCGATCGTGGCCGCGCGTGCCTCAGCCGTACCCACCGGCTGTTTGGCGAACACGCCGCCGAAGAAGTTCTGCCAGCCGGTCCACGTGGGACTGACATTCCACAGGTGCGTCCGGCACACCCGCCGGGCGATCGATGCCTGCAGCCGCTCCAACGAAAACGCGTACGGTACCGCGGCTTCCGTTCCGACCAGGGTACTCGGGTCGATCGCCTGCAGTCGATCCACCCAGCCGTTCTCACGGTCCTGCCATGCGTCGATATTCGCGATGCCGTGGTCGCCCATGCGATCGAACGGGGCCGGATAGCCGGTCTCATAGGCGTCCTCCGGATACTCGTCGTAGTAGGCGGCGACGTATTCGTCGGCGATCGCGAGTGCCTTCGCGACCTCACCGGATCCCGCGTCGGGGCGGTTGCAGCCGACGAATGCGCCCAGCAATACCGCCACGATCATGGTCCGTCTCATACGACCTCCGAAGGACAGCAAGGGAAGATGGTCAGAGCCACCGGCGCACCCCGGCGTTGGTATGCGCTCCACTCGTCGCCGAACTGCTCGGCCAGCATGCGCTCCTCGATCCGGATGAACCGCCGGTCCATCAGAACCACGAAGACCACCGCCGGCACGAGGGCCGAGACCGACCCGAGCAGGAGGGCAACCCCGAGGAGCATCGCGGTGAGCCCAAGGTACATCGGGTTTCGGCTCACCGAAAACGGGAACGCCGTGACGAGGGCAGTCGAGGGCTCGAACGGCTTGACCGTGGTCTGGTAGCGCTTGAATTCACGATCGGCCAGAACGCTCAACGACATGCCAACCGCGAGCGGTACCGTGCCGACCAGACTCCAGGGCAACCCCCAGTAGTGGCGGAGCGGCCAAAGGAAGTGGAGCAATACCGTGGCGACCAGCGCCAGCAGGAAGTAGGTCGGGGGCAGGGTCCTCTTCATGGGCAATGTGGCGTCGACGTGTGGGGGGCCGAGCCGTAAGGCTGGTCGGCCTCCATGATACTACGTGCGTGAACATCCACCGGCAAAGCACACGACCACGAATCCCACATAGAGTCCCAGCACGCCGAGGGGCACGGCCCAGAAGAGGACCGAGCTTCCGGAATCCCAGGTCGCCGCACCGGCAATATCAGACAGTGGAACACGGACCGTCGAGTCCGAACGTACCTTGCCGCGGGGCGTGCGGTAGAGGCCCACTAGGCTGCTGTCGACGACCACCGGATCGACCAGAACGACCATCGAACTATCGCGTCTGGTTATCAAGACTTGGGTGGGTTGAGCGCCGACGATGTCCGAGATCGGTCGGGTCTGGGCCTCCCAGTGCGCGCAGGCAGCGACGAGGAGGAGGAGACTGGGGAGCCGGGTCTGGTGAAGCCACCGCATAGATGCCTCCCGTGAGTTGCCGTCCTACCCTAGCCCACGCCCGTCCCTTGGGCGTGACCTCAGCTCTCGCTCTTGGGATGTGTTCCCGCGTGGCGCAAGGTCTTCAGATGCATGCCGCCGCCGCGCCACCCACTCGCGCCGCAAGAGTCCCATGATGACCGAGTCCTGAATCTCGCCGGCCAAGTGATACCGCTCCCGTAGAAGGCCTTCCCGTAGGAAGCCGAGTTGCTCGAGCAATCGAAGCGACGGCTCGTTCCGCGGATCGACGTCGGCCTCGAGTCGGTGCAACTCCAGGTCATCGAAGGCGTGCTCGATGAGCCGGGCTACGGCTTCGGTGGCGTAGCCCTGGCCCCAGACCGGCTTGGCGAGCGCGAAGCCCACTCCCGCACGCCTGTGGGTACGGTCGATGTGCGCCAGCGTGACCGTGCCGATCACCCGGTCGGTGTCGGCCCGGGCAACGCCCCATTGATAGAGATTGCCGCGCGCGAAGTAGTCGTGGATCTCTTGCAAGAGTGCCTTGGCTGCGGCCAGGTCGGCGAGCGGCGGGGAGCTCCAGTACCGCATGACCGCGGGGTCCGCGAAGACCTGGTAGAGCGCTTCGACGTCGCGCTCCTCCAGCCAGCGGAGCCGGAGCCGCTCGGTTTCGAGCGTGGGGAGACGAGCCGGCGGAGTCAGGCTTCGGTCTCGTCGGATTGAATGGGGCTCTTGAGCCGTTCGATGTGCTCCTCGAT
>DATHRW010000376.1:0-5686 GCA_035464955.1 Gemmatimonadales bacterium
TGGTCTTTGGTTCTCCCTGGTGGCCGTCTGGCGTGCCGCCATGAGCTGGTGTCGTTTGCCAACGATCTCCCGGCACTGGATGCGTCGCGGAGCCGGCTTCACATCCTATCTGCGGCTGGTGCTCGTGAGGTCGACCTGCCGTTCACCGTGGCGGCCGAGGCGTATAACTGGGCGACCGTGGTGGACGACCACATCTTTGCGATCGCCGATGACGGCCGAGTCCTTCGCAGTCGGGATGCCGTCACGTGGGACACGGTGGCCGAATCGACCGTCGCGTTGATCGTGATCCGGCACTGGTCCGAGCGCGGCTGGCTGGTGCTCGCGAGCCGCGGTGCCGCCGGATCGGTGTGGCGGCTCAGGCTCTGCGGCATTGACCCGTGCTGAATTGGAGACAGCCGGTCCGAATCGCACAGCGAGGCGCGTTGTGCCGGAGGAGCCTCCCATGAAACAGCCCAAGCGGTCGCGTCCTTCCAGACCTCGTCATCCGATGCCTGCCGCTGTGCGCCAGGCCCTGACCCGGTCCGGCCTGATGGCCGCGTATCGGGCCCGTCCCCCGTATCAGCAAAATGACTACATCGGGTGGATCGCACGCGCCAAGAAGCCGGAGACGCGCGCGAGGCGGTTGAGCCAGATGCTCGACGAGCTGGCCCAGGGTGACCGCTACATGAACATGGCCTACCGAGGTAAGAAGCAAAAACCATGAGCTGCCGAGGAGAGTCGGAAAGTCGGGAAGGCAGGTAGTCGGAAAGGCGGTGGACTCGATCGTGCTAAGGCGCGGTCAACGACCGCGTCTGCACGACGAAGTCCGACCCCCCGACCCGGTGATTACCAGTCAGAAAATGCCAGTTTGACAGAGTTTGGTCCTGTTATGGTACATGTTGTTGTATAAGAGCTTAGAACACAATTGAGTAATGTCACACTGAGGCTGATTTGCCCCTGTTTGGGACAGTTGGCACACAATCGGTACACAAGATCGACCGTAGCACTGAGACTTCTCAGCTCACACACTTGGCCTGTCGATGCCTAAGCCAGCAGGCGGAACTGAGATGCGCAAGATGCGCGTGTTGCGCGACTTCACCGCGCAAGGTGCGCGTCCCACACCCCCAAAATGTGCGCCATGCACGGATGAAAGTTGCACAGAAAGTGGCACATCCGGTTCAGGGGGTAGGGGCAAAGCAAGAGCCCCAAACGCGACTGTGGGGCTTGGGGCTCGGCCTACACGGCAAACCGTCAGGAATTTACGGAGCCCTTGGTCTGCTCTCTTATGTCTCTCAATTCGAGCGCGATCACAAAAAGCAAGGCGATGACCGCGAGTTCCAGCAGGCGGGCTGGAGTAAAGATCCTGACCACTGTCAGACCCATCAGATTGGCTAGCTTCTCCCAGATCGCCAGCCCCCCCAGTAGGAACGCACCTGCGAAGAGGATGCGGCCGACAACGCTCATTAGCTGGTTCATCATTCACCTCCTGACTGCCGGGGAATCAGCTCCACTCTAGGCTGCACGCTCCAGTTCCGCACATCATACCGCACCATGCGGACGGTGCCTTGGTCGTCTTGGAACCACAGTTGGAACGAGTTCGCGCCCTTGTCAGTCACCGATATCAGGTTCCCCCATGCGGCGGGCAGCGGCTTCACGCCGGGAACCTCAACCAACTCGTCGCTCTCGATGGGCCCCGTCTCGGGGAGTCTGGCGCAGGACAAAGAAACGAGGATAAGTAGCAACACCGCTATCGATTTGCCTGTTTGCCTTAACATGTTCTCTCCTGGTTTCGGTCGAGAAACCGCTACTGCCAGCTACGCTCTCCACTGAAATACGGTGTTGGGCGCGGAGAGGCAATGACCCGTCCTTGTGTTGCGCGATGCCCCGCGCGGCCCAGGCGATTCGACTGGGTGTCCTCGTGGCGAAACTGCGCCGGGAAGGTTCAACGGGGTAGATCCTCATAGGAATCAGAGTGGCTCGCCAAAAGAGCGAGAGCCCAGGCACAAGACCTGGGCTCTCGGCCACCTGATCGCACGGACCAACGGGCGCGGCGGCTCCATTTGCATGTTTAGAACCGCGCGATTCCTACGTCCAGTTCATTCGTCTTGACAGAGCCGTGATCTGCGCAGTGTGATGCCGCCCGTGCCATGCGTGCATCGGCAGGGTATCCGCAAGCGTGAGCCAGCCGCGCTCCGGATGGTACAGTTTGCGTGACCATTCGTTCGGCGTCAGTGACTCCAAGAGCGGCGCCCAGCGTTCGTAGAGACCCTTAAGCAGGATAAGCGAGGGTTCAACAGAGGCACCCCGGGCATCACCAAGTTCTGACCAGAGGTCCCCATCGAACGGTCGAATTGTGGGCTCGTTCTCGGTAAGCGCCAGTTTTGTACGAACGTACCAGTTCAGCTGGCTATCGGCCAAATGATGGACGATTTGACGGACAGTCCAGCCTCCTTCCCTGTACCGCGTGTCAAGTTGGCCAGAGGATAGGTGCTGCACAGCCGCGGTCAGGGTGGCCGGTGCTCGGGCCATCAGCCCTAAGCACTCACGCCGATCACGCCCCACAGTCGCCGCGAATTCCTCGAGCGTTCCTATGGGATATCGCACGTCTGACATGGCGTTCTTCCGGGTGCGCGAGTCGTCTCCACGTCGGGCCAACGTTCCGGTTCAGCGGCGGGCCGCGCAGCGGACCGTCCGCTGCAACCGGTTGTTGGGCGGCATGCGAGAGTCATCACAGTTGCACCCGCTTGAGAAGCTGGGCGTTGATCGCGACCACCACTGTGCTCGCCGACATGAGGACCGCACCTACCGCTGGGGTTAGAAGAACACCCCACGCAGCGAGCACCCCTGCGGCGAGGGGAATGGCGACGATGTTGTATCCCGCCGCCCACCACAGATTCTGGAGCATCTTGCGATAAGTGGCCGCGGACAGCGTGATGATCCTGGGAATGTCGCGCGGGTCGGAGCGCACCAGCACGATGTGCCCTGCCTCCACGGCCACGTCGGTGCCCGCGCCGATCGCGATCCCGATGTCGGCCGTCGCGAGGGCCGGGGCATCGTTCACTCCGTCGCCCACCATGGCGACTTTCTTTCCCTGCGCCTGGAGTTCCTTCACCTTGGACGCCTTGTCCTCGGGGAGCACCTGGGCGAAGACCGTGTCGATCCCCAACTCCTTGGCGACTGCATCCGCCACCGCCTGCGCGTCGCCGGTGAGCATTGCGACATCGAGACCGCGCTCGTGCAGGGCGTTGATAGCTTCGCGAGCTTCTTCCCGGATGGCGTCGGCCACCGCGAACAACGCCATGGCCTTGCCGTCCCGGAGCAGGTAGATGGCGGCCTGACCTCGCTGGGCCGCCGCCTCGGCTGCCGTCCGCAGTGCGTCCGGTACCTGCCCATTCTCTTCCTTCAGCAGCGCCGGTCCACCCATGTGATACTCGGCCCCGCCGACCGAAGCAGCGACCCCCTTGCCGGTCAGGGCCCGGAATCCGTCCGCGGCCGGCACCTCGACCTTCCGGTCCGCCGCCGTCTTCACGATTCCTCGTGCGATCGGATGTTCGGACCCCGCCTCCACGCCCGCCGCGATCTTCAGCACGTCGTCCTCTGACCCGCCGCCCGCGACCGCCATCTCCACCACACGGAACTCGCCCAGGGTGAGTGTTCCCGTCTTGTCGAAGATCACGGTGTTCAGATTCCTAGCCTCTTCCAGGCCTCGCCGGTCACGCACCAGAAGACCGTTCCGTGCACCCATCGTGGTCGAGATCGCGACGACCAACGGCACCGCCAGCCCGAGCGCATGCGGACACGCGATGACTAGCACGGTCACGACCCGAACGATCGAGAAGTCGATGCCCGCGCCCAACAACTGCCAGACGACGAGCGTGAGAATGCCCGACAGAATGGCCACTGCGGTCAGGATCTGCGCCGCGCGGTCCGCCAGGTGCTGCGCCCGCGACTTGGACTTCTGCGCGTCCGCCACGAGCCGCATGATGCCGGACAGCTTGGTCTTGTCCCCCGTGCCCGTGACCTCGACCCGCAGCGATCCCTGGCCGTTGATGGTCGCCGCGATGACCTGGTCGCCCTCCTTCTTCCTCACAGGGTTGGACTCCCCGGTGATCATGGCCTCATTGAGGTCGCTCTCTCCTTTCAGCACGACGCCGTCCGCCGGCACGCGCTCGCCGGGGCGGACCAGTAGGAGGTCTCCATTCCGGAGCTCGCCGACGGACACCGTCGCCTCGGTCTCACCCGTGAGGCGAGTAGCGGTGTCCGGGAGCAGCCTCGCCAACTCATGGAGCGCCCCCTGGGCCTGCAGGATCGAGCGCATCTCGATCCAGTGGCCCAGGAGCATAATGGTCACCAGGGTCGCGAGCTCCCACCACAGCGCGTTCGCCGTGATCAGCCTGAGCTGCACCACCCAGGAAAAGACGAGGGCCACGGTGATGGCGAGGGCAATCAACGTCATCATCCCCGGCAGGCGCGCTCGCAGTTCGCGCCACGCCCCTGTCAGGAAGACCAGCCCGCCGTACAAGAAGATCACCGTCGCCAGCAGCGCGGGGATCCAGGCGGAGCCGGTGAAGGTCGGTGCTCGATACGCCAGGAGATCCTGGATGTGCGCCGACCAGAAGACCACCGGAACGGTCAGAGCCAGGGAGAGCCAGAACTTGTCGCGGAACATCTTCGGACTGTGGCCCGCGTGCTGGTCGTGGCTTCCGTGTTCCTTGGAGGGTTTCCTGTGCTCCGCAGCAGTGTCGCGGTCAGCGTGCTGGTCGGTGTCGCGGCCGTGGTGATCGTGGGGTGTGGCGTTGTTCATGGCTGCGGCCCTCCACTCACGAGCCCAGCCACCACGTAGAGAACGGACGCCGTGGCTTGATGACTAATGTCGGCGCCCTTCAGTCCAAGGGTGATGATCGCCAGGTTGAATCCGATGAACGTGGTCGCAATGGGAATGAGCTCGACGACGGGGCTTGCCGTGTTGTTTAGCATGAACGCAAGGCGCTCACTGGCGATCCCGTGCTTCTCTGCAAGCGGTCGCGTGATGGACCCGGCGCCGACGATCCGGAAGCCACAGTCAATGAAGGTCACCGGAATGAGCGCCCACAGGACATAGAATACGCCCTTCTTGCTTGCCACGCGGTTTCCGGCCAGTGCGGAGAATGCCTGGATGCCGCCCGATTTCTTGATGATGCCCATCAAGCCGCTGAACAAGTAGAGGAAGAGGAGTACTTGCAGGCTGTCCTTGTCCGTGAGCGAGCTGACGATCTGATTCACTGCCGTTTCAAAACCGCCGGTGATCCGCGGGTCGAGCAGATACCCACCCAGTACCAAGCCGGCAAGAAGCGACGGAATGATTCTCTTGGACGAGATCGCGAGCACGATCGTGAGAAGCGGGGGCAAAACCGCGAGCCACGTCATGGTGATCATACCGATCCTCTAATCATGGCTGACAGATCTGCGCTGCCTGGGAAAGATGCGCCTCGTGGCCGCCTAACGGTCAGTGCTGGAGCTGCGGGCGACCGGACCGTCGCAGACAACGATCGATTCGTTCCTCTGTCGGCAGGATGCACGTGTTACTCCGAATCGCAATTCTCTGAGCGCCCGGCTGACTCCAAGCGTTTGTTGGACGACGGAGCCCTCGATCAGAGCTTCGGTGCCCAGTATTCCCTCATGAGTTCACGAGACCACCATGGCTGCCTCACCTCCGCTCGCGGCAGAA
>DATHRW010000377.1:0-1985 GCA_035464955.1 Gemmatimonadales bacterium
TCGCAGCACGCGACCTGTCCGCAGGTCAGGCACATGCGCAGGTGCACCGTCCGCGTGCCTTCCCGGACGCACGCCTCGCAGATGGCAGCCCCGACTTTTGTTTCCCGCACCGCGTCGAGGTGGCGGCAGCTCCTGCGCTCCAACGAGCGCTGGAAGACCACCCGCCGGATCGCATCGGTGATGCCAGCCATGGCACTCTCAGCCTATCCACCCATCCCAAGCAGACTCCACTTCACGAGACTCACCCTGTACGTCGATCAGGGCTACCGGGTTGACGTGTCAGGCGAGGCGGGGGACCGGTGGGATACCACCCTGACGGGCTTGCCTGGGGAAAATGGAGATGCCGGGGCCACCGCCGGCTCGTGCCAAGTTCATAGCGAGCCCGTGATGGGGGGAGGGAGTCCCCCCCGCCCGGGCCGGCAACGTCGCCATGGCACGACGACCTCATTGCATCCCGGAGTCGAGCAGGCGCCGGGCTCGCGCCGGGGTTGCGGCCTCCCTCCGGACCGTCCCCCCGGCGGGCGGGATGGACCCCCTAGCCCAGCAGCAGCCAGGCGATCTTGGTTGCGGAAGATCGGCTGGAACTCAGGTGGATGGTGATGCTGTCGGCACTGGGGTTGGTGGTGAACCACAGCCCACGGGAGCCGATGTTGGCCTTGGGCGTCAGCAGCACGAAGCTGCCGTGGGTGACGTTGACGTTGGGGCTGAGGCTGACCGCCGTGTTGCCGGCCGCGATGGTGGCCACCCCGCTCACCTTCTCGAACTTGACCCGGCCCCGGCCCAGGAAGGCGTAGCCGCCCCGGTTGGCCTGGCCCATGACCCCCACCCCGCGCCCGCTGAAGCCCCACACCCCGCGGCTGTCCTTGTCCTGGTTCGCGTAGCCGTAGACCCCGGTCTTGGGCTTGGCAGGAGGGACGATCGTATAGCTCGAAGCACTGTGGCCGTGTACGCCGGTGCCGTTGTTGACAGACCGGCCTCGCACCGCGGGCTGGTCGCCCGAGTCGCTCTGGCCATAGGTGCCGATGCCGGAGGAGCTAGTGCCAAGTACTCCGATGCCATTGTTACCAGACCCATAGACGCCCCAGCCGTTGTCAGTAGTGCCGATGACACCGTAGCCGCTTCCGCTGCCTGAGTCAGCCCTGAAGCCCACGGAGTTGGGCGCGGTGTTTCCGAGTCGCGTCTCAGAGGTGCCGTAGTTGTTTGCGCCGATGTAGATGGGGTCGCCGTCCGCCGCATGCGCCGGGCTGGCACGCCCGATGGCGGACGCGGCCCATGCGCCGAGGCCGCCGAGCGCTCCGGCTAGCAGGGCGCGGCGTGAGCTGGACTTGGTGGCGGTTGGAGTAGTGTCGGTGGTGGCGGTCATCGGGCTTCCCTCCCGCTCCTACATTGGGACTCGATTGTCTGATCGCGGGTCAAGGCTGAGCGCGGTCGTAGACTTCGGCCATGCCACCCCTCGGCGCTCTCTCGCAAGCCTGGGTATCGGCTGAGGCTGCCAAGCCGCTGGACTGGACCATCAACGGCCTTTACCGCTTTGGCGAGGAGTGGATCGCGCTGGCGGAAGGGCCGGAGTTCGACGACTACCTGAGCGGCTGCGGCGAGTACGCCGACCAGGCGCTACGCCGCCTGAGGGCTCCCCGATGCCTCTTGCCGGGCAGATCGCGGCACAACTCAAGTGGCTGATCGCAAGTGGCATGCTCGGAGAAGGTGAGGAGCTGCCGCCGGTGCAAGAACTGGCCGATGAGCTAGGAATCAACCTGCACACTGTTCGAGCCGGCTATCAGCAGTTGGAGACTCAGAATCTGGTGTCATTGGGCAGAGGAAGGCGAGCAAGGGTACTGGCGTACGACAGAACCAAAGCCGTCGAGTCCTCGTCTCGGGTTCCTTCCTATGCCATAGGGTTGATCATTCCCGAGTTCATTCAGCTCTACGGTCCGCTTCTTGAGGGAACCGAATCTGCAGCCGCCCAACAACCCGCACTTGTCTTT
>DATHRW010000378.1:0-8728 GCA_035464955.1 Gemmatimonadales bacterium
GGTCAGGCGGCCCTCGTCGAGGATCTGGAGCAGGACGTTGAAGACGTCCGGATGTGCCTTCTCGATCTCGTCGAAGAGGACGACCGAGTACGGGCGGCGCCGGACCGCCTCGGTGAGCTGGCCGCCTTCGTCGTACCCCACGTATCCGGGAGGGGCCCCGAGCAGGCGAGACACGGAGAACTTTTCCATGTACTCGGACATGTCCACCCGAATCAGGGCTGCCGGGTCCGCGAACAGGAACTTGGCCAAGGCACGGGCCAACTCGGTCTTGCCGACCCCGGTCGGGCCGCAGAAGATGAACGACCCGATCGGCCGGTTGGGATCTTTGAGGCCGGCGCGCGATCGTCGGATGGCCCGCGCCACGGCCTTGATGGCCTCGTCCTGTCCCACGACGGCCCGGTGGATTTCGTCCTCCATCCGAAGCAGTCTGGTGGTCTCGGCCTCCTGGAGCCGCGTCACCGGAATCCCGGTCCATCGGGACACGATGAACGCCACGGCCTCCTCGTCGATGACCGGGCGATGGGTCTGCCGTTCCTCTTCCCAGGCTTCCTGGCGCTGCCGGATCTCGTTTTGCAGCTCGCGCTCCCGGTCGCGCAATGAGGCAGCCCGCTCGAAGTTCTGGTCGCGAACCGCATTTTCCTTCTCGATGTTCACTCCCTCCAGCTCTTCCTTGAGTGCCGCGACTTCGGGCGGCGGCGCCTGGGAGGCGAGACGGGCGCGGGCCCCGGCCTCATCGATCACGTCGATGGCTTTGTCCGGGAGAAACCGGTCGGTGATGTAGCGGTCGGAAAGTTTGGCGGCCGCATCGAGCGTATCGTCGGGAATGCTGATCCGGTGATGGTCCTCGTACTTCTTCTTGAGTCCCTTGAGGATTGCGATGGTTTCCTCGACGGTGGGCGGCTCCACCACGACCGTCTGGAACCGCCGCTCCAGCGCGCCGTCCTTTTCGATGTACTTCCGGTATTCGTTGAGGGTCGACGCACCGACGCACTGGAGTTCGCCGCGGGCCAACGCGGGCTTCAGCATGTTCGAGGCGTCGATGGCACCTTCAGCGGCACCGGCGCCAACCAGCGTGTGGAGCTCGTCGATGAAGAGCACCACGTTCTTGTTCTGGGCGATCTCGTTCATGACCGCCTTCAGCCGCTCTTCGAATTGCCCGCGATACTTGGTTCCGGCAATCACGGCCGCCATGTCGAGCGACAGGACGCGGTGGTCCCGCAGGACGTCCGGGCAATTGCCGTTGGCGATGAGCAGCGCCAACCCCTCGACGATGGCGGTCTTGCCCACGCCGGGCTCGCCGATCAGCACGGGGTTGTTCTTCTTCCGGCGGGCCAAGATCTCCATGACACGCTGGATTTCCCCCTCGCGTCCGATGGTCGGGTCGAGTTGGCCTTCGGCCGCCAACTGGGTCAGGTCTCGGCAGAAGTGATCGAGAGCCGGCGTCTTGGATTTCTTTTCAGCCTTGGTGGCGCCGGCGGCCGGTGTCGTCCCGGGGGTGGCCGGCGGCATGTCGCTCCCGAGCAGCCGCAGCGTCTCGGCCCGCGCCTGCTCCAGGGTGATCCCGGCGTCGTTCAGTACTTGCGCCGCGATTCCCTTCTCCTCACGGAGCAGGCCCAGGAGCAAGTGCTCGGTCCCGACGTACGAGTGGTTGAGCTCACGGGCCTCGGTCATGGCGAGTTCGAGGACCTTCTTGGCCCGGGACGTGTACGGCAGGTCGGGGCCGGTGGATGCGGCCGCCTTCCCCTTCTTGACGGTCTCCTCGATCTTCTGCTGCACGTCATCGAGTTCGACGTTGAGGTTGGTGAGAACGGCGGCGGCAACACCCTCGCCCTCGCGGATCAAGCCGAGCAGGATGTGCTCCGTGCCCACGTACTCGTGATGCAAGCGCGCAGCCTCTTCGCGCGCCATTTGCAGCACCTTACGGACTCGATCAGTGAAATTGTAGCCGTTCATCTTCGAACCCTGGTCAGCGTGTCTCGAGCGCGGTGCCGCCTAGGAGCGGCGCCCTGCCTCGTCCTCCAACGTCTTGCGCACATAGGCCGCGCGTCGGATCGCGACCTCGGACCCACTGCCCTCGACACCGTCCGGAGCCATGAGATGCGCCGGCTGGGTGTACACGAGCAGCTTGTTGAGCGCGTACAGGCTCAGGCCGGGGACCAGGCCGAGCCCCACACCCAGGCGCACACCGCTCAGCAGATTCATCGTCTCCTCGAAGGAGAGCGAGCGGGCATAGCGCAAAAGCCCATACGCTCGCCACACCTTGTCCTCGATCACCGTTGGGGCGTCGCGGAGCAAGACGTGGCGGGCTTGCTCTTCGTATGTAATCACCTGCTGGACCATCTTGCCCAAATGATCCAGCAGGTCGAATTCACTCTTGCCGAGGGTGGTCTGGTTCGACAACTGGAAGTAGTTGCCGACGACCTCGCTTCCCTCGCCGTACAGCCCCCGGAACGTCAGGCCCACTTGCGAGAGACCCTGCAAAACCTTGGAGATTTCCTTGGTCAAGACCAGGCCCGGCAGGTGGATCAGCACGGACGCGCGGAGGCCGGTTCCGACGTTGGTCGGACACGACGTAAGGTAACCAAATTCCGGGTGAAAAGCGAAGGCAAGTCGTTGCCCCAGTTCACTGTCCACCCCATTGACCGCGTCGTATGCCGCCTCCAGCGCAAACCCCGAACAGAGGCCCTGGAGCCGAAGATGATCCTCCTCGTTGACCATGAGCCCCACCTGGTCTTGGACGAGCAACGCCGCGCCCGCCCGCACACGGCCGGTCGGCTCCAGGCCCGCGATGTCCTTGCTCACCAGGTGGCGTTCGTGCAGGAGCTGGCGGTCGAGCTGAGGCAGGTGGTCGAGGCGGATCAGCATGGCGTGATCGAGCTGGGGCACGTCGCGCGCCGCCTCCTGGACTACTGTCAGAATGCTCTCACGGTCGGCCGCCGAGTTCCGCATGCCGAACACCCGCCCGGCCAGGTTCCGGGCCAGCCGGATCCGAGTCGACAAGACCATGTCGCTCCGTGGCCCGCTCGCGTCGAGCCACTGCATGCCACCATCGCTCAACAGGGTCAGATCGATCATTCCAGCGCTCTGAGTTGGTCGCGCACCTGGGCGGCACGCTCGAAATTCTCCGACTCCACCGCCCGCTCGAGCTGCTCCCTCAGTTCGCGCATCAGGGCGTCGGGATCGGTGGTGGCCGCCGCGCCGGGCTCGACGTAGCGCTTGCCGAGATGTTGGGTCGAGCCGTGGACCCGGCGCAGGAGTTCCCTGAGGGGACGGGCGAAGGTGGTGTAGCATTGGGCACAGCCCAGCCGGCCCACGTCACGGAAGTCCTTCAGGGTCGCCCCGCAGCTTTCACACTTGAGTTGCCCCAGGCCGGCGGTCTCGGTCTCGGGCAGGCCCGCCCCGACATCCTTGCCCACCGTGGCGAGCAGGCTGCCCAGGGGGCTCTGCTCCAGCTCCGCGCCGCTTTCGATGCCGCGCTCCGCCGCGCACCGCTCGCAGAGATGGACCGTGCTCACCTCGTTGTTCACGATCTGGGTGAGGTGAACCACGGCCTCGCGCTGCCCGCACTGTTGGCAGGTCATGAGGGCATGGCCTCCGCGCTGGGAACCAGCACCAAACGGCCGTCCTCGAGGGTGAGGACCCGGTCGGCCCGGGCGGCCAGGAGCCGGTTATGGGTGACGATCACCAGCGCCGTCTCGAGATCGCGGGCCATGCCGGCCAGGAGGTCGTGGAGCCGCTCGCTGCTCTTATGATCGAGGTTGCCCGAAGGCTCGTCCGCCAAGATCACGATGGGGTCCACGGCCAGGGCCCGCGCGAGTGCCACGCGTTGCTGCTCACCGCCTGATAGCTGGGTCGGACGGTGCGTCAGGCGGGGCCCCAGGCCCACCATGGTCAGGAGCTCCTCCGCCCGGCGGAGGGCGTCCGCTTCGGCCACGCCGCCAATCAAGAGTGGCATGGCCACGTTTTCGCGTGCGGTGAATTCTCGCAGCAAATGATGGAACTGAAACACGAAGCCGATCTTCTGATTCCGGAGCGCCGCCAGCGCCGCCGGCGAGATGTCGGCGTAGCGTTGCCCGTCCAGCTGGACCGTTCCCGCGGTCGGTGCGTCCAAGGCGCCGAGCAGATGCAGCAGCGTGCTCTTGCCGGTGCCGCTCTCGCCGACGATCGCGACAAACTCGCCACGACGAACTTCGAGATTCACGTCGGTGAGGACCTCGATCGGCTGTCCGTCGCCACCGACATAGACCTTGCGGAGTCCCGATGCCGTGAGCATGTGGCTACTCATACCTGATGGCGTCGACCGGCGCGAGGCGCGTAGCCGAGCGGGATGGATACACCGTTGCCAGAATGGCAAGGAGGAAGCTCGCGGTCACCACGATCAGCACGTCGAGCGGCTGGATCAGAATGGGCAAGTGGTCGATGAGATAGATGGACGGATCGATCTTGATCCAGTGCCACCGGTCGACGGCCGCGCCCACCAGCAGGCCACCGATCACTCCCAGGCCGACGCCGACCGCGCCGATGATCGCTCCCTGGGCCAGGAAGATCCGGCCCACGCTCCTGGCGGTCAGCCCCATGGCCTGGAGGATGCCGATCTCCCTGGTCTTCTCCGACACGATCATCGTGAGCGTCCCGACGATATTGAAGCCGGCAACGATCATGATGAAGAATATGATCAGCCCCATGGCCAGCTTCTCCAGTTCGAGCGCGCTGAACAGCGCTGCATTTTGGCTCTGCCAATCCAACGCCCGGTAGGGATAGCCGAGCCGCTCCGCCAGCCGGTCACCGACCGCCTGGGCCTTCCAGGGGTCGTCGACTCGGGCCTCGATGGCCGACACGGCCGCGCCCAGCCCGGCAAACTCCTGGGCGATGGCGCGGGAAATGACGACGAGCTTGTTGTCGTACTGAAACATGCCCGTGTCGAACAGCCCCGTGACCTCGAACCGCCAATACCGTGCCGTCGGATACCCGGTGACCGGACTCACCTGGGGGTTCGGCGATACCAGGGTCACGACATCGCCGCGATAGGCGCCGATGCGCCCTGCGAGCCGGGTGCCGAGCAGGATGGCCCCATCCACGTCGGGCAGCGAGGTTCGGAAGGTGAGGTCGCCGTCGGTCACGGCGTCCGCTAAAGAGGTCACCTGGGCGAGGCCGGCGGTGTCGGGCTCGAGCCCCTGCACCATCACCCCCTCGGCATAGTCCGCTCCGGCGGAGATGACGGATTCCGTGAGGACCTCGGGTGCGGCGGCCACGACGTCCGGATCCGCCCGGACCACCTCGAGCGCCGAGCGCCAGTCGTCGATCCGGATGCCGGCGCCGTAGGTGAGCACGCGGAGATGCGGTGTGCCCACCAGGATCCGGTCGCGGACTTCGTTCACCAAGCCGTTCATCACGCCGAGCACGACGATCAGCGCCATCACGCC
Organism: Gemmatimonadales bacterium; assembly: GCA_035464955.1. Lineage (GTDB taxonomy): Bacteria > Gemmatimonadota > Gemmatimonadetes > Gemmatimonadales > GWC2-71-9 > JABDII01. The sequence goes on from DATHRW010000378.1 coordinate 5,424, forward strand.
GACGGCCACCCCTCCCGTCGCGATCACGGTGGTGAGGGAAGCCAGCCGCGAGACGCGCCGGCTGCGGAGGTAGCGCAGCGCAACTCGGCGCTCCAGGCGATCGGGGAACCTGAGCGAGTCCGGCTGCGCCTGGGTACTTGGGTCAGGCCGGCCCATCGGCACCCTCCCCAGGCAGTTTCCCCTCGGGCCGCATGACCGGGAACAGGATCACATCGCGAATCGAGGCCTGCCCTGTCAAGAGCATGACCAGCCGGTCGACGCCCAGCCCCATGCCGCCGGTCGGGGGCATGCCGTACTCCAATGCGCGGATGTAGTCCTCGTCGAGCTGCTGGGCCTCCTCGTCGCCGGCCGCGCGTTGCGCCGCTTGATCCTCGAACCGGCGCCGCTGATCGTCCGGGTCGTTGAGCTCGCTGAATGCGTTGGCAATCTCCCGGCCGTGGATGAAGAGCTCGAACCGCTCGGTGAGCGACGGATCGTCCCGGTGTACCTTGGCCAACGGCGAGAGCGCCTTGGGATAGTCGATCACGAAGGTCGGCTGGACCAGCGACGGTTCGACGAATTGCTTGAAGACCTCGTCCTGCAGCTTGCCGCCGCTCAGCTCCTGGACGTCGTCGCTGGGCTGCCCCGCGTTCACCAAGAGGCGGCGGAGATCGGGTGCGGCGGCAGCCCGGACGTCGAGCCCGGTCCGCTCTTCGATGGCGGCGACAAAGGGGATCCGTGGCCAGGGGGGGGTGAAGTCGAAGGTGACGCCGAACCGCTCGATGATCGGGCTGCCGCAGCAGTGCTCAACCAGCGCGGGCAGCATGTCTTCGAGCGTCTCCATGACATCGCGGTAGTCGGCGTAGGCCTGGTAATACTCGAGCATGGTGAACTCAGGATTGTGCGTTCGATCCATGCCCTCGTTGCGGAAGTCGTGACCGATCTCGTACACGCGCTCGAACCCGCCCACGATGAGCCGCTTCAGGTACAGCTCGTCGGCGATGCGCAGGTAGAGCGGCATGTCGAGGGCGTTGTGGTGTGTCAGGAACGGCCGGGCGGCCGCGCCGCCATAGAGCGATTGGAGGATGGGGGTTTCGACCTCGAGAAACCCGTGCTCGTCCAGATAGCGGCGCATGAAGGCGATGGCCCGCGCCCGCAACTTGAATATCTGCCGGGTCTCGGGGTGCACGGCCAGATCTGCATACCGCTGGCGGTAGCGGGTCTCCGGATCCTGCAGCCCGCCATAGGTCACCGGCCTGCCGTCGTCGGTCACTTGGGTCTTACCGCGAGGGAGCGGGCGGAGCGACTTCGCCAGGAGCGTCACTTCCACGGCTTGCACGGTGATCTCGCCGGTCTTGGTTCGGAAGAGACGGCCCCGCACGCCGACGTGATCGTCGAGGTCGAGCAGGTTGACGACCGCGTACGCGTCGCCAAGCACATCCTGCTTGAAGTACAGCTGGATACGCCCGCTCGCGTCTTCGATGTGACCGAACGCCGTCTTGCCCTTGCTCCGCATCGATACCAAACGACCGGCGACGGCGACCTCGGGGCCGTCGTCCCCCATCGGGTCCGCGTAGAGGTCGAGCGCCGCCTGGGCGGTATGGCTCCGCTCGTACCGGTACGCAAACGGACGGACTCCCAGCTCCGCCAGCGCGGCCAGCTTGTCGCGGCGCGCCTGTTCGACGTAGGAGCGGGTCTCGGTTGGCGTCATGCGGCCTTGCCCCCGAACCGTTTCAGATAGGCCTCGATGAACGGATCGATGCCGCCGTCCATGACCCGCTGCACATCGCCGATTTTGAGCTCGGTTCGATGGTCGTTCACCATGGTATACGGTTGAAAGACGTATGACCGGATCTGGTTGCCCCACGAGACGTCCTTCTTGGTGGCCTCGACGATGGCCCGCGCGGCCTCCTGCTCCTCCCGCTTCGCCTGGTAGAGCGCGGCGCGGAGCATCTTCAACGCGGTCGCCCGGTTCTTGGTTTGGCTGCGCTCCTGCTGACACGACACCACGAGTCCCGTCGGCTCGTGGGTCAGTCGGACGGCCGACGACGTCTTGTTGACGTGTTGCCCGCCGGCACCGGACGCACGAAAGACGTCCATCCGGATATCCTCATCACGCAGGTCCACTTCGATGGTATCGTCGATGTCGGGATAGACGAACACCGAGGCGAAGGACGTATGACGGCGAGCCTGCGCGTCGAACGGCGAGATCCGGACCAGGCGGTGGATCCCCTTCTCGGCCTTCAAATAGCCGTACGCGCTCTCGCCCTTGATCTCGAGCGAGGCGGACTTGATGCCGGCCTCTTCGCCCGGCTGCAGGTCGAGCACCGTGACGCTGTATCCGCGACGCTCGGCCCAGCGGGTGTACATGCGCATGAGCATCTCCGCCCAGTCTTGCGACTCGGTGCCACCGGCGCCGGGATGGATGGTGAGAATGGCGTCGCGGCCGTCATCCGGGCCCTGCAGCATGGTCTGGAGCTCGAGCGCCGCCAGGTCCGCCGCCACGGCGCTCACCTCGACCTCCAATTCCGCCAGCATGCCTTCGTCGGCCTCGGCCTCGATCAGCTCCAGCAGCCCGTGGGCGTCGGCGACCCGCCCGACGAGCTCGTCGGCCGGCACCACGACGGCCTTGAGGCCCCGGATCTCGTCGACGACCTTCCGCGCGCGCTCGAAATCGTCCCAGAACCCCGCTATGGCCTGCTGCGACTCCAGCGCCTTCAGCCGGCTGTGCTTGGCCTCGAGGTCAAAGGAAACCTCGGAGCTCAGTCAGGCGTTGGTCGAGATCCTGCAGCCGCTCGCCAAGATCCGGCATGGATGTCATCTCCTCGGGTAATAGATGAGCCGCCCGTCCGCCACTGGCGGAGGAACGGCTCGTGCCGCCTGCAAGCTGGAAATATAGCACCGAAGCCCCCAGGAAGGCAGGCGGCGCGGCTCAGAAGACTTGTGTGCCGTCTCCGAGTATCTCGTTCAGGGCGTCGTTGAAGTAGGTCGTGGATTCGGCCAGCTCCTTCCCCACCTGTTCCTCATATTCTTCCCAACTCTTCTTGATCTCCTGGTCGAACAGCTCCTTGAGCCGTCCCTCGCGCAAGCCGCGCTCGCGCTTGTCCGGATGGTACACCACGAGGTCGGACACCAAGGCGCGGGCAAGCCGGCGGGCCTTCTGCTTGGGGTCTTGGGACAGACAGGGGTTGAAAGCGCCGCCGGGTGGGGCGGCCCGCTCCTCGGTCTTCGTGCCGGCGCCAGGTCTAACCGGTGCGCCCCTCGGGGCCGCTCCGCGGCCGGGCGCGACGGAAGGTCGCGCCACCGGTGGTGCGACCGGCGGCGGC
>DATHRW010000379.1:0-4005 GCA_035464955.1 Gemmatimonadales bacterium
CGCGAGTGGCAAGCAGAGACAAAACGACCGACGAATCGACAGCCCGGACTCCGGTCACCGACACGTCCCCCACGGTGCTGCGAAGTCCGGGATACACATCGAGCCCAACCGTCGTGGCGCGCGCCGCCTTGTCCATTTCGAAACTCACGAACACTTCGGCGGACGGATACCCGCGATTCTGCAGTCGGCGGACGATGGTGTCGGCTGATGCCTGCATCAGAAAGCGATTGAACGGATCCCCAACGCGGAGCGGCAGGTCTTGGACGACCTTACGAGGCTCCGGCACCGTGTCGGTGCCGGTGACATCGAGTTGCGTCACCCGAATCGGCTGACCTTCATCGATCCGGATCGTGAGGTACACGTCCTGAGGCTTTCGCACGACGACCGTGTCAACGCCGACGTCGAGGTAGCCGCTCTTGCGATACAGCAGGGTCAGGCGCAGCACATCGCGCTGGAATTCCCGCTCATCGAAGTAGCGCTTCTCCCCGAGCCCGATCCATCGAACCAACCCGCTGCGCGCAAACCAACTCGAGTTGGTCGTGCCAATCACCGTTCGCAACGTCAACTCATCGATGGCTCGGTTGCCCTCGAAGTTGAGCTGGCGAACGACCAGCGGAGTTTCCTGCGCGGCAAGGGACGAGCCCCAGAACACGAGCGCCGCCGATGCAACAGTGATCGCAGCACGGAGCCGGTGTGGCAGACCACGCGCGCTCATGTCAGAGAATCATCCACTTGATACGCCCCGGTCTCCAGTGGCCAGGCCCCCCGAAGCAGACGGCATGACCTGCAATTGACGGCATAATGTAAGATCACTAGCTTCATCACGTTACGCTACTACTGTCAAGTTTTTGGCCTTTGAATCCCCTGCCGGCCACGAGCCGATCCGCCCCACCTGAGACGCTCCGCCCCCGGCACCCATCAGTCAGGACCCCGCATGCGCACTGTCATCCGGCCTCGATTGGCCCCTTTCGCCCTCAGCATTCTCTTCCTGCTCGGCGTCGGTGCCCCCAGCCTCGAAGCCCAGCGCAACCTTGCCACGCGCATCAGCCGGCGGCTCGATGCCCCGCCCTTCGATCGGAACCTCTGGGGCGTAGTCCTGATGGATGTCACGGGGCGGGTCCTGTACGAGCGCAACGCCGGGCGGCTCTTCGTTCCGGCGAGCAACACCAAGTTGGTCGTGGCGGCAGTGGCGGCGGCCCTCCTCCCGGCCGACTGGACGGTCACGACCAGTGTGTACTCGACAGGTCCGATCATCGAGGGAGAGCTGCGCGGTGACCTCGTGCTGTACGGTCGCGGAGACCCGACGTTCAGTCGCCGGTGCTACGACGTCGACACCACGGCGGTCGGCGCCTGCGTGGAGGACCCGCTCGAGCCACTCCGGGTGCTGGCCGGACAGTTGCGCGCACGAGGGATTCGCACCGTCACCGGCAAGGTCGTCGGCGACGGAAGTTACTTCGAGCCCACGCTGGTCCATCCCGGATGGGAGGGATACGACCTCAATTGGTGGTATGCCGCGCCGGTCTCCGGCCTCAGCCTGAACGACAACAGCATCGACCTGGAATACGGACCGGGGCCCGGCATCGGCGCGCCGGTCGGCATCACGTTCAGTCCGGACTTCGGCGACGTCAGCCTCGAGAACCGGACATCGACCAGTCCCCCCGGCACACGGCGGACCATCGATTTCTTTCGCCGCCCCGGATCGCTCGACCTCTGGGCCGAGGGGACGCTGCCACTCGACAGCGGACGCCGCACCGAGTATTTCGCGTTGCCGGATCCCAACCATTTTGCCGCCCAGGGGCTCCGGAAGGCGTTGGCGGATTCGGGTATCAGCGTCACTGGGCCGACCGAGTCTACGGTGGACTCGGTACTATACCGGAACACCCGCCTCGGACCACCACTGGCGGAGGTTACCTCACGCCCGCTTCGGGATTGGATCTTCCCGATTCTGAATACCAGCCAGAATTTCTTTGCCGAGATGCTGCTCAAACAGCTTGGGAAACAGTTCGGCGCCAACGGGTCGTGGCGGGAGGGGCTCGACGTCGAGCGTCGTTTCTTGATGGACTCCGTGGGAATCGACTCGACCCAGTTCAGCTTCCGCGACGGCTCGGGGCTCGCCAGCTCGAACGTGGTCACGCCGATGGCTCTCGCGCAACTTCTGGCATATATCCGGCGCCACCCACATTACGCTACCTTTGCAGCTGGGCTCCCGCAGTCCGGGGCGCGCGGTTCGCTCAAGAACCGGTTCGGTGGAACCCCGCTCGACGGGCGCGTCAGGGCGAAGACGGGAAGTATCTCCCGGGTCAATTCGCTGTCGGGCTACATTGAGACTCCCAAGGGACGGACCCTCGCGTTCTCGATTCTCGCCAATAACCACACCCGGAACGGCTCCGAGATGATTCGCCAAATCGACAGCATCGTCGTGGAGATGGGGAAGTAGGCCGTGTTGGTGATGCTGGTTCGCCACGCCCATGCGGGGACACGCGATCCCATTCATTACGCCGATGACACGATGCGCCCGATTACAGAGAAGGGACGCGCGACGCAGCAACGTGTCGGCCGATATCTCCATGCGTGCGGGATCGTACCCACGCTGATCCTGTCGAGCCCGTGGCTACGTGCCATGCAGACGGCGGAGCTCTTGGCCGATGCCTTCCCCGAGGCTGCCCGGCCCACCATTGTGCCGTGTCCGCCGCTCACAGGGAGTCCCAACCTCCGGGCTCTCGCACGTGTCGTTGAGCACCCCGCGGCAGGTGCGACGCTCGCCTTCGTGGGGCATCAACCTTGGCTCGGCCAGTTGGCCTCGGCCCTCCTCACCGGATCGGCGACAGCCATGGAACTGGATTTCCCCAAGAGCGGCGTCGTCGGGATCGAGGCTTCGCACATCGGGCGCGGCAAAGGCAGTCTCCGGTTCTTCATCCGACCCCCAATGCTGCCCCAACCGCAATGACCCGTGACGCGCGCAGGCGACCCGGTCGCCACCTCGATGTCGCAAGCCACATGGTGCCCAGACTCGGCCTCGTCATTTGGACCGGTCTCCTGGCCGTCGGAGGCTGTCGCGCGGCAGACCATGGTGCCCGAGTAACCGCGGTTGACACCCCGTCCGCGCTCGACAGCATCTCGATCACCAGCGATGCACGGCTCGATACGAATCGCCGTCTGCTCGGGAGCTTTGTCGGCGAGGGTACGAACCGCGCGATCCATTTACTGAGCAGCGATACGGCCCTGATCGCGACGCTCTACCGGCGCTACGGGGAGCCGCTCGGTCGCGGAGAGTCCGTGTGGTCCCGGCTCCAGGTGCTCGGCCGCGCCCGGCTCCGTCCCGGTAACGGCAGGACCGGTCCCAGGTTGGAGGAAACCTTGGCCGGATATGCCGGGGGGCTCACGCGGGTCCAACCGGTGTCAGTCATCCTCCACGGCGGTTCCTGCGGGCCGCTCCACGCCCGGATAGAGATCATCGTGGGCGAAGCCGGCGGGGAGGGGCCCTCCCCCGTCCAAGGCCCGGTGCTTGGATCGTTCCAGACCCAGCCGCGGAGCGACCTGGCCGATGGAGAAATCGCGGCCCGACCGGCCACCCACATGCCGGGTCAGGAAATGATCGATTCATTGATTGCGCAAACCGAGCGCGCGTTCGATGACGCCATTACACGCCGGTTGGCCCCGGAGCTTCTGCCGCTCCACGCTCCAAGCGATCGATACCTCGAAGTCAATACGCTGGCTGACATCGACGCCGCGGATGTCGTACCCTTCTGGGGCGGGGCCGGCCAGATCCGCTACGTCGTTGCGCTGCGAGTCCGGCGCGTCACGGCGCGCGCCGACACGCTCTTGCTCGCAGGTGTCATGACATGGGACAGCACCGGCCAGGGAGGTCAGACCGTCCTCCGGCCCACCGCCATGCGCCTCGATCAGGGACAGGTGGCCGCCCTTGGAGCCGACTGGCCACCGGCTTACTGGCGGCGCCTCGAAGCGATCGCCGGATTCGGTAGCGGTAGTGACTACCTCTGGCTG
>DATHRW010000380.1:0-5787 GCA_035464955.1 Gemmatimonadales bacterium
CCCGACATGCTTCCCGCTGATCTGATTCCAGCCCTGCCATGGCTGGCGCCCTTTGGCTTGCTGCCACGGCTGTCATCGCGCACTCCCAGCCTGGCGGATGCGCCGACGATGCACGCCGGTCTCGTCAGCGTAATCATTCCCGCACGAAATGAAGCCGAGAATATCGAGACGGCTGTCCGGTCGATTCTGGCGACGACCTATGAGCCGATGGAGCTGCTCGTTGTTGATGATCGCTCGACCGATACCACCTCGACTATCGTACAGGCGCTCGCGGCGGAGGACCCCCGTGTGCGATTGATCCCTGGTGCGCCTCTCCCGCCCGGGTGGTATGGGAAACCCTGGGCCTGTGTCCAGGGATATCGCGCCGCCGCTGGTGAGTGCTTGGTCTTCACCGATGCCGACACCCGGCATGCTCCCGCACTTCTGGCACATGCGATCGGAGCCGCGCGTCGGGAAGGGGCGGACCTCGTCACCGTCGCGCCACGACAGCTGTGCCTCACCTTCTGGGAGCGTCTGATCATGCCCCAGGTGTGGGCGCTCTTGAGTTATCGCTACCACCCCAAGACCGTTAACGCGGCCCGGACCGCGCGCGACGTGATCGCCAACGGTCAGTTCATTCTCGTTACCAGAGCAAGCTACGACGCCATTGGCACCCACGAGAGCGTGCGCGGTGAAGTGGCCGAAGACCTTGGCCTTGCCCAACGATACTTCGCGTCGGGGCGACGCATGTACTTCGCCTTTGCCGAGTCGCTCATGGCCACACGCATGTATCGTGATCTCCCGGGCCTGGTTGAAGGCTGGTCCAAGAACATGTTCCTCGGAGCTCGGCAATCCTATCCCAACGAACCCTTGCTGCGACGTGTCATGCCGGCGGCACTCGCCCTCGCCATGGTGTTCTGGGTGGTGCCGCCTGGCATCGTCCTGCTTGCCGCCGGTGGCATCCAGGTCGGCCTGTTCAATGCCGCGGTCCTCGCCACGATGGCGTCGTTGGTCTTTTGGGGCATGGTGAGTTTCGGCATGGGCATTCCTCCGGCCTATGCGTTGGGCTTCCCTCTCGGCGCGGGCATGACACTCGCCATCTATCTTCGCTCGGTCTGGCGAGGAGGGCGGGTGACATGGCGCGGGCGGGAGTATAGGGGCACCGGCGACACGGGGTGACGGGGTGGGAGCCCACCCGGGATTGCTGGAACGGATGGTTGCGAACAGATTGACCAACGACGCACGCGAGGCCCACCGACCCCTGACTCAGGACTTCCGTCGATGAAACTCACTCTGACACAGGATATGCTCGACGCACTCGACCGGGCGGTCGACAAGCCCGATTGGCTGATCGCAGAGATCAGCCGCATGCGAGCCGAGGGGGGGCCGTTTGAGTTGCCCTTGGGGCCGGAGCAAAGCACAGCGCTCGAGGAACTCTGCGCCATGAACATCCGCTTCGACGCGACCGGCGCGGTTCGACCTGAACATCAGCCCCTGGAGGATCTCTCCAATCTGGTGATGGACAACTACTAGGCGCGAGCACGGCTCTCTGCCCCGCGGCGATGCCGTGATCGGGGCCCTGGAGGCACGAGTCAACGGGCTGATCGTATTCGACGGCAATCGCGCCAAGGAGTGAGATGAACTCGGTTGGCTGAGCCCACCCAGTTTCAGATATTCTTGACGGCCACCACCTGAACGACCGCGCTCAACCCGGTATGAGACCTCCCTTCCACCACCTCGCGTTCGAGTTCCCGCGCATGGACGAATGTCAGTCCTTCCAGCTCGCCTTCCAGCTCGGCGAGTGACATCATGAGGTCTGCGGTCGGCGGGCCGCCAGTGGGTCGATGGAGTTGCGCGGGTGTGTACGCTTCCAACACGAAGACCCCGCCCGGCGTGAGGCCCTGCACGACATCCCTATGGACCCGTGCACGAAGCGCCCGCGGAAGATGACAGAAGATTGAAATAATGCCGCCCCAGGCTTCGGGTTCGATCACATAGTCGCCGAGATCCGACACCACGGTGGTAATTCGAACTCCCCGCTCCGCCGCCAGTTTGCGGGCCTTGGCCAACCCGACCCGTGAACCATCCACCCCAACGACATCGTGGCCCCGGGTGGCGAGGAACACAGCGTTTCGTCCTTCGCCCTCGCCGAGCGAGAGGATTCGCCCTTTGGGAAGTCGATCGGCTACCGAAACGAGAAAGGCATTGGGTGCGGTGCCGTAGGCAGACCCGGGTTTGCCGTATCGCTCGTCCCACATCGCCTGATCGTACCGCGGCCGATCGACCATTAGGTGCCGACCGTCCATGTTCCGTCGACCAGACGCAGCAGTCCGCCTGTCGTATCGCGCAATTCCACAGGCAGACGCGGCTCGGGAAAGTCCTGATAACATACGGGTCTGGTGAATCGCCGAATTGCCATCGTGCCGACCGAGGTGCTGCGGGAATCGGTCGTTGCAGGGTACGGACCGCCATGCACCATGGCGTGACACACCTCCACCCCGGTAGGAAACCCACCGAACAAGACCCGTCCCGCCTTCTGCTCCAGCACCGGGAGCACCACATCCAGGTCGGCGGCATCGGCCGGTGCGGCGTGGACCGTTGCCGTGAGCTGTCCGGGAAGATGTCGGGCGACATTCAGAATTTCGGCAATGGTGTCGCAGCGCACGACCAGCGTGCTGGGTCCGAATACCTCGCCCTGGAGCGGCGGCTGCCGCAGAAACACAGCGCCGTCGGTAACGAGCAGCGCCGGCCGTGCGGCACAGGCAGCGCTGCCCGACCCTCCCTTCACTACCGTCTCGACGCCTTCGACAGCGGCGATCTCCGCAAGGCGCCGGTCGTAGCCCTGCCGAATGCCGGCATGGAGCATGGTTCCCTCGGCCACCTGCGCGAGTGCTCGGGCGAGGTCCCGAACGAACGCGGTCGCAGGCGCGCCCTTCGGAACGATCACCAGGCCGGGATTGGTACAGAATTGGCCCACGCCGAGGGTCACCGATTGCACGAGGCCGGTTGCGATGTCGGCACCTGCCTCGGTGAGGGCGTGCTGGAACAGGAAGACCGGGTTGGTGCTTCCCATCTCGGCAAAGACGGGAATCGGAACGGGCCGGGCCGCCGCAATGTCAAACAACGCCTTGCCGCCTGCGAACGATCCGGTAAACCCCACCGCGCGGGCCTCGCCATGCGCCACCAAGGCCTCGCCCACCCGGTTTGCCTTACCGTGCAGCAACGAAACGGTGCCTTCCGGAAGATTGGAGTCTCGCACTGCGCCCACCAGCGCTCCTGCGACCAGTTCGGACGTTCCGGGGTGGTTCGGGTGCGCCTTGACGACCACCGGGCACCCGGCGGCCAGCGCGGAGGCCGTATCACCGCCGGCCACCGAGAACGCGAGTGGGAAATTGCTCGCGCCAAATACGACGACCGGCCCCACCGCGCGTTGCATGGAGCGGACGTCGGGCTTGGGAATCGGCGTCCGTTCCCGGGCCGCGTGATCGATCCGAAGGTCGAGGTAACTCCCGTCACGCACCAGCTCTGCAAACAGGCGGAGCTGGCTGCAGGTTCTAGCCCGCTCACCCTCCAATCGAGCGACCGGCAGCCCGGTTTCGGTGGCCGCCCGACTCAGCAATGTTTCGCCCAGCGCTTCGATGGCCGCGGCCGCGCGGTCGAGCAGGTCGCCCCGCAGCGCTCGCCCGGCACTCTCGAGACCGGGATGGGCCAGAGCCGCGAGGCGCATGGCGGCATCGACCTCCGACGGTGTGGCGTCACGAAATTCCGGCGCAAGCACCTCACCCGTGACCGGGTTCACCGCCGTGAATACCGGGCCGCCTTCCTGTGAGGTCGACATGCCGATGAGATGGCGTCCCGTCAATGTCATGTCTCGTTTTCTCCCGTGAATCATTCCGGTCGGGTTTCGAGCGCCGCCCGGATCGTGGCCAACGCCGCTTGTCGGGCCGAACCCGTCACGGGGCGCCTGGGAAGACGAACGCGCTCGCTGCCCATGCCGACCTCACTCTGCACCAGCTTGATCAATTGAACGAACTCGGGCACCGTATCCATTCGGAGCAGCGGCAGGAACCAGCGATACAAGGCGAACGCCTGGTCGTGTTTGCCCTCTCGGGCTAACTGGAACAGCCGCATCGATTCCGCCGGAAGGGCATTCACCAACCCGGCAACCCAACCGCATGCTCCCATGGCAATGCCTTCGAGGATCACGTCGTCGAGACCAACGGCAACGGTCAGGCGCTCCCCGGCCAGGGCTCGAATGGCAGTGATCCGTCGAACGTCGCCACTGGACTCCTTCACCGCGATCAAATTCCGGTGCCGACGGCTCAAGTCTATGATCTGCTCCGGGGTGACGTCGATCCCGTATGCGGCCGGATTGTTGTAGAGCATGCACGGCAATTCGGTGGCGTCCAACATAGCCTCGAAGTGCGGGCCGACCTCGTCCCACCCACCTTTGTGCACATACGGCGGCAGGACCATCAGACCGCGGCATCCCGCTTCCTCGGCTTTTTGGCATAGCCAGACAGCCGCCTTCGTACTGGTCGCCGCGATCCCGGGAGCGACGGGAATGTGTCCGTCAACCGCCGTGACGCACGTGTGCATGAGCGCAACCTTCTCCGCCGCATCCAGCGTCGCTCCCTCCCCCAACGACCCACAAGGAACGACGGCCGTGGCACCATGGTCCGCCAGCCAGCGGACATGGCGTCGCACGAACGCGTGATCGATCGCGCCATCCTCGGTAAATGGCGTGGTGATGGCGGGCATCACTCCTTCCCAATTCATGACGCGGGCTCCTCCTGTCGACGCCGTGCCGCACCCACTTCGGCAAGTACATCCATGGTAACCGGAATGAGAGGCGGCCGCACTCGGCTCCGAGGCCACCCCTTGAGGAATTCGAGGGCCATGCCACACACCCGTCCCTGACATGGCCCCATGCCGGCGCGGGTCTGGAGCTTGGCATCCCGTTCGTCCTCGCGGGAGACGAGTGCACTCCACACCACGTCTTCGCAGCGGCAGACGATGGTATCGGTCGTCGGCAGCGCGCGCAATTCGTCACGGAGAGCGAAGGTCCGTTCGAGGGCCGCCCCAAAGCGACGTTCCCGATCGCGCCACCGACTGGCAGTGCGTGCCAAGTCCTCGCGTCCGGCGGCCATGTGGCCGGCGACCACACCCTCGGCGCGTGCGCAATCGGCCCCTGCAATGCCCGTCGACTCGCCGGCGCACAGCACTCCCTCAACATTGGTCCGCTGGAACCCATCGACGCGTACTCGAGCATCCGCGAGGGCGCAGCCGAGGAGTGCGGCCAAGCCGGTAACCGGTGCGAAGCCGAATGCACACGCGACGTAGTCCACCTCGAGAGCCAATTCGCGGCCGGCAACCGACAGCACCAAGCGCTCGACTTGCTCCCTGCCCTCGGCACGAACGGGCCACGCATCATGATAGCGGGGCACCCGGAAGAGGGAGCCCGAGAGGCGCGCCGCTTGAATCAGCTTCGCCGGATGGCGCCAGAGCCCGCGCCCGAACCGCACGACATCCTCCTTCGGCGCCTGCTCGAACACGCCGAGAACCTTGGCGCCGCGCCGTTGGAGCCAGGCAGCGACGGCAAGGAGCAGGGGTCCGCTGCCGGCGACGGCGATGCACCGATTCGAGACGTCCAGCCCGTTCTTCCCCAGCGCCTGCAGGCCGCCAAGCCCGAAGACGCCCGGGAGAGTCCAGCCTGGAAATGGCAACTGACGCTCCGTCGCGCCGAGGGCAAGCACGACACGCTGTGTCCGAAGAACGACCGGGCCATGATCGTTGACGGCAAACAGG
>DATHRW010000381.1:0-14893 GCA_035464955.1 Gemmatimonadales bacterium
CCCGCTCCTCGGGCTCTTGGGAACGGTGCTTGGTATAATGGACGCCTTCATCGGGATCGCCATCAATGGTTCGGGCAACATCTCGGCGGTCGCCCCCGGGGTGGCCCAGGCCCTGGTCACCACAGTTGCCGGGTTGGCAACCGCCATTCCCGCCATCATCGCGTACAACCTCTTCGTCAATCGGATTCGACTGGTCGTGAGCGAACTCGAGGGCTTCGGTAACGAGGTCATCGGCACGATGGCGCGCGAGGGCCTGTTCTGATGCTGAAAGTATCGAGCGGCGGGGACGCGCGCGGCGAGCTCCCCTTCAATGCCGACATCAATGTGACCTCGTTGGTCGATGTCGCCTTCGTGCTCCTCATTATCTTCATGATCACGGCGCCCATCATGCAGGGCGGAGTCGACGTCCAGTTGCCCCAGGCGGAGGCGAGGCCGCTCACACCCAATCAGGGCATGGTGGTATCGGTCGATCGCCAGGGCCGCATCTTCATCGACGAGACTGAAGTGACTTACGATGAATTCCGGGTGGCCTTCCGCGGGCTGGTGGAGCGCCGCCAGCCGTCGGGCATCTACGTCCGCGCCGATCGCCGGGTTCCCTATGGTGACGTCGTCCGGGTCTTGGCGGTGGTTCGGAATTCCGGCATCAAGGACGTCGGGCTCGTGGCCGAGGAGGAATTCCGCTAGTGCGTGTGGGGCTCTCGCCGATGGCACATCGGCAGCCAGGCATCGCGGTGGGGGCAGCGGGCACTCTGCTCATTCACCTCGGTTTCATGCTGTGGCTCTTGCTGGCCGTGACGCCGCAGGTGGAGCTGCCCCCGGTGTATGCAGTGGAATTGGTTGCGGCTCCCAGACCCGTGCGCCAGGCGCGTCCGGCGCCCGAGGCCGTCCAGCGCCCCGCCGAACAGCCGGCCCCCGTCGCTCCGACGCCGGAGCCCGCGCCGCCAAAGCCCGAGCCGACCCCGGCGGCCCCTGTCGCGAAGCCCAAGGACCGGGAGCCGCCGCCGCGGACCGCCGCCCCGGTGGAACCGGCCCCGGGTGAGGCCCCGAGCACCGGCGTCGACGTCGCCACGGTCAAGACCCCCGGGCTCGCGTTTCCGTATCCCGAGTATCTGCGGAACATCGTGACCCAAGTGTACCGACGGTGGGACCGTCCGCGGAGCAAGTCGGGGCTCCAAGCGGAAATCTTCTTCCTCATCTCTAGGGACGGAAGCGTGCGTGAAATGCGGTTCATAAACCAGTCCGGCAATTTCTCGTTTGACCTGGGTGCGCAGGGCGCGATCGAAGCCGCCGGCAACGCGAACGCCTTCGGCCCCCTGCCGGACGGCTTCGAGAACGACGTGTTGCCGGTCAGTTTCTTCTTCACGCCGAGGCCCGAACAATGAGGTGGCTTGGCGCGGTCGCGGCGGCCGTGTTGGTGGCGGGCACTGCGTCAGCGCAGGACTCCATTCCACCGGTGGACCAGGGCGTGCGGGTCGGCATTACTTACACTCCAGGGGTGCGCCCGCGACTCCTGGTGATGCCGGGTACGGGCTTCGATTCGGTCCGTGCCATTCTGAAGCGTGATTTGGATTACAGCGATCGCTTCGAGATGCTCGTGCTCGAGGACAACGGCTCGGGCTCGGGGCCGGTGAACTACGGGCTCTATGCCGCGCTCGGGGCCCAATACGGCGTGGAGGTCTCGGCGGCGGGCGCGGCGATCACGCTCCGGCTCCATGACTTTGCCCGGGCCGAGGTCATCAACGAGCAGGCCTTCGTGTTCTCGGCTTTCGATTCGCCGGCGTTCCGAATGGAGGCGCACCGTGCCGCGGACGAAGTGGTCCGGTGGGTAACCGGAACACCGGGGATCGCGGCTACGCGCCTCCTGTATGTGGGCGCCGGCCCCGTGTACCGGGTAGACAACGACGGCGCGAACATCCAGGCTTTGACGCCTGGCCAGGACCAGGCGCTCTCGCCGGTGTGGGCTCCGGACGGCGCCTCCTTCGCCTACACCCGGTTTGACGAGGGCCGGGGGGCAATCCTGATCCGGAGCCTCAACGGCGGCGCCCCGATCACGGTGCCATCGACCTCGACAGACCTCAATTATGCCGCGGCGTTCTCGCCGGACGGAAGAAACCTGGCATTTACCCGTTCCGACGAGAGCGGAACGGACATCTTCGTGGCCAATGTCGCGGACCGGTGCTGCGTCCGGCGCTTGACCGTGGGTCGCTTCGCGGATAATCTATCACCAACGTATTCCCCCGACGGCAACCGGATCGCCTTCGTCTCAACGCGCGCCGGCCCGCCGCAGATCTACGTGATGGCAGCTGAGGGCACCGATCAGGAACTGCTTGCGCCCTTCGACTTTGGGGTGACCGGCTCCTCGAACGGACCCGAGTGGTCTCCCGACGGAGCCAGCGTGGCGTTCCACCGTGAGGTAGACCGGAGTTCCCAGATCTTCGTGCTCGACGTGGCTACACGGCGCACACGGCAGCTCACATCCGCCGGGCGCAATACCGATCCGACCTGGGCACCGGACGGACGGCACCTTGCCTTCGTGTCGGATCGGAGCGGTCAGCGGCAATTGTGGATCATCGACATTGAAACGGGCCGTGTACGGCAGCTCAGGACTCCGACGTTCACGCGCCTCCCCGCGTGGTCGCGTCGTGTGGTACAACCGTAGGTGGAGTTTCTCATCAACTTTACGGAGCATTTCATGAATCGCACATCGATAGTTCTGGCCACGCTCCTGGTGGCCCTTGCCGCATGCGGTGGACAACCGGAGCCTGAGCCACCCGCTCCGGTCGTCGACAGCACGGCCATCCGGGAGCAGGCGCGGCGTGATTCGATTGAAGCCGCCCGGCTCGCCCGTGAAGCGGCGGAGCGGGCCCGGCTCGAAGCCGAGCATCGCGCTCAGGAAGAGGCGGAACGCGCGCGTGCGGCTCTCATGGCCGAGTTGACCGCGATGATCAACTTCGATTTCGATCGGTCGGACATTCGGTCGATGGACATGGCCAAGCTGGATCGGAAGGCCGCGATCCTCGCCGCCAACCCCGGAGTGCGGCTTCGGATTGCCGGTCATTGCGATGAGCGCGGTTCGGACGAGTACAATCTTGCACTGGGCAACCGGCGGGCTTCGTCAGCCAAGCGATACTTGGTAAACAAGGGGGTCGACGCCTCGCGCATCGAGATCGTGTCCTTTGGTGAAGAGCGCCCGCTCGACGCCGGGCACACGGAAGACGCGTGGGCGCGGAACCGGCGGTCTGAGTTCGAGCTCACGGCCGGTGGCACGACGCTGGTAGCGCCGTAGTGCGTCTTCGCATCGGTGTTCTCGGAGTCCTCGCGGCCACGGCTGCTCTGGGCGGCTGTGCGCTCAAGAGCGACGTGCGCCGCGTGGAAACCGAGGTCGCCATGCTCAAGGCGGAATCCGCCCAACGGGATTCCGCCGCCGCCGCGCGATTGGTGGAGCTGATTACCCTGCAGCAGGAGACTCTCGACTCCCTGCAGGCCCACCAGCGGGCGTTGACCAGTGCGCGCGGCGAGCTGTCCGGCGAGCATTACACCATTCAACAGCTGCTGGTGCAGGTTCAGGAGTTGACCGGTCAAAGCCAACAGCGGCTGAGCGAGTTGCGGGCCCAACTGGAAAGCGAACGGGCCGCGCCCGCAGTTCCGGCGGAGGGTGCCGCCGGGGTGGACGTTCCCGCGCCCGCCGGTCCGTCGGCCGAGCAGATGTATCAGGTGTCGGTGGCGCAACTGAGGCGGGGCAGTCTGGGAACGGCGCGTCTGGGCTTTCGGCAGTTGATTCAGACCTATCCCCAGGACGAACGGGTTCCCGACGCGCTCTATTTCATCGGCGAGAGCTATTCCGCGCAACCGGATTCTGCCGCGCAGTACTACACTACGGTTGTCCGGGACCACCCACGCTCGGCGCGGGCGTCCTCGGCCCTCTACAAGCTCGGATTGCTGGCCGAGCAGCGGCAGGACCCCGCGGAGGCGGGGGCGTTGTATCGTCGGGTGGTTGATCAGTACCCCACATCCGATGCCGCATCCCTCGCCCGAGATCGACTCCGCGCACTAGGTCAGTAGCCGGTCCACTTCCCACCCTCGTCCGCGATGACCAGCCCCGCAGGCGAGATGCCCTTCCTCGACCACCTCGAGGAGCTCCGCGTCCGCATTTTCAAAGTGCTGGCGGCGGTGGTCGTCGGTGTGGTCGTGGGGTTTTGGGTGGTGCAGCGGTTCAAGATCATCGCCATTCTGAAGCAGCCGATCGAGCCCTATCTCCCCTCGGGGAAGCTGACCGTGCTGAGCCCTACCGAGCCGATACTCATCGTGCTCAAGCTGGCGCTCGTGGTCGGTCTCGTGCTTGCCTCGCCCGTCATCATTTACCAAGTGTGGGCGTTTCTCTCGCCCGCGCTCTACGCTCGCGAGAAGCGGGCCCTCATTCCGGGGCTGGTGGTGGGCTTGTTCCTGTTCCTCGTCGGGGCCGCAGGTGGGTTCCTGGTGATCGTGCCGGCGGCGTTACGCATCTTGCTGAGTATCGAGCCGGACACGTTACAGACGATGATCACGTTCGGGTTCTACTTCAGCTTCGTCACTCAGCTGTCACTGGCCATGGGGGCGTCGTTCGAGCTTCCGCTGCTCCTCATGCTCCTCACCTGGCTCGGCGTCGTAACGCCGGCCAAACTGCGGCGCTTCCGCCGCTTTGCGCTCGTGCTCGCCGCGCTGTTGGGTGCGCTGCTCACGCCGGCAGACGTCACCTCAATGGTGATCCTCACCAGTATCCTCGTGGTGCTCTACGAAGTGGGGGTGCTCGGCTCGGTGCTCGTGGCGAAACGTCGGGCGCGCACGACCGGGGGGCCGGCTGCCTTGCTGGTGGTTGGCTTGTTGATGACCGCGGGCTCGTTGTCCGCGCAAGTGCCGACCAAACCGCCGCTGGTGCGCCCGCCCAAGACTGCGCGGACGCCCACCGACACCGTGACCGGGGCCCCCTTGCCACAGCCTGGCCAAGCCCTCGATACCGCCAGCGCCCGGCGGGTGGGGCTGCCGACCGGCCCGACCCGGCAATTCGCCCAGCCGGATTCGATGGTGCAGGCCTTGCTCGCGCGCCCTGGATTCAGGGTGACACGCTATAGCGCCGATACGGCCACCCTCTTCGCGGCTGAACGGCGCATGCTGCTCGATGGACGAGCCCTAACCGAGCGTGAGGGGACGACCCTCGAGGCGGATCACATCCGATATCGGGACGCCGAGTGCCTGCTCGATGCGTCCGGCGATCCTCGGCTGTTCGATGCGGGAAGCGTGTTGGTGGGGGAAGGGATCGGGTACAACACCTGTACGCGGCGCGGCTTTGTCACGAATGCGTTGACGAGTTTTCCGGAGGGATCCACCGTGTGGTTCCTGCGGGGGAACATCGCCCAGGACTCCAGTTCGAGCCGGATCTACGCCGCGTCGAGCGAGATCACGAGCTGTGATCTTCCGGAACCACACTACCACTTCGCCGCGCGGGAAGTGAAGTGGATCTCGAAGAACGTCCTGGTGGCCCGTCCCGCCGTGCTCTACATCAGCGACGTCCCGGTGCTGTGGCTCCCATTCGTGTTCCAGGACACCCGGCCGGGGCGACGATCCGGCATCCTCGTTCCACAATTCGGTCTCAACGATCTGGTCCGCACCTCCGGCGGCTACAGCCGCCAGGTGACCAATGTCGGATACTACTGGGCACCGAACGACTATATCGACATCACCGGGCGGCTGGACTGGTACTCCGACCGGTATCTCCAGCTGGGCCTTGCCGGCCGGTATCGGTGGCTGAACCGCTTCGCCAACGGCGAACTCGCGTACAGTAATCAGCGGGAGAGCGGCGGCGCATCATCGACCAGCATCCGCTGGCTCCACCAGCAATCGTTCGACCTGACCACGTCGGTGAACTTGAGCTTCAATTACGTCAGCAACACCACCATCACGAGCCGGAACGCCATCGATCCGCTGCTCAACACCCAGCAGATCACCAGTGCGCTCAATCTGTCCAAGCGCTATCGGTGGGGGACCGTGACGCTCGGCGGGAATCGGCGGCAGAGCCTGTCCGACAACAGCACCACCACGCAGTTCCCCGCCATCACGATCTCTCCGAAGCCGTTGGACATCGCGTCTGATATCACGTGGTCGCCGTCGTTGTCGTTCGTCCAGAATCGGGCTTCCAATACGCCAGGCGGGACCGTGTTGATTGCCCGAGCGGGCGGCGGGCTGGATTCTCTGACCCTCACCGGATCGAGTCGCACGACGTCCGTCTCGGTCGCCACCCCGTTTCGGATCGGCTCATTCAATTGGCAAAACACCCTGAGCCTGAATGACCGAAAGAATGAGGGACGCATCGTCGAGACCTTCCGCGTGCCCGATCCGGGCTCGTCCAACCCGGCGGACTCACTCACGGTTAGCCGGGTCACCACGGGAGACTTCGAGACCGGAATCGATTGGACCACCGGCATCAACCTGCCCGTCCTCTTGCGGCGGACCTGGAAGCTGCAACCGGTGCTCGGGATCGCAAACACCACCGGTGGTCCGTTCCTGTTGCGGAATCGCCGGACCGGGGGGGACTTCGTCAGCCAGGGTAAGCGCTTCGCGCTGGTGCTCAACGTGACTCCAACGGTGTTCGGTTTCCTCCCGGGCTTCGGACCGCTCTCCCGCATCCGGCACAGTGTCTCTCCCATCATCTCCTACTCGTACAGTCCAAAGGCCACCATTCCCGAGGACTACGCCCGCGCCATCACGCCGGAGGGACAAGCACCGCGGCGGACGAGCGACGCGGCGCAGCGCTTGAGCATCGGGTTGTCCCAAAATTTCGAAGGCAAAACCCGCCCAGCCGCGGGAGACACCAGCGACACGCCCGCGACTCGGAAACTCCGTCTGCTGAGCATCGCCACGAGCCCCATCGTCTACGACTTCGAGCAGGCCAAGAAGCCTGGCCGGACGGGGTGGGTAACATCGACCCTCACCAATACGTTCCAGACGGATCTCTTGCCCAGCTTCAGTCTGAGCATGACCCATGACCTGTGGCGTGGGGCGGTCGGAACGGACACGGCCAAGTTCGATCCCTTCCTGCAGAACGTGAACATGAGCTTCGCGCTCTCCACCCGGACAGTTCGGTCATTTCTCGGACTGTTCGGGTTAGGCGGCGGAAGCGCAGCCCAGGAAGGCGACGAGGAGCCGCCGCCCAGCTACCTGGCTCAATCCGGCCGGGGGTTGGGCCGGACCGGAGCCTTCAACACCGATATGCCGGAGGGCGGCGCCCGGCGGCCGTTCTCGGCGAACGTCAATTTTTCGTTGTCGCGCGTCAGACCGCTTCCGGGAGCGACCTCATCGGTGGCGGATCGCCAAAACCTGGGATTCAGCACCAGCTTTTCCCCGACGCCGTTCTGGGGGGTTTCGTGGTCGACGCAATACAACATTACCGACAAGAAGTTCGAGTCCCAGATCGTGCGCTTGGAGCGGGACCTGCACGACTGGCGGGCCCGCTTCGAATTCATCCGCAACGCCAACGGCAACTTCGCCTTCTTCTTCTCGATCTACCTCACCAGCCTGCCCGATCTGAAGTTCGACTACGACCAGCGTACGATCTCGAACTGATGTCCTCGCGAAGTGACATCCGTTCCTTAGGCTGACTTACGCAAGTGCTTGTCCTCAAAGGATCTATGACTCCCGCCGGTCTGGCACGCTCTCTGCCATAGGTCTGGATGGACTCTCTCCTCGGAGATACTCATGCGACGCTTGTTGCTCGCTTTGCCCATACTTCTCGTGATGGCGTGTTCGGGAGACGACACCGTCTTCGGTGGCGGCGGGACGGTCGCCGCCCCACAAAACCTCTTCTACGTCGTTGAGCCCAACGGCACTGGGAATTCTCCAACCGGTATCCTGCTGCGTTGGGACGACGATCCCGACCCCGATCTGGCGGTCTGGCATGTGTATTCCCGGGGGAACAGCTCGGGCACCTTCGGGCTCCGTGGCTCTACCACGTCCAATTCCTTCCATGATCAGGGCGTGCCGCACCTCGAGTACTATGTGACCGCTGAAGATCTGGACGGATTCGAATCCGGCCCCAGCAACGTGATCACGGTCGATGAGCGTCTCACGTTGCAGGCACCCAGTTCCCTGTCCAGCACCTCGCTCAATGGCGCCATCGCCCTCACCTGGTCCGATAACGCGTTTACTTCGGATCCGGCGGGCTTCAGCCAGTACCGCGTGTACAGCGTGGGATACGACCTCGACGCCGGGTTGTGCGACCTCGACTGGGCGCTGGAGGGCACTACGGTCGCACCCGAGTTCGTAGCCGGCGCGCTCCTCAACGGCGCGCCCAGGTGTTTCGGCGTCTCCGCTGTGAGCGTGGAGGGCTGGGAGAGCCTCTGGTCTCCGATCCGGGACGATACACCCCGACCCGACGCCAGAAACGTGGTGGTGTGGACCAGTCAAGCTGATGTCACCCAAAGCGGATTCCGCTTCTGGCGCGACCTGAACCTCGACGGGTTGGCCCAACTGTCCGAACTCGGCCGGATAGGGGCCGGCACCGCGCCCGATATCGACTTCTCACTTGAGCGGAATCCATCGGGCCTGGTCTTCTTCCAGCCAGTCAGGCCGGGGACCGGGGTCCTCTCGGTCGGTCAAGTCGCCGATCTGACGAGCATCGACTTCGCGCCCAACGCCGCATACGGCACCGGCCAGATCGAGGCGCTTCCAGGTAACGGGTACATCTTCGAGATGGACGGCGGCGACGGCTTTGCCCGCTACGGCGCCATCCGTGCGACCCATGTGGGTCAGAATTTCGTGATCCTCGACTGGGCGTTCCAGACCGACCCCGGCAACCCGGAACTTTTGGTGGGGGGTATCGGCGGCGGCTGAGTGTAGACAGGCACCCCAAAACAGAGGCGGTGTGTGGGGGCCAAACTCTCAATTCCAGGCGGACCGTAGGGCCGCGGACAGGCGGAGTTGAGAGGCCCGCGCACCGCCCTTGTTATTGAGCCTCCCTGCCGCCACTTTCGGCGGATGACATCAGCGACCGTCGCCCTCGACGGCTCCTCCCTCACCATCGACGAGGTCGTCCGCGTTGCCCGCGACCCGGGAGTGACGGTTGTGCTCGCGCCCGCCGCGGTCGATGGTGTCGCGCGGAGCCGCGCTCGAATCGAGGCGGCACTCGAGCACGGCGACACCATCTATGGCATCAACACGGGATTCGGCAAGCTGGCCAACGTCCGGATCGCGCCGGATGCCCTGGGCCGGCTCCAGGAGAATCTCATTCGGAGTCACTGTGCCGGGGTGGGTGATCCCCTTCCGGCCGACATCGTGCGCGCCAGTATGCTGCTTCGCGCCAACGTACTCCTACGCCCGACGAGCGGGGTCCGCCCGGAACTCCTCCATGCGTTGCGGAACCTGGTGAACAGCGGTCTGGTCCCCGTGGTACCCGAGCAGGGCAGCGTCGGGGCCAGTGGCGACCTTGCCCCCCTCAGTCACATCGCGTTGGTCCTCATGGGCGAGGGCGACGTCCTCACCGAAAGCGGGGAGCGGTTGGGTGCCGCCACCGCCCTCAGCGAGGCTGGTCTCTCGCCGCACCGTTTCGGAACCAAAGAGGGATTGGCATTCATCAATGGCACGCAAGTGCAGACGGCGGTTCTTGCCCTCGCCGTCCACGACGCCTGGGTGCTGTGGAGGAGCGCGCTTGGGGCCGCGGCCATGAGCCTCGAGGCGCTCCGGGGGACCCCGATCCCGCTCGACCCTCGAATCCACGCCGCCAGGCCACATGACGGCCAGCAGTTGGCCGCGGCGCTGATGCGGGCGCTCGTCGACCAGAGCGAAATTCGCGAGTCGCATCGCGACAACGATCCACGCGTCCAGGACGCGTACAGCGTGCGATGCGCGCCGCAGGTGATGGGTGCTGTGGCCGATGCGATCCGCTTTGCCGAGCAGACGGTCAGGATCGAGCTCAACGCATCGACCGACAATCCGCTCGTCTTCGAGAACGGTGACGTGCTGTCCGGCGGGAACTTTCACGGCCAGCCGATTGCTCAGGCGCTGGACATCCTCGCCATCGCGTTGACCACGCTCCAAGGCCTTGCCGAACGTCGCATCGAGCGACTGGTCAATCCCGATCTGTCGCAGGGGCTTCCGGCATTCCTCACCGGCGATCCCGGGCTGAGTTCGGGATACATGATGGTTCAGGTCACTGCCGCCTCATTAGTGGCCGAATCGCGGACCCTCGCGTATCCGGCGAGCGTGACATCGATCCCGACGGATGCCAATCAAGAGGACTTCGTGCCGATGAGCATGGCGGCCGCGTTCAAGACGCGGCGCGTGCTGGCAAATGCGCGGCGGGTGGTCGCTGCGGAGTTTCTCTGTGCGGCCCAGGGACTGGACTTCCTCCACCCGCTGAAGGCGGGACGGGGTGTAGCCGACCTCTATCGTCGGATCCGAGCGGATCATCCACCGATCCAGCCTCTGGACGCCGACCGCCCGCCGGCGCCTGACATCGAGCAGCTCACCGCCCGGATTGCCCAGGGCGCCCTCGATCCCCTGGCGTACCTGCCGTCGGAGCGCTGATCGTGCGGGCTTCGGGTTGCTCCGCTTTGGGGGGCCCCCTATCTTTTGCTCGGGGTGTGTCGGGACGCTAAGTACAAGTCATTTCGCTCTTTCCCCTCGTCTGATTGTGAGCTGAATGAACCTCAAGAAGCTCAAAGAGTCTGCTAGAAAACACGAGCAGAAAGAGGATTGGCCGACAGCCGTCAAGATCTATCTACGGGCAATCGAGGCGTCTGAATCCGGTCTCGAACCGGTGCCGGATCTCTCCCTGTACAATAGGGTCGGCGATCTTTACATGAAGCTCAACGATACCGCTCAGGCCGTGAAGACGTATGAGCGGGCCGTCGATCTGTATGCCGACCAGGGATTTGCCAACAACGCCATCGCCATCTGCGGCAAGATCCTCCGGGTCAACCCCGGCCGCATGCACACCTACCTCACGCTCGCCAAGCTGTACGCGCGGAAGAACTTTGTTGTCGATGCCAAGAAGAATCTGCTCGAGTACCTCGACCGCATGAACAAGGCCAACCGACGTGACGAGGCCTTTCGCGAAGTAAGCGGCTTTGCCGAGCAATTCCACGGCGAAGCCGAAATCCGGGACATGTTGCGCGACTTGGTTCAGGCGGCCTCGCGGGAGACACACCCCACCGAGCAGCTGGACAAGCTCGCGGCCCAGTTGGAGGCGGGACCCACTGGGGCAACGACCGGCGATGTAGGTGTGGGGTCTGCTGCATCGAGGCGGGGGCGGAGGCCGGGGGATCTGGTTTTCCTGGACACCAGCGCCGCTCTGTCGGCGGAGCCTCTGTTGGAGCCGCTCCCGGAGGTCCCGGAGCCGCCGGTTGAGGCTCCGTCCGAACCCCCAGCCCAACCACCGGAGGTGACCAGCCCGACATCGGATCTCCCGTTGATCGACCTCGGCGAGGAGGCGTCTGGCGAGACCATGGCACCTGACTCCGGGCTCGAGCTGGAGGAGGAGTTTGGCGGCGAGGGCCTGCTTGATGGGGATGCCGTGTCGGAGCAATTGGCGGACGAAGTCCCGGAGCTCGAAGGTGTCGAGCCAACCGCCTTCGCGGGCGACGATTCGACAGATGTGGAAGCCTTGGAGGGGCTGGAGGTCGATGGGGGCATCACGATTGAAGATCAACTGGAGGGGGCAGAGCAGGAACTCGAAGCAGGAGTCGAGCCCACGGCACTCGACGGTGTTGAACTCGAATCCGTCCCCACCCGGTTGGAAGATCTCGAGGTTGCTGAGTTCGAGGACCTCGATGGCGCGGAGCCCGGCCCGGTCCCGATGGATGAGCAGATCCTCAAGGCCGATGCCGCGGCCGAAGTCGGCTCGAAAGAAGAAGAGGTTGAGCTCCAACCGGTGGATGAGGTCGAGCAGCCCGACACTGTCGGTTCGTGGGACACGGATGCCCCCGAATTCGTCACGGAGGCCGGACAGGCGGATCAGGAGCCGCCCGAGGAATCTTGGGTGGAAGAGGATGTTCAGGGAGCGGGTCCGGCCGCCGCGCTGCCATGGCAATCGGGTGAAGAGGCCGCCGGGGATCTGAAAGACCCTGACCTTCTGGGGATCGAGCCTACCTGGGCCGATGAGGAGGCGAGTGAGGCCGAGGAGAACGTTGCGGAGCCGCTCGGAGCGTCCGGATTCCAGGACGAGGCGGTCGAAGAGGAGCAACTCGCTGAGTTTGAGGCTCCCGCGGCTGCCGAAGTGCCCTCAGGCGCGCCGGAATGGGCTCCTCCGTCGGTTGGGACGATGGACCTCGCGCAGGCGGACATCGCCGGACTCGAGCAACAGCTGGCTGAAAGCCCGAACGATCCATTCGCCCACCGGGCGCTTGGCGAAGGGTTGATCACGGCCGGATCGAAAGAGCGCGGACTGTATGAGCTCGAATTGGCGCTGGCAGGGTTCGAAGCGCGGCAGGACTGGGGACGGAGCACGGACGTGCTCCGGGAACTCGTCCGCCTCGACCCTAACCGGATCTGGTACTACCAGAAGCGCGTGGAACTGGCCTTTCGCTCCGGAGAAAAGGGACGCTTGGTGGAGGCGTACCTCGAACTCGGTGATGTCCTGGTGCGGGTGGGCTCGCTCGAAAAGGCGCTCGCCGTCTATGGCCGCGTCTTGGAACACGATCCCGCGAATGAGTTTGCGAGCGCTGCCCGGGACGTGCTCCGGCCGGCGAGGCCCGCCGAGGTGGATCAGTCGCCAATGCCGTCGCGCCGCCGCGCGTCAGACGCCGACGTCGATGCCGATCGAACAGAGGAAGATTACGTCGACCTCGGCGCACTCGTGCTCGAGCCCCGGCCGCGGCGCGACACCCGTATCCGGGTCGGGGACGAAGAGCCGACGGGTGACGAGGAACGGGACTTCGAGCTGATGCTCGAGCAGTTCAAGGCCGCGCTGGAGGAGAGCCTGACTGACGAGGACTACCAAGCCCACTACGATCTCGGCGTCGCCTTCAAGGAAATGGGCTTGTTGGACGAGGCGATTGCCGAGTTCCAGAAGGCCCTTCGAGCACCGGAGGGCCGTTTAAGGACGTCCGAAGCGTTGGGAGTGTCGTTCTACGAGAAGGGACAATATGCCGTGGCCGAAGCAATCCTTCGCCGTGCGGTGGACGGGATCTCCGGATTGGACGACGAGAAGATCGGCCTGTTGTACTGGCTTGGGCGTTCGACGGAGTCGCTGGGGCGAGTCCGTGAGGCCCTCAAGGCGTATGAGCGGGCGATGGCGGTGGATGTCGGATTCATGGACATCAACGAGCGGGTCCGGCGGCTCGAGGCGGGGTCCGCATGACGGGGCAGGGCACAGCTGGGATCGGCCTTGCCGACATCCAGGGGCAGCTCCTTCCCCGACTCACCGACGTTCGCCGCGAACTGCGGCGCATCGTGGAGACCGATTTCGCGCTGATTTCCCTGGCAAATGCCCACCTCATGCAGATGCAGGGAAAACTGTTCCGGCCGACCCTGGTGTTGTTGGCCGAGCAGGCGACGGGACCGGCGCGGCCGCGGGCGATCACGCTGGCCGCGGTGGTGGAGTTGATTCATCTCGCCACACTCGTGCACGACGATTCGGTGGATCATTCCGTGCTCCGCCGCGGAATGCCGACCTTGAACGCGCTGTTCAGTCACCAGGTGTCCGTGATCATGGGCGATTATCTCTACTCGCGCGCCGTGATCGAATTGGTGCGGTTGAACGACCTCGAACCGCTCCGCATCCTGGCGCGAGTCACCAACGAGATGACGATTGGGGAGATGCGCCAGTTGACGGCGCATGACCCGTTGGCTTTTACCGAAGCCGATTACGATTTGTTGATTCGCTCCAAGACGGCCTCCCTCCTGTCCGGGGCATGTGAAGTTGGTGCCCTCAGCGCAGATCCTCCCGCCCGTGCAGCGCTCCGGCGTTTCGGCGACAATTTGGGTATGGCGTTTCAGATCATCGACGACTTGATCGACTATACCGAGGAGGAGGCGACCACCGGCAAACCTTCCGGATCGGATCTCCGGGAGCACAAGGTGACCCTCCCCCTGATCTACGCCTTGCCCAGGCTGTCCGCCGCGGAGCGAGGGGTCATCGACGAGCTGATGGCAACCGTCGAGCCGTCGGATGACCTGATCGCGACCGTGATCGAGCTCGTGGCCGGGGCCGGTGGCCTGGCGTATGCCCGGGAGCGGGCCCAGCAGTTTTGCGACCAAGCCGAGGCGGAACTGGACAATTTGATCCCCTCACCAGCCTGCGAGGCGCTCCGAGCGAGTCTCACCTACCTGCTTGAACGGCGGAGTTGATGGCCACCGGACCGCATCGACCGGGCTTTTACCTGGGCGTGCTGATCTCGGGGTTCATCACCGGCGGCTTCGTCACGGCGCTGCTCGCCCGCTTTCTGCCCGACAGCACCTTCAAACAAGTCTTCGTCAGCACCTGGACGCCGACGGTCGGCCCTGTCTCTGTCGACCTCCTCGTGGTAAACTTCACGGTAGGGCCGGTTGGCCTGGCCGTGTCGGTCTTGAGCATCGTCGGCGTGATCATCGCCTACTTCGTGGCGCGTTCGCTCTTTTAAGGTGGTGGCGCTATGGGTATCGGGAACTTGGGATTCGGTGAAATTCTCATCATTCTGGTGGTGTTGCTCCTCGTGTTCGGGGCTCGTCGCTTGCCGGAAATCGGGGCGTCTTTAGGGAAGGGGATCCGCGAATTCAAGCGAAGCATCACGGAAACGAGCGATGCGGTGACGCGGGGCAACGATCAGGAGCCGCCGGCTCGACAGATCGATGCACAGGCATCACCGCCGGACGGTGAGCCGAAGCGCTTGTCTCAATAGCGGTCGAGCATCTCCAGCAGGGGCCGGATGTGAGCGGGGCGGGTCGA
>DATHRW010000382.1:0-14917 GCA_035464955.1 Gemmatimonadales bacterium
CGGCGACGGTGGGGTGGCCGGTCTCGAGATTCACGGTCTGCAGCCACTTCCCGCGTTTGGCAGCACTGCTGAACGGGACCGAAGAGCCGCAGAACGGGCAGGTACTCGAGGCACCTTCGAGCGGGTTGCCGCAAGTGGGACAATTCGATTCAGGGATCATAAATCGGCTGGAGGGCTATCGGCTAGGTACAGGGAGGGATCGGTTCATAGGGTAAGTGCTGTCGGCTATCGGCTATCGGCTATCGGCTATCGCCCCGCGAAGGTACCGCTGTTAGCTGTTAGCTGTTAGCTGTTAGGCCTTCCTACCATCCCTCATTGCCTACTGAAACTGCAGATTCCGCTCGAAGTCGCCGGGGCTGGTCGCGGCGGCCATCGCGGTCTTCTGTGAGATGTGGTCCTTCTTGAACAGCTCCATCAGGTGCTGGTCGAAGGTCTGCATCCCGTACTGGTCGCGACCCTCCTCGAGATAGTCCTTGATCTCGGAGGTCTTTTCCTGGTTCGCGATGCAGTCGGCGATGGTGGGCGTGTTTCGCAGAATTTCGACCGCGACCACCCGGCCCTTGCCGTCCTTCCGCGGCAGGAGGCGCTGGGAGATCACCGCCTTCAGCGTCTCCGCCAAGCGGAGCCGGGTAGGTTGTTGCTCAGCGGAGTCGAACACGCTCACCAGCCGGGTGATGGTCTTGAGCGCGTCGGTGGTGTGGACCGTGCTGAACACCAGGTGCCCTGTCTCTGCCGCCTTGAGTGCCACGTCGATGGTAGCCCGGTCACGCATTTCGCCGACCATGATGATGTCGGGATCCTGCCGGAGGGCTGCCCGGAGGGCCGCGGAGAAGGTCTCGGTATCGGTGCCAAGCTCGCGTTGGATGATGATGCTCTTCTGGTCCTTGTGGAGAAACTCGATCGGATCCTCGATGGTGACAACCTTGCCGGCTCGATTCTGATTGACGTAGCCCACCATCGCGGCCAGGGTCGACGACTTGCCGCTTCCCGTCACACCGGTCAGCAATACCAGACCGCGATCTTCCATCGAGATCTTCTCGAGCACCGGCGGGAGGCCGAGCTGCTCGAAGTCCGGCACCCCGACGGGGATGTTGCGCAATA
Source organism: Gemmatimonadales bacterium (assembly GCA_035464955.1). Classification (GTDB taxonomy): domain Bacteria; phylum Gemmatimonadota; class Gemmatimonadetes; order Gemmatimonadales; family GWC2-71-9; genus JABDII01. The sequence goes on from DATHRW010000382.1 coordinate 1,102, forward strand.
CGACAGCCAACGAACCCCGCTGGCTGCAGATATTCACTCTGAATCGGCCGCAATCTTGGAGCGAGTAGGAGCAATCGAGATCCTTGAGATCGTGGATGACGGCATCGATGGAATCCGGTGTCGCCTTCTTCGCCGCCAGGAGGATGTGCCTGGAAATGGCCTCCGTGTCTTGCGGGGTCAAGCCCTCAGTCCCGGTGACGGGAACCATCTGCCCCCGAACGCGAAGCCGATACGGCCCGCCCGCCCCAACGTGGACATCCGAGGCATTCACCTCGATGGCCTTCTTGAGGATGGCGTCAAAGGTCCCGATAGTCGTCATTGGTGTTCCAGGTCAGGAATGTGCGGCGTTCAGACTAGGGAATACCCTAGCAACCAGGCGATCTTCGGCTCGGTAACTCGAATCGACAGGCGCGTATCCAACGCAAAGGGCGGGCCGTTTGGCCCGCCCTAACGAGTCGGATACTCAGGCGATGCGCGGCCTGGGCTTCTTCCGCTTCCGCCGCTGGGCGGCTGCGGCCTTCAACCGTCGGGCCGTGCTCGGTTTGACGTGGTGCCGTCGCTGGCGGACTTCCTTCAGGATCCCGGACCGCTGGACCTTGCGTCGAAAGGCCTTGATGGCCTGTTCGATGCCGCCGTTTTCGGAGAGGGTGACCTCTATCATCATGCGCCTCGGATTGCGGTTTGCATCATCCTCCGACAAACAAAGAGGGCCGGCGCGAACGCCAGCCCTCTCGAGGTGTCGTCGGTGCTCCGCGCCTGTGAATGGCGCAGAAGTCGCTGAAGAAAGGTAACCCGGTGGTCGGGGGCCGACAACCGAGGGCCGCCTCCCTCACAGCTTACTCCTTACTCCTCACCACCTTACTTACCGACTGACCGTCTTTCCGCCTTCCCGCCTACTCCCTACTCCCTACTCCCTACTCCCTCCCAACACCACCAACGCCTCGCCCAGCGCCACCGGCCACCGCGGCGTGAACGACTCGCCCTGCACAGTCTTGTCGACGCCGCGCTCGGACTTGGCCACGGTGGCAATGGCGAAGACCCAGAGATCGGGTGTCGGCACACAATCGAGCTGGAGCTCACGAGCCAGTGAAATTTCCGGCGCGAAGAACGCATCGGGCGGGAATGCGCTCGGATCCCAACGATAGCTCACGGAGAGACGTCCGGCATGATCGAACCGGAGCCGCTTCTCGATCAGCCCGGGTGCGGCCTCGGTAGTCGGTCGGAGCACGATGGCGATGCCCTGATCCTCGTGCTCGACAGTCGCACGAAACACGGCTCGGGCCCAACTGGCTACCGGCTGGTACCGGCCCCGCTCGTAGGCCTCGAGCGTGAGACCGGCCGGCAATACCCGGTCCACGACGAGCGCCCGCGTGTCCGTATCGACCGGCGCCAACTCGGCCGGCTCGATGCTCGCCACGCCGTCCGACGGCGCGACCGGAGCGGCGAGTTGGAGATAGGCCTCGCGCCGCCGGGTCAGCACATCGGCGTAGTTGATGCCGGTCTCGAACAGGGTGTATTCCTCCACCACGCCGCCTCGGTCCGGGCTCACGACGGCGCTGAACTTGGCCGAATGAATCAGGATCTCCTCATGTCCATCGGCGTCGAAGTCGGCCATGTCATGTGCCAGCGGATCATCGGCACGTAACTCTGCTTCGGCCAGCGCAAGGTTGTGCCATACCGCGGCACGGAGATGCGGCAAGTAGAGCCCGCCGAAGACGCCATGCCAATAGGCATCGTTGCATTGCGCGCGGCCGATGGCACGGCGCGCGTCGGGCGGATCGCCCCGCCAGCGGCACAGTGCCGACAACGCCATCATCTTCTTGTGCATCCGATTGGCTTCGGCATACTTGGCCAGGAAGTTCCGCCAGTGCGCTCCCCGGACGAGGGCGCCGTCGGCACCCTCCAGACGCTCCTTGCCAAGATCGTGTTCCAGCCGGGCCAGTCGAACGGCCGCGGTGGGCGGCAGAGCCCAGCCTTCCATCTCACGGTAGGACGCGGTCGGCAGGTAGGCGATCCCGGCGCTCGGCACCTCGTTCAACGCCTGCTCGAAGGTGGTCAGTTGTACCTCGCCCTGAGCAACCATCCCACCCATCATGTCGAGGAACTGATCGAGCCACCCCCGCTCGTACACCCATTCCCTGGTGCCGGGCCAGCCGCCGAACTTCTCGCCATCGTCGGCCAGGACAGCCAGCCGGTGGCCAGCGTCCCGGAGTTCACGCAGGTATCCCGCTGTTTCTTCCGGTGGACGGAACGGCACCAGATACCGCAGCCGCTCGTCGATCGGGAACAGGGTGACGCGCTTGCCATCGCTCTCGGTGGTCCAGGGCGTGTGAATCTGATGGCGCTCGAACCCGCTCACCAGAAAATGGTGATCGTCCACCAACACGAACCGGACCCCGGCCTCCGCGAGGTCGGCCGGCAGGTCCGGCTCCCAGACGCGTTCGGTGAGCCAGAGCCCGGTGGCCGTGATGCCGAAGCGTCGCTCGAGGGCCTCTCGCATCCACTGGATCTGCTCGACCCGGTCGGCCCGGGGTAACGCCGCCAGGATGGGCTCGTAGAACCCGGCGAGCAACAGCTCCACCCGCCCGTCGGACACCAGCCGACCGACCAGATCGAGGAACCCGTCGCTGTGTTGCTCGAGCCATTCGAGCAACGGTCCCGAGATGTGGAGGGTGACAGGCAGAAAGTCGCGTTCCGAGACCCGCTGGAGAAACGGGAGGTAGGCCTGATCGACGTGATCCCGAAACACGTGATCGAAATTACCGGTGGGTTGATGGAGGTGGACGCCGAAGGCGAAGCGTATGGGATCCACGCCGGCTACTCCTGGCTGAAGCCGAGCCGGTGGGCGAACGGCCCGGCGACACGCCTCGCCTCACCGGTCAGCCTGCTCCACACCCGGGCAAAGCGGGTCTGCGCGTCGAATGGGATCTTGACCCTGCAGAGTTCGAGCAAATCGAGCAGGCCGGTGGCCCGCTCGACATCGTCCGCCATAGTGGCTTCCCGGATACGCTCCACGGCCGCCACGAGCGCATGGCGCACCACCCCTTCGAACCTGGCATCGCCGCGCGCCACCACCGCCTGTTCATCCGCCGTGAGCCACCGTTCGGCCAAGGCCGCACGACGGGCACTGGCCACCACCGCGCGATGGTGCTCGGTCAGGTCCGCCATGGTCAGGTGAAATCGTGTTCCGCCTGCGGCCTCCACGGTGGCGGAGACCTCCGCGGCGCCGGCGGCGCCGAGCGAGACGGTGTACTCCGCCCGCCGACCGGTTGGGCAGTGGACCACGGATACCGTGGCGCCATGGATATCCGTTCTGTACGCCGGGATGCCACAGTGCCGCGGATCGATGCCGGCATCGTTCGCGGCCCAGCAACCGGCCGCCACCCGAACCGCGGCAGGCACCGTGGGCTTCACTCGAGCCAGATAGATATCGCGCGCCGTGCCTAGCGCCACATCGTTGCTGGGTGCGTTTGCCAACTGCGAGAGGAACTCCTGCTCCAGCCGCTCAGCGTGGGGCGGGCCAGCCAGCTCTATGCCGTGCGCTGCATATCGAAGCACCTGGCGCGGCTCGATCCTGCCAATGTCATCGAAGAACCAACCGCACGAGGTGAACATCCGGAGCGCGTCCTGCTCCATCTCCAAGAGTTCGAGTGCCCGCACGCGCCGCTCGTCGCTGGGCTGCTCGAGCACACCGGCGAGGAACTCATGCCGATCGACCCGGTCGCTCACCACCTGGCCGAATGCATCGCGCACCGTCCAGGGCTCAGCGAACAATCCGGCCGCTTCGCTCTGGTAGATCTGGTGTAGTTCACCCGCAAGCCAGTCAACCGCTTGCCTGAGCGGAGCCCGCCAGCGCTGTTGTGAGCTATCGGTCGGCACCATCTTGCAGCCGCAGTCCGACCGCCAGCGCTCGATGCCGTGGGCACAGCTCCACGAGCTGGGCGATACCAGCGTGATCTCTTCGGTGGGTGGATGGCGCGCGAGGAACGAGGCGAAGTTCTCGATCTGGACGTTCGGGCGTCGGCCGAGCCGCTCGAGCACAGCCGCCAGAGCCATCTCGCCGAAGGCGTGATGGTGGCCGTAGGTCTCGCCGTCGGTCGCCACGCTCACCAGGTCTGGCCCAAGCGGTTCCGGACCGGGCACCATGCGCTCGGCCCAAGTTGCGGCGTCCTTCAGGAGTGGTCCGAAGCCGATGTCGTGCGAGATCGATCCGAAGTACACGAAGATCGCCAACTCGCGACCGCTCGACGTGCGATACCGGCCCGGCAGCCCACCCGCCGGAGGATGGGTCACCTGATGCGGCCCGAGCACGGTAAACCGGATCCCTTCGGCAGCCAACACGTCCAGCGTTTCATGGTCCACCGCCGTTTCGGGCAGCCACATTCCCGTGGGCTCCCGGCCGAAGCGGCGGCGGAAGTTCTCCATGCCCCAGCGTACCTCGGTCACCTTGTCGCGCCGCGAGCTGAGCGGCAGGATGGTGTGATGATACGGCATGGCGATGGCGTTGCCGTGGCCGCCCAGCCGCTCGGCGCTCCGTCGATCGGCACCGAGTATCGCGTGGTACGTGTCGTGCGCTTCCCGCTCCAGCCACTCCATGAGCGTCGGACCCACGTTGAAACTGATCCAGTCGAGCGTGTTCACGATCCGGGCAATCCGCCCTTCACGGCCCGGCACGCGGGCCGCCACCACCGCGCGGTAGCACTCGCGTTCGATGCGCTGATTCCAGTCGTGGAAGGGCGCCGCCGACGGTTCGGACTCCACCTCGTCCAGCCAGGGATCTTCCCGCGGCGGCTGGTAAAAGTGACCGTGGATGACGACCGAGCGAGGATGCGCGCTCATGAAGTGCGGGTGGGAATCGGCTAGCCGGCGCGCGCCGGTCGCGCGATCAGGGCCCGCTCGACCGCCGGCAGGATATCCGAGAAGAGATGGTCCCGCTCGGACAGCGTCGCGGCGGACTGCCGTGCCGCCTCGCACACCGAGGCCGGTGCGTCGGGGGCCAAGGCCTGGACGAGACGGGTCGCGTCATCGACGTGGAGATTGAATCGATCCGCGCCGTAGTTTGCTACCGCGCCGGTCGAGATGATAAACGGCCAGTCGGACGACTGCGCCAACACCAGCTGACGGGCGGCCTGTGCCACGATGGGCCGGAGCGCGTCCGAGGCGAGCGCCCGAGGGGCCGCGTCCCAGAACGCGTCTTCCAGCGGCCAGAGGCGCTGCCACATCCAGCGCGTGCCGTCGTTCAGCCACATACTGTTGTCGCCATTGGCGCCCCACGACCCCGCCGCGAGCCGAATGACATTGGTCGGCGGATGCGCGGCCAAGTGGCCGGACGCCGTGACGGGCCGGACCTCTCCGCGGCCGGCCAGGCGGCTGACCAGGGCGGCCACGAAATCGACTCCCTCGTACCACCAGTGACCGAAGAGCTCGGTATCAAACGGTGCGACGACGACGGCATCGTCCGCACCCGCGTGCGCGGCAGCGATGCCGGAGAGCAGATGGGCAAAGTGATCGGCGTGACTGCCCACGCGCTCGATGGCGCGAACCGGATCGTACGGCCGCTTGTCGCCGAGGTCGACGTCGGGGCCGCTCACCCGCCAGAACTTGAGTCCGCCGGGCCAGCGGATCTTGTGAAAATCGAGATACCACTCGTCACCCGGATAGCCTTGTTGACGGCTCCACACCTGAAGCGACGAGCGAGGATCGCGCACCAGGCAGATGGCGGACGGCCCCCGTTTGGTCGAGGCCACACGGTACGCCCGATAGGGCGACCGTTCGACTTCCGAGACTCGGGCGCTCGGGATGTCATGCCGCTCGGCATCGAACCGCTCGGCTCCGAGCGGCACATCGGCATACGTGCCGAGGGCGTCGCCGGCATGGGCCAGGTGGGCGTCGGTAAAGAAATAGCGGAAGCCGGCCCATTCGAGGTGGGCTTCGATGCCGGCCCGGGTGCCGGGGTGAGGCGCCTCGGGAAGCGGGGCCCATCGGCCACGCGGCCGGTAGCCACATTCCGGGAGCCAGCACCCGGCCGGATCGCGACCGAACAGCCGGCGGTGCTCCGCATGCCCCAGACCCAGCTGGAGCCGGATGCTTTCGTCGCGGGCGAGCAGCGGGAGGAAGCCGTGTGTTGCGGCGGAGCTCACGATTTCGATCATGCCCCGGCGCTCCAGGTCGCCGAACGCGCCGACGAGGTCGCCGTTCACGTCATGGAACAGATCCCGCAGTCGCTCGAACCGAGAACGCCAGTAGCCCACCAAGGGTTGGAGATGCGCATCGCCCGTCGTGGCAAGCGAGGCAGGCGCCTCGTCACAGGCCGCCAGCCGCTGCGCAAAGAACTCCTCCAATTCCTCCACGAACAGGGGGCTGGTCAGCTGGTTCGCGAGCACCGGGGTGATGCCGATCGTGAGCGGCACTGCCGTGCCCTGCGCCTCGAGCGCGCGCAGATTTTCCAGGAGTGGGAGGTAGGTATCGAGCGCGGCCTCGGTTAGCCAATCGCTGCCGTGGGGCCACCGGCCGTGGTTCAGCACGTACGGCAGGTGGCTGTGGAGCATGAGGATGAAATTCATGATGGTGCCCGTCACTTCCCGGCGCTGCGTAACGCCAGAGCCTGTTGGTACACCTCGGCGTAGCCCGCGGCGGGCCGCTGCCATCCGAAGTCTTGGCGCATGGCTCTCCGCATATGGCTGTCCCAGGCCGCGTGATCCGCGTAGTGCGCCACCGCCCGGCCGGCCGCTACATCCAGATCCTGTGGCAGGTAATCGTCGAACAGGAACCCGGTGACACCGTCCTCGATGGTGTCGGCCAGGCCACCCACGCGCCGTGCGACGGGGATGGCGCCGTAGTGCTGCGCGCGCATTTGCGTGAGCCCGCAGGGTTCGTAGAGCGAGGGCATGAGCAGCATGTCGGAGCCGGCAATGAGTCGATGCTCCATCGGCTCGCTGAAGTTGGTTTCGACCGCTACCCGCTCCGGCATGGCCTGCGCGAGTTGCCGGAGCGCGGTCTCGTAGCGGGCTTCGCCCTCTCCCAAGAACACAAACTGCGCGTCGAGTGACGTGAGGATGCTGCCTTCCAGGATCAAATCCAGCCCCTTCTGGGTGACCAGCCGCGCCGTCATGCCGAAGATCGGCGTCCGCGGACTGGCCGGAAGGTCGAGCTCCCGCTGAAGCGCCGCCTTGCACTCCACCTTCCCGGAGCGGTCGGCTTCCGAATATTGGGCCGCGATCTCGGGATCGTGTTCCGGATCCCAGGTACCGGTGTCGATCCCGTTGATGATGCCGACCAACCGGTTCTTGAGGCCGATGAAGGTGTCGTGCAAGCCGAATCCACCGGAGGCCGTCCTCAGCTCGTGCGCGTGAGTCGGGCTCACCGTCACGGCTATCTCCGAGAATGTCAGGCCACCCTTGAGCCAGTTGACCTTACCGTACCATTCCAGCTGCTGCCAGTTGTAGAGCGAGTCGGGGAGCCCAACCAGGGCCAGCGACTCGAAGGGGAAGTGTCCCTGGAACCCCGCATTGTGGACCGACAACACGCATGCCACGCCATCGTAGAAGGCGTCGCCGGCGTAGCTGGTGCGGAGATAGACCGGGGCGAGCGCCGTGTGCCAATCGTGCGCGTGGATCACCAGCGGCGCCTTGCCGAATTCCGGCAGGCATTCGATCACCGCCCGCGAGAAAAAGGCAAACCGCTGGGGGTTGTCGGGGTAGTCCCCATCGGCCCCGCCGTAGATTCCCGGCCGGTCGAAGTAGTCGGGGTGGTCGATGAAGTAGACGTGCGGGGCGCCGCGCTTGTGCGGCAGCCGCCACAGCCGGCCGACCTCACGGCGGGGGCCGATTTGGACCGCGAATGGATCACCCACCGGCACCAGCCGGCCGGCCGCTTCCCGCGCCGAACGATGAAGCGGCAAGACCACGGAACACGGAACGCCTTGGTTGGCCTGATAGGTCGCAAGACCGCGGACCGCCTCGGCCAAGCCACCGGTCCGGGCAAAGGGCCAGTACTCCGCCACCACGTGCACCACGCCCGGGGAGCGGGGCGGTGTCTTGCGGGCGGTCGTCTTCCGGGCGGTGGTCTTACGGGCGAGGCGTGGGTTAGCCGGTTGGCGGGTCATCGGTCGGCCATCCCTTCTCCAGCGCAGGCGCGTAGTAGTCGCCCACGTACTGTTCGAGCATGCGGCGCGCGGTGAAGTGTCGGGTGGAGGTCCACATGGCCTGTTTCATCCGGGCGATCCACTGGCGTGGGATGCCCCGGTCACCGCGTTCATAGAACAGCGGCACAACTTGCTCCTCTAATAATGTATACAGCTGCTCGGCAGCGGCCGCATCCTGATCCTCGCTGTCGGGGGCCGCGGTGATGGTCCAGCCGTTGAGGCCGGTCTGTCCCTCGGCCCACCACCCGTCGTCGGTGCTGAGCTGGGGCACGCCGTTCAAGGCGGCCTTCATCCCACTCGTGCCGCAGGCCTCATAGGGAACGCGAGGCGTGTTGAGCCACAAATCGACGCCCTGAACCAATCGGTGCGCCATGTGGAGCTCGTAGTCCTCGAGGAAGGCAATCCGCCCTTCGAAGCGGCGGTCGCGGGTGGATGCGGACACCAGTTGGAGCATGCCCTTCCCGACTTCGTCCGCGGGATGGGCCTTGCCGGCGAAGATCAACTGGACCGGCCGCTGCGGATTCAACAGCAACCGGCGCAGGCGCTCCGGATCGCGAAACAAGAGGCCGGCCCGCTTGTAGCTCGCGAATCGCCGCGCGAACCCGATGGTCATGGCGCCGCCGTGCAGCAGCGTGCCCGCGCCGATCAAATGGGCCGCATCCTGCCAGCGATCGCGCCAACGGATCCGGGCCTCGTCGCGGATGAAATCCATGAGCGACGCCTTGAGTACCGAGTGCACCTCCCACAATTCTTTGTCATCGAGCGATAGGATCTGATCGAGACTCTCCGGATCCCCGGCCGTTTCCCAATCGGGGCCCAAGTGTCGATCGAGCAGTTCCTTGATCCGATGTGACATCCAGGTATTGAGATGGACCCCGTTGGTCACGTACTTGATCGGGACCTTCGCCTCGGCCCGGCCGGGCCAGAGCACCTCCCACATGCCGCGGGACACGGCGCCATGGACCCGGGACCCGCCCACCACCCGACCCGACAACCGGATGGCCACGGCCGTCATGTGGAAGCGCTGATGGTCGAGGCCGGGATGGTGACCCAGCTGATCGAGCGTCGCCTGATCGGCTCCGAAACTCTCCAGGTACCCACCCATCACCTGATGGAACAGCTCGCTGGAGAAGATGTCGTGGCCTGCCGGAACCGGGGTGTGGGTGGTGAAGAGGCTTCGGCCTCGCACCTGACGGATGGCATCCGGCAGCGCCGTCCCGCCCTGCACCAGCTCCCTCACACGCTCGAGCAACATGAAGGCCGCGTGCCCCTCGTTGGCATGCCAGGCGCCGGGGTCGATTCCAAGCGCGCGTAACACCCGCACGCCACCAATGCCGAGGATGGCCTCCTGCCGGAGCCTGAGCTCGGGACCTCCCGCGTAGAGGTTGTGCGACAACGGTCGGTCTTCGGGGTCGTTGCCGTCGACGTCGGTATCGAGCAGGTAGAGCGGCACCCGGCCCACCTGCATCTTCCAGGCGCCGACGTGGACCGTGCGGCCTGATAGCTGGAGGCTCGCGAGCTGGGGTTGACCGTCGGCGTTCAGTACTCGGGTAAGTGGCGTCACCGTAGGGTCGAACTGCTCCGGCACATCTTCCTGCCAGCCGTCCAACCGGATGCGCTGGTCGAAATATCCACGGGTGTACAGGAGGCCGATGCCCACGAGCGGCAAGCCGAGGTCCGAGGCGGCCTTGCAGTGGTCGCCGGCCAAGACACCGAGGCCGCCCGAGTAGATGGCCACCGAGTTGTGGAGCGCGAACTCGGCGCAGAAATACGCGATGGACTTCCCGGCCAGGTCGGGGTACTGCTCGGAGAACCACCCACCGGCGGATTCGGTCGAGGAGGTGAAGTCCTCCATGGTCGAATCGAAGAGTTGGAGGAAGTCGGGGTTGCGGGCGCAGGTCTCGAGGCGGCTGGGCTCCACCCGCTGCAACAGCGCGATCGGATTGTGTCGGGTGTCGTGCCAGAGCGGTCCGTCGATGGCCCGGAACAGCATCCGGGCATCCCGGTTCCAACTCCAGAACAGGTTGGAGGCAAGCGCGGCCAGCCCGACGAGGCGCTCGGGGAGCGGCTGAAACGGGCCGGGATTATCGGTCATGGGGTGCAGGCAGCGGGTTCATGCGGCCTAAAAGAAAACACCCACATGCCAAGTTATCTAGCCTGGCTCATTGCGCCCGCTCTGCCGCCAAGACCTCCGGTGTCAGCGGCTGCCGGCCGGCCCGGAGCGCCTCGATCCACCCCTCGCGCCTGGCCTTCTGTTCCGGATTCGACGTCGCCGCGACGAAGGCCTCGAAGTCCTCAATGGCACCCGCGGCATCGCCCGTGAGGGCGCGCACGATGCCACGGCTGTCCTTGATGTTCGCGTTGTCGGGTGCCAACGCCACCGCGCTGTCACAGGCGGGCATGACGGCGGTGGCCGAGTTCCAGAGCCCGCCCCAATAACAGAGCGTGTTCCAGGCCGGCGCCGCGATCACGAGCTTTGCACTCCGGCGCTGAGCGGCGGTGTAGCGCGACACCGCGTCCGCCACACTGCCCGAGCGCACCAGCTCCTGGCCTTCGCGAACCAGCGACAAGGCCTCCGTGTACTCTGCCCCGGGCCAGAGCTGGATCAGCTGTGCCTCCTCGAGGTTGGTCAGGTACTGGAGCACCGCCTCGGCCGTGACCGTCCCGTAGTAGCTCTCCCCCGCCTCCCGCGCTTCGGCCGCGACGAAGCGGGCAATGTCGAGCCCGCTTCGCCTGCCGTCGACCGCATTCAAGACCTCGAAGCGCATGAGCGAGCGGATGCCGGGCACGAAGGTGACGCGCCCACGCTGGCGCAGAAACTCCGTTGGCCCCGCAACGAGCACCGGCCTGAGCTCGGCCAGCCGCCCCTCGGCCGCCGATCGATTGGCCGGCGGTACCTGTCGCTTCCCGGTCAGCTGGCGGTACACCAACCCGACTTCTCGGAGGGCCTGTGCTTCGCGCCGGTCGAGCTCCTGGAGTAACGGGTCGGTGAAGCGCGCCGCGCTTGGATCGACCTGCTCGAGCGAGGCGAGGGCCAGCCGTTCCCGCTGGGTCGCGTACCATACCTGGTCCACCGCCTGCCGGTATGCCGCGTCTCTGTCGGATGCGCCAGCAATCCACGACAGCGCGAGCCGGACATTTCGGCCCAAACGCTCGAACCCGCGCCCGGCGGTGGCGGCGCCCAGCGCCGGCACCGAGGCACTGTCGGCGGAGGCCATGATGTAGGCCATGAGCCCCACGGCGGCGGCACTCCGGCCCAACTGCGTCGGGTCGATATTCCACAAATCGTCGTCGCTCGAGTGGATGTAGCGGTCGGGCATGTTGGTGAAGGTGACGCCCGGTACACCGATCGGTGCCTCGTTGAAGGTCATGTGATCGGTGCTGTTGTGGTTGTAGATCATGGCGGCGTTGTAGCGGTGTTGGGTGCCCAGGTGCGCCATATGCGGTTTGGGATAGAGCGCGACACCGCCCTCGAGCTGGGCTAGCTCGAAGTTGTTCGCCGCGACCATGTAGTCCACCACCGACTCGACCACGTCGTTGAAGAAGTGGAACCGCGCCGCCGGCAGCCGGGTGATGTTCTGCTTCCGCATCACATCCTGCGCCTGGTTGGCTCCCACCATGTCCTGATTGATGTTGACCCACATCCCGCGGTGGGCGTCCGGGTGGTCGGCGAAGTATTGGCGCTGGCTCGAGATTTCGGTGACCCACCAAAACCGGATGTTCCGACGTGGGCGTGGCAGTGCTCCCGCTTCAATCAGCCTATTCAGCGCCCTCGCCACCTCGAGAACGCTCGCCACTCCGCTCGCGTCATCGTTGGCCGAGGTGCCTTCCTCCTGCATGTGTCCGGTGAGGACGATGTCCTGTCCGAGGGTGGGGTCGGTTCCGCGAATGAAGGCCTCGACCATCACCTGCCATGGCTCGCCGCCCTGCTTGGACTCCATTGCCGCGTCGACTACCGCCCGGACCGTGATCGGCTGTTGCGCCTGGGCGAGACGGTTTTGAAGCAGTGCCCCTTGACGGAGCGAGAGGCCAAACGCGAAGGTCGGCTCGTGTCCGTCCGATCCTCGGCTGGGGATGCTGATCCACCGCAGCTGGTCGGGGCGGGCGAACCCGGCTCCGCTGATGCCGACGTCGGACGCGAACGGGCTCGGATACCAGATGATGCCGAGCGCCCCGCGGTTCCACACCGCTTCCCGCATCGCCCCATTCAGCGACCCGTAGGTCAGCACGATTTTCCCGGCGACATCCTTGCCCTGGTAATCCGCCGTCTCGCCCGCGCCGATGTCGATCAATTCGGCGGTGACGTCGGTCGGGCGGCTGTAATCGGCCAGGTGCAGCACCGATTGGAGTGTCGAGGCTAGCCGTTCAGGCTCCGGCTCGACGATCCACAGATCGGCGAACTTGGCGTTCCAGGGGATGGAGGTGCTGGCCTGCTTGATCAGTTGGACGTCACTCAGTCCGAACTCCGTGGCCTTCGCCGCCACGTATTCGGCGACGGTCCAGAGCCCGTCCGAGCCCCCGCGCGGACGATGGAACTGGGTCATGAACCGGATGTGCCCGTAGGCGGCGTCACCCGAGATCTCCTGGCTAATCAGTTGGGTCTGAGCGGGATCGAGCAGCGAAAGATCCTGGGCCTGGGCTCCGCGTGTCACGAGACATCCGAGGATCCCCAACCCGACCCACACCTGGAAGCTCCGGAGGTATATCATGGTCCCGCGCTCCGATTGAGGCTGACTATGGGATGGTCACGAGACCAAGGTAGCATATCAGGGTGGAGGGAGTAGGGAGTAGGGTGGAGGGAGTAGGGAGTAGGGAGGAGGGAGTGGGAAGTGGGGAGTAGGAAGCGTCTGCAGGCCTACTCCCTCCTCCCGAAATCACCGCAGCCTGCCAGACTCCCGGAGCGTCCAGGCCGCTGCAGGATCTTGCAAGGCACCTCTTAAGTCTTTGCCAGCATACGCGTTCGCTCCTCCGGCACTCCTATTGCTGACCTTCACGTTTCGCCCCGGTGCGATTCCCGATAGCGGGCTCGCGCGCGTGGGGACCATCAGCGGAGGCTGGGCAATGTCGAAACGGTTCATGCTGCTGAGAATTCTGACCGGAGTGCTACTCCTGGTCTTGGGGGCGACCCCACTCATGGGGCAAGGGAAGTCGGGAAAGGGATTCGAAGTCTCGGACGATCGTGCGGTCACGGTAACGCGGGAAGTGCTCGTCACGGACGGGTACGACGTGGTACGGGTGGAGCGGGTGGGTGAGACGCAGGTGGTCTATTTCCGCCGCGGCAACATGGGCAAGGGCAAAGGCAAAGGCCCGCTCCAGAAGCTGGTCATTCGCCGGGTTGCCAACCGCATCGTGTTCGAGGACACGGCGCCTGACATCCTGGTGAACATCGAGCTCAAGCTGAGGCTCTGACCCGACGATTCAGGAGGCACTCATGATGGTCTCCGGACAAGTCAACAAGAGCAGCGCCAAGCGCGGCCGCGTCATGCTGATTCTCCTGGCGGCCATGCTGACCGCCGTGATGCTCTACGGCTATTACCTCGGGAGGAGTATCGTGGGGTCCTAGCTGATCGTCCGTCTCACAACAAACGTCCCAGGCCCTGGATCCAGGGCCTGGGACGTTTGTTGTGAGACGGACGATCAGCTAGGACCCCACGATACTCCTCCCGAGGTAAT
>DATHRW010000383.1:0-13810 GCA_035464955.1 Gemmatimonadales bacterium
CAAACGGGCGCGGCCGTCTTGCTTGGTTGACTGACCGGCGTCAGGAGCGCTCGATGCGCACCCGGGGCCTATCTTTGCGTCCCGGATCCATCGAGCGATTGCGCCAAACGGGCTCGTCCGGAGAATCCGGCACCGTCATGCTGATGGTCTGACGGCGCTGCTTCCGCATGATCGCGAGCTCTATGGTCTCTCCTTGCTCGTACGAGCCAAGGATGCGCATCGCGTGCGACGGCGTCTTCGGCGTGCGCCCCGCAATCGAAAGGATCACATCACCTGGCTTCAAGCTGAGCTCGGACCCTTCCGCCACACTCACCACCAGGAGCCCTTCCTTGGCGGCGAAATACTCGCCGAGGTCGGGATTCAGGCTCACCAACTCGAGCCCGCCCCATCGGCCGGTGCCGAAGAACTCAAAGTTGAGGTCGCGCGGCATAAAGCGGAACTCGTTCATTCCGCGCTGGAGGCGTTCCATATCCGGCATCCGGAACGAGAAGGTGTTTCCCATATCCTCGGCCTCGAGCGTCGCCTTCTGGTTCTTCGCACCGCGACGGTACTCGATCTCCACCTTGTCTCCCGGATCGAGCTTCCGGGCCAGCTCGACCAACTTCATGCCCGGGCCGGACGCGTTCTCATCGTCGGCCTTGACCCCGGCCAGGGCGGTGCCGTTGAACTTGGTGATGATGTCGCCCGCCTCGAGCCCGGCCTTGTCCGCCGGTCCGTCCGGCACCACCGATTCGACTTCGGCGCCCATCTTGTCCCGATCCTCGTCGGCCCGGGTGTTGACCATCACCCCGATCCGCCCCCGGCCGGCGCCGAACGCGAATACCCTGAGATCCCGGTCCTGTGCCTGTGCCAGGCCCACGGGAACGGTAAGAAGGAGCGCAAGCGCTCCAAAAAGCCACTGTCGTTTCATGAGTGAGTATCTCCCTTTGGTGGTCCTTGAGTTCTAGTAGTAGGGATTCGGGAGGGGGACGAATGGTCGCATCGAAAGGCGGAAAGGCGGAAAGATGGGAAGACGGTAAGGAGTCGGCGGATGGAAGGGGGACTGGAGGTCCCTGGCGGCTCTCTTCCCGCCTTCCCGACCTTCCGACTTTCCGCCCCCTGACCGCCTCGAATCGCCTCTCCCACCCCTTTCGGGCCGGGTTAGATTCCACCATTCCCCCTGCCACTTGTAACGCAGCGCTCAGCTCTGCGAGGAGACTGTCCCATGCGTGCCGCCGTCGAACGGCTCTGGCCCGAGCTCGAGTGGATCGAGGACCCAGGCCTCAGGGAGCAGACCACCCGGACCTGGATTACCGCGTTCGAGCGGAGCCCGCTCGAGCCCGACGACCTGAACGAGATCCCCTTCACGCTGCTCGTCCCGAATTGTCCAGCCACGTTCATGGAGCACAAGCGGTGTGTGGTCCACATTGCGCGCGCGGGGGCCAGGGCCATGCAGGAATTCATGGGGACCTCGCTCACAATCGACCTGGATACGGTCATCGCCGGCGCCATCCTGGCCGACGTGGGCAAGCTCCTGGAGTACGAGAAGATCGGCGGGAAGGCGGTCCAGAGCGACCGCGGGAAGAACCTCAGACACCCGTTCACCGGTGTGGCGCTCGCAATGGAATGCGGCGTGCCGGAATCGGTCTGCCATATCATCGCGGCGCACGCCGGCGAGGGCGACCTGGTCCAGCGCAGCACCGAGGCCATCATCGTCCACCACGCGGACTTCATGGCCTACTTGCCGTTCAAGGACCTGTCTCGCTGACCAAGCGGAGAGAGATATATGCCCGACACCATCACCGCCACCATGGCCCGCTGGGCCTCCGACCTCACGTTCGACGACATCGACGGCCAGGCCGTGCACGAGGCGAAGCGATACCTGTTGGATTCCCTGGGCTGCGCCTTCGGCGGCTTCCGCCAGGAGGATGCGCGGATTGCCATGGAGGTGCTCGACGAGGTCGGCGGAAAGGGACCGGCCACTATCCTCGGCAGCGGCAAACTCACCGACCCCGTCACGGCGTCGCTCGCCAATGCGCTGATGGTCCGGGTGATGGACTACAACGACATCTACTGGCAGCAAGATCCCTCGCACCCCTCGGACATCATCCCGGCGGCGATCGCCTGCGGCGAACGCGGCGGCGGCAACGGCAAGGACCTCATCGTCGGCATCGTGCTGGGACACGAGTTCGAGATGCGGATGTGTGAAGCAGCCTTCCCGGGCATCCGCGAGCGCGGCTGGCACCACGCCACACTCACTGCGTTCGTCTCGCCCATCGTTGCCGGCCGCATGCTGGGCCTCTCATGGGAGCAGATTCAGCACGCGATCGGGATCTCGGCCTCACGCCACTCGACCCTCGGCGCGGTCACCGCGGGCAAGCTCACTATGATGAAGAACACGGTCGACCCCATGGCCACCCAGTCGGGAGTGCTGGCGGCACTCCTGGCCGAGAAGGGATACACCGGCCCCGAGCACGTGATCGACGGGAAGGAAGGGCTGGCGCATTGCTTCGGGCCCGAGTGGAAGCTCGACGTGTTGGTGGACGGGCTGGGCGACGCCTGGCGGATCGAGCGCTGCGGCATGAAGGCGTTTCCCACCGAGGCCCTCACCCACACCCCAATCTCGGCCGTGCTCGACATCGTGCACGGGAACGACCTGAAACCCGACGACATCGAACAAGTCCACATCCGATCCCTGGCACGCGCGGCGGACATCCTCGCCGATCCGTCGAAATACGATCCGCGCACCAAGGAAACCGCCGATCACAGCCTCCCCTACGTGATCGCCGCCGCGATCGCGGATGGACAGGTGACCCCCGCGCAATTCGAAGCCGACAAGATCATGGATCCGATCATCCGCGCGCAGCTGAACAAGGTGAAGGTGGTGGCCGATCCGGAAATCGACGCCGTCTTCCCCAAGCTTCAGCGCGTGATCGTTACCGTGAAGACCACCGATGGGCGCGAACTGACCAAGCAGTTGGATTATCCGAAGGGAGACCCGCGGAATCCGCTCACCGACCAGGAAGTCGAGGAGAAGTTCGACGCCCTCGCGGGCCCGGTGCTCTCGAAAGGCGCGCGGGCCAAGCTCAAGCAGGCGGTATGGGATCTCGAGAAGCAGCAGTCGATTTCGAAGCTCATGGCCCTCTGCACCACTGACCGGTAGCCCACTCGGAGACGACGATGGGTCAGACGATCACGGAGAAGATCGCGCAACAGTACATGACCGAAGGCCCGGCCCGGCCGCTCCGGCCGGGTGACGTCATCTCGCTTCGGCCACGGCACGTGCTCACGCACGACAACACCGCGGCGGTCATGAAGAAGTTCCGGGCGATCGGGGCAGACCGGATCTTCGATGCCAGACAACCGGTCTTTGCGCTGGATCACGACATCCAAAACACTTCCGACACTAATCTCGCGAAGTACGCCGAGATCGAGGCCTTTGCCACGGAGCACGGCGTCGATTTCTATCCGGCAGGTACCGGCATCAGCCACCAGGTCATGGTGGCCCAGGGATACGTGGTCCCGGGATCGCTGGTGGTGGGCTCGGACTCCCACTCCAACATGTACGGAGCGCTCGGGGCACTGGGCACGCCGGTGGTGCGGACCGACGCGGCCGCCATCTGGGCCACGGGCGAGTTCTGGTGGCAGGTGCCACGCACCGTCCGCGTGGTGCTCGAGGGCACGCTCCGGAAGGGTGTCACAGGCAAGGACGTGATCGTTACGCTGTGCGGGCTCTACAACCAGGGCGAAGTACTAAACGCCATCGTCGAGTTCGCCGGCCCGGGCGTCGCCGGCCTGAGCGCCGATGCTCGCATGACCATCGCCAACATGACCACCGAATGGGGCGCGCTCGCCGGTTGGTTCCCGGTAGACGCGGTCACGATCGCCTATCTGAAGTCCCGGAAGAAGATCATCGAGGCGTCGGGAAGCTCCCGGTTCACCGACGACGACCTCACCGCTTGGGCAACCAACCCGCCCGCACCCGATCCGGACGCGGCCTATGCCGGTGAGATCGTGCTCGACCTGGCAGCGGTGAGCCCACATGTGTCGGGGCCCGACACGGTGCAGGTGATGCGCTCGGTGCCGGACATCGAGCGCGACAAGATTGCGATTCAAAAGGCCTACCTGGTCAGCTGCGTTAACAGCCGGCTCGAGGATCTCGAGGCGGCGGCCCGAGTTATTGAGGGCAAGAAAGTAGCCCCCAGCGTGGACTTCTACGTGGCGGCTGCGAGCAAGGAGGTGCAGGATCGAGCCGAGGCGTCGGGTGCATGGGGCACACTGCTCGCGGCGGGCGCTCATCCGCTGCCGCCCGGATGCGGGCCCTGCATCGGGCTCGGTGTTGGGCTCCTCGAGCCAGGCGAGGTCGGGATCTCGGCCACCAACCGGAACTTCAAGGGCCGCATGGGCTCCCGAGAGGCGCAGGCGTACCTCGGCAGTCCGGCGGTCGTCGCTGCTTCGGCGGTGGCGGGGTACATCACCGGCCCCGGCCCCTCCTATGGCGGGCAGCCGGAGAAGCGTTTCGTCGAGTCGGCCGAGCGGGTGCGCGTGCCTGAACGGGTCGAGATCCTCGACGGCTTCCCCGAGCGTCTCAGCGGTCGGCTGGTGTTCGTCCCGCAGGACAACCTGAACACCGATGGGATCTACGGGAAGGACTACACCTACCGCGAGGACATGACCGCGGAGCAGATGGCCGAGGTCGTGATGGAGAATTACGATCCCTCCTTTGCCGGCCGGACCGCTGCGGGCGACGTCTTGGTCGGCGGGTGGAACTTCGGCACCGGGTCGAGCCGGGAGCAGGCGGCGACGGCGCTCAAGGCGAAGGGGATCGCGCTGGTGATCGCCGGGAGTTTCTCGCAAACGTATCTTCGCAACGCCTACAACAACGGCTTCGTCTGCATCGAGTGTCCCGAGCTGGTGAAACGGCTGAAGCACCAGCACGAACCTGCGATGGCAGCCGGCGAGCTGACGATCGTCCCCGGTGATCAGATCGAGGTGGACTTCGCCAACGGGACCATCGCACACGGTGGCGCCGAGTACGGCTTTGCGGCACTCGGCTCAGTACCCCAATCGCTCGTTGTGGCGGGCGGGGTCGAGAACCTCGTCCGACGACGGTTGGGCCTCGACTAGTGCAATCGCGTTTGATCGACCAACAATGAAGACAACCGGCCGGCGGAGCCCCGCCGACAGAGGACAACATGGCTAAGTACACGGTGGTATCGATGCCCGGCGACGGTATCGGCAAGGTGGTCCTTCCCGAGGCGGTGCGCGTGCTCGACGCAATCGGGTTCGACGCGGAATACGTGCATGCTGACATCGGGTGGGATTTCTGGATCAACGACGGAAACCCCCTCCCCGACAAGACCATCCAGCTGCTCGAGCGCCACAAGCTCGGCCTGTTCGGCGCCATTACCTCCAAGCCCAAGGGGCTCGCGGCCAAGGAGCTCAAGCCGGAATTGCGCGACAAGGGGTTGGTGTATTTCAGCCCGATCGTCGCCATGCGCCAGCGCTTCAACCTGGACGTGTGTATCCGGCCCTGCCGATCGTTCCCCGGTAACCCGCTCAACTTCATCCGACAGACGGCGGGCGGCGGCTTCGAAGAACCCAAGGTAGACGCAGTGATCTTCCGGCAGAATACCGAAGGATTGTACGCCGGCATCGAGTGGACCGACCCACCAGCGCAGGTTCGCGACGCACTAGCCACCCACCCCAAGTTCAAGCGATTTGCCTCCACGCCTGGGCCCGACTTAGCCATTTCAACCCGGGTGTTCACCAGGAACGCGTGCCGGCGGATCGTCACGGCGGCATTCGAGTATGCCAAACGCCACGGCTACAAATCCGTGACGGTCTGCGAGAAGCCCAACGTGCTCCGCGAGACGTCGGGCATGATGGAGGACGTGGCCGCACAGGTGAAGCAGGGCTTTCCGGACATCCAGCTCTGGTCCACCAACATCGATGCCCAGATGATGTGGCTCACCAAGAACCCGGAAGACTACGGGGTCATCGTCGCGGGCAATATGTTCGGTGACATCATCTCCGACGGTTTCGCCGGGCTGGTCGGCGGACTGGGATTCGCCTGCTCGGGTAACATCGGCGACGAAGTGGCGGTGTTCGAGCCGACTCATGGATCGGCGCCCAAGTACGAGCAGCTCGACCCGCCGATCGTGAATCCGATCGCGATGATCCTGAGCGCGGCCATGCTGCTCGACCACGTCGGCGAGACGGACCAGGCCACACGGGTGCGCAACGCGGTGGGCGCGGTGGTCAAGGCCGGCAAGGTGCGCACCTACGACATGCTACGCCTGGCCGGCGGGCAGGACGTGTTTTCCAAGGGAGCGGCGACGACCACCCAGGTGGGCGACGCCATCATCCAGCAGCTGAAATAGCGAGGTACCCGGTGGCGACTCGGAAACGTGCACGGTCCTCCCACCACGGGCAGGCAGGCCGCCGCGGCGACGATGTACGCTCGGATCTGTTCGTCTCGGCGACGATCGCGCCGTCCGGCGGCGCCCGCGTCCGGCTGGCATCGAAGGTCGAGTCGTTCTACGGAGACTCGATTCGCCAGACCGTCGACGGTGTCCTCGCGAGCCTCGGCGTGCGGCATGCCACGGTGCAGATCGAGGACCAGGGGGCGGTGCCGTTCGTCATAGCCGCCCGAGTGGAGGCGGCGCTGCGGCGGGCCGGGGCCGGTGGTCGCGGCGGAGATGCACGGCCGGAACGCACCGTCGTTCGCGCTGGCCCGACGGCGCGCGACCGGCTCCGCCGCTCGCGGCTCTATCTGCCCGGCAACGAGCCCAAGTTCATGCTCAATGCCGGCATCCACCGCCCGGACGCGATCATTCTCGATCTCGAGGACTCGGTCCATCCCAACGACAAGGATGCCGCACGGCTCCTGGTCCGAAACGCCCTCCGCTCGGTGGATTTCATGGGCGCCGAGCGCATGGTTCGAATCAACCAGCTCCCGCTGGGGCTCGACGATCTCGACGCCATTGTGCCGGAAGACCCGGACCTGATCCTCATCCCCAAGACCGAACACGCCGATCAGGTGCGGCAGGTGCACGACCACATCGCCGAATTGCGCAACGCAGGTGGCGATGGTCATCCCGTCTGGCTGATGCCGATCTTGGAATCGGCACTCGGTGTCGAGCACGCGCACGCGATCGGAACGGCTGCCGACACCGTCGTTGCCCTCACCATCGGGCTCGAGGACTACACCGCCGACCTCGGCGTGCCCAAGACCCTGGCGGGCACGGAATCCTCCTACGCCCGGACGCGGTTGGTCAATGCGGCGCGGGCGGCAGGGGTGCAGGCGATCGATTCCGTCTTCGGCGACGTTGGCGACATGGACGGACTCGCCGCCTGGGCGGAGCGCTCCCGCGGGCTCGGCTTCGAGGGCATGGGCTGCATTCACCCGCGGCAGATCGAACCGATTCACCGGGCCTTCGCACCGACCGCCGAAGAAATCGACAAGGCGCAGAAGATCGTGGCCGCGTTCGAGGAGGCCGACCGGAAGGGACTGGGCGTCGTGAGCCTCGGTACCAGGATGGTCGATCCGCCGGTCGTGAAGCGGGCGCAGCGGCTCATCGTGACGGCGCGCCAGGCCGGCCTGATTCCCGGGAGCACGACATGACCCCGCGCACGCGGCGGACGCCGAAACGGGCGACCAAGATGACACCGGAATTCGTGGTGAACGCGGCGGGACGGCGCGTCCCAACCATGGTCAACGGACAGCCGCAGGTTCCTTATAGGGGTGTCGGCAAGTACCGGCCAACCGGCGCCAAGCACGGACCGCCCATCGCGTCCTGCGCCGACTACCCGATGAGCGGCGACAAGCGCGTGAAGGACCTCGCGACCGCGCTCAAGCGCGCCGGCCTGAAAGACGGGATGGTGATCTCGACCCATCATCACCTGCGCAATGGCGACAGGGTGGCTTTGCAGGCACTCCAGACTGCGGCCAAGCTCGGCGTCAAGGATCTCGTCTGGCTGCCCAGCGCCTCGTTCCCGTGTCACGAGCCCGTGATCGACCTGATGAAGGCCGGCGCGGTTCATCATATCGAAGGCAGCATGAACGGGCCGCTCGGCGAGTACTGCTCACGCGGCAAGATGCGCGGCTTGGGCGTGCTCCGCTCCCATGGCGGGCGGTGGCAGGCAATTCAGGACGGTGAGATCAAGATCGACTTGGCCGTGATCGCGGCACCGACGGCCGACGCATTCGGCAACGCCGACGGCTCACACGGGCCCTCCGCCTGCGGCTCCCTCGGCTTCGCGCTGGCCGATTCGATGTATGCCGACCGCGTGATCGTGGTGACGGACAACCTGGTGCCCTTCCCCTGTATCCCGTGGCAGATCCAAGGCAACAACGTGGACTACGTGGTAGAGGTCGACTCGATCGGCGACCCGTCGCTGATCGTCTCCGGCACCACCGAGATTACCAAGAGCCCCGATCGCCTGCTGATCGCGGAATATGTGGCGCGATTCATCCAGGCCGCCGGCATCATGCGCGACGGATTCTCGTTCCAGGCGGGAGCCGGCGGGATCGCCCTCGCATTCGTCGAGTTCCTGAAGGGCATGATGAAGAAGGAGGGCGTGCGGGCGCGGTTCGTGCGCGGCGGGTCGACCCAATACCTGGTCAACCTCCTGAACGAGGGTCTGACGGACTACATCCTGGACGGGCAGACCTTCGACCTGGCCGGTGTCGCGTCGATCGGATCCAACCCGCGGCACGTGCCCACGTCGCCCTTTACCTCGTACAACTTCCACGGCAAGGGCAACTTCGCCTCCATGGTCGATGCGGCGGTCTTGGGCGCGACCGAGGTGGACGTCGACTTCAACGCCAACGTCGTCACCCACTCGGACGGCCTCTTGCTGCACGGAATCGGCGGCTGGCAGAATTGCCTCTTTAGCGGGTGTACCATCCTCGCGGTGCCGGCCTTTCGGGACAGGATTCCCGTGATCGTGAATGAGGTCACCACCGTCACGGGCCCCTCCGAGCTGATCGATGTCGTGGTGACCGAGCGCGGCATCGCGATCAACCCGCGCCGCAAAGACCTGCTCAAGGCGACCCGCAAGTCCGGGCTCCCCATCCGGCCCATCGCGGAGCTCAAGGCCGAGGTCGAGTCGATCGTCGGCGGGCCACCTCAGCCGCCCCAGCTACTCGATCGCCCAGTGGCGGTGATCAAGTGGGTCGACGGGACACTCCTGGATACCGTCTGGCAGGTGGCGCGATAGCGGGAAGGCGTGGCTCAGCGAGTCGGGCCGATGCCCTGGTAGCGCAGGTTCCGGGTGCCGTCGGGGTTGTGGACGTAGTGCAGTGACAAGTCGCGCGCGATATCGGGCGCGGACTCCATGGCGAACGCGGTCGGGATGAACTCGAACTTGGCGTAATGCCCGCCGTCCCGCGTCCTCACGAAGTAGATCCCACCATCAGATCCAAAGTCGAGCTCGGCGGTCGCTGTGTACCCGTCCGCCGGAGCGGTGTCGGTATAGATGAGAAACATGTTGTCGACGCCCAGCTCTTCCCGTGACACGAATCGGATGCCGCCGGCTCCGGATACTCGGAGCCGCATGTTCCCCCTGGACCCAGGCTCGACGGATTCGGGGAAGATGTCGGCTTCATCCGCAGTGGGCGCGAGCCTGCCAGTCGCAAAGTCCCAGCCGTAATAGCTTCCGTCGGTCTTCTGGCCCAGCCTGAGGAACCCACTGGGCAGCGCCTTGAGGCCTTCGATTCGCTGCTTGAGGCGGATGCGAACCTCGGCGTTTCGGGGATACCACGACTGGAACCGCTGGTAGCCCTGATGCTCCACCCAGAGATTGACGCTGCTGCCGTCCCGATACCGGATCGTGAACGACCCGGCGGAATCGGTTTCAGTGTAGGTGGAGTAATCCTTGTCCCAGACCAGGCTCCCGTTGCTCAAGCCCCAGCCGTATTGCGCGGCACGAATGGTTGCGCCCTCGATGGGCCGGTTGGTCTCGAAGTCCACGACCGTGCCGGAGACCTGCTTCTCCCAGAGGCAACCGGAGCAACCCAGCAGCGTCAGAAGGGCGAGGCTCGAGAAGACACGGAGCCCTGTCACTTTTATGTCCATATGAACGTAGGTGGCATGATCGAGCATCGTAGACAACTTTAGGGGAATACACGCTGCTTCAGCAACGGTCGAGGCCCCAGTTCATGCACACACGCCGGATTTGCTTTGCCGTACCTCTCCTGGGCCTCGTCCTCCCGTTCCCGCTGCCCAATCAGAGCCACGAAGGCGAGGTCGGATGGACCGTCCAGCAGGACTGCCCCGCCGACATCGACGGCGCCTGGCACAGTACCCTGAACGCGGGAGTCCTGTTCTCCCTCAGGCTCACCCTCGCCGAGCAAGCGCCCGGCACCTTCCAGGCACGGATCGAGTCCCATCAGGGTGTCGAGCGGGGCCCCGCGTGGCGGGACGGCGAACGCCTCCGCTTCCAATCGGCCAGGTTGCCGATCGCATTCGATGGAATCTTCCAATCCGACAGTGGCGCCATCGACGGCTTCGTTCAATACGCCTCGAACATCACCCGTACTCGGCTCGTGCGCGAGGATCCCACGACACCTGCTTGGACGGTCGATTGGAACCTCCTCGGTGTACCCGCCCCGACCGTTCCCTTCGATCTCTACATCGAGCGCGAAGCGGACGGCTCGATCGGCGGCTATTTCTTCTTTCGCGATCAGCGGATGCCCGGACTATGGGGCTACGGCCTCGAGTGTAAGGACGGAATCATCCGGCTCGGTGAGAAGAACCTGGGGCTCACGTTCGAAGGTCGATTCGACCCGGCGCAGGACGCGCTGGTGCTCACGGCAACCGGCGTGGGCGGGACCATTCCTCTGACATTCCACCGGATGACGCCGGAGTCCATTCCGGAGATTCCAGACGCGTCGATGGTTTCGCCACGTTCCATTGCCGGTGCCGGGTACCGGGCGGTAGCCCCTGAGAGCCTGGACGATGGATGGCCGACGGCGACTCCGTCCGAACAAGGGATGAACGTGGCCCCTATCCGAGACATGGTCCGGGCCATCGTCGAACAGGAGATGACCTTCACCCACAGTGTGCTGGTGGCACGCCGAGGACGGCTGGTGGTGGAGGAATACTTCTACGGATTCGATCGTGACACCTGGCACGACATGCGCTCGGCCTCGAAGACCGTGACCTCGGCCCTTATCGGCCTGGCTATCGACCGGGAATTGATCGACAGTGTCGGCGCGCCGGCGCTCGGGTTCTTCTCACGATACCGGTGGTACGACAACTGGGACCCGCGGAAGGCCCGGATCACCATCCGTGATCTGTTGCGGATGGCCTCGGGACTCGATGCCAATGATTCCGATCCTCGTTCCGTCGCGTCGGAGGGGGCCTACCAGTCGCAGACCGCGCGGCCCGACTGGATCAGGCTCGCGCTCGACGCGCCCATGATCGCCGATCCCGGCGCCCAGTCCCTCTATGGTGGCGCCAACCCGCTCATCCTCGGTGGCATCCTGAATCAGACGGTCGAGGAACCGGTCGAATGGTTCGCCGACCTGGCCCTGTTCAGACCGTTGGGCATCCCGACGTACAAGTTCCTCCTCGATCCGACCGGCATTCCCTACATGGGCGGCGGGCTCTATCTGCGCCCACGTGACATGGCCAAGTTCGGCCAGCTCTACTTGGACGGTGGGATGTGGGGAGGTCAGCGCGTGCTTTCAGAGCAATGGGTGCGTGAATCGACCGGGAAATACGGCCGCCTCGCCCCGCTCGACCGGAACGGCCACCAGTATGGCTACCTCTGGTGGCACCACCAGTATCAGGTCGGGGATCGCGTGATCGAGACGATCGAAGCCCGCGGCAACGGGGGCCAATACATCTTCGTCGTGCCCGAGCTCGAGCTGGTCGCGGTAATCACCTCCGGCAACTTCAGAAACGGGCGGACCCGCCAGCCGGAGGAAATCCTGCAGCGGTTCATTCTGCCGGCGGTGATTGCCTCCCAGTGAGGGGCGTCACCGGCGGCTGATGCTATTGGCTATTGGCTATTGGCTATCGGCCCGCGAAGGTTAAAGGCCTCTCTCCTTCCGTCTTCCCGTCTTCCCGCCCTCCGCCTTCGCGCCTTCTTGACGCTCCCGATGCTCGGGTGGAGTATTGGAATACTCCGACCCTGCGTCATCTGAGTCAGAGCCGTGTCTGTTTGTCCCGAAGTCAGGAGGTGCCGTATGGGTACCGCGACCAAGCCCACCGCCGGCGGTAAGCTCCCGAAGCTGGCCGCCGGGTTCAAGACTACCGTTCCAATCCGTGCCCGCTACGACAACTGGATCGCCGGTGAATACGTTCCCCCCACTCGGGGGCAGTACTTCACCAATCCGACGCCGATCACCGGTCAACCTCTGTGCGAGGTCGCCCGATCGACCCACGAGGACGTCGACAAGGCGCTCGACGCGGCTCACGCCGCCGCCGTCAGCTGGAACAGCACATCCCCCGCCTACCGGGCCAACATCCTCAACCAGATTGCCGACCGGATCGAGAGCAATCTCGAGACGCTGGCGTTCATCGAAACGATGGACAACGGCAAGCCGATCCGTGAGACCACGGCGGCCGACATGCCCCTCGCGGTGGACCATTTCCGGTATTTCGCGGGGTGTATCCGAGCCCAGGAGGGCGGCCTTTCGGAGCTGGATGCAGACACCGTGGCCTACCACTTCCACGAGCCGCTGGGCGTGGTAGGTCAGATCATCCCGTGGAACTTCCCGCTCTTGATGGCAACCTGGAAGCTCGCACCGGCGCTGGCGGCTGGGAATTGCGTGGTGCTCAAGCCTGCCGAGCAAACTCCGGTCTCGATCATGGCCTTCATGGAGCTGACCGCGGACATCCTGCCGAGCGGTGTCGTCAACGTCGTGCAGGGCTTTGGGGTCGAGGCTGGTAAGCCGTTGGCTTCGAGCCCGCGGGTGGCCAAGATCGCCTTCACCGGCGAGACGACGACCGGCCGGCTGATCATGCAGTATGCGTCAGAGAACCTCATTCCGGTGACACTGGAGCTGGGCGGCAAGTCGCCGAACATCTTCTTCGCGGACATCCTAGAAGCCGACGACGATTTCTTCGACAAGGCGCTCGAAGGGTTTGCCATGTTCGCGCTGAATCAGGGTGAGGTCTGCACCTGCCCGTCGCGTGCGCTGGTCCAGGAATCGATCTACGATCGTTTCATGGACCGGGCCGTGGCCCGAACCAAGCAGATCGTGGAGGGCAATCCGCTCGATCCGGCCACCATGATCGGTGCCCAAGCCTCCAACGATCAGCTCGAGAAGATCCTGAGCTACATCGACATCGGGAAGAAGGAGGGCGCCAAGGTCTTGACCGGCGGTGCCCGCCGCATCCACCCGGGTGAGCTCAAGGACGGTTACTACATTCAGCCGACCATTTTCGAGGGTGAGAACCGGATGCGGGTGTTCCAGGAAGAGATCTTCGGACCGGTCCTCGCGGTCACCAAGTTCAAGACCATGGACGATGCACTGTCCATCGCCAACGACACCCTCTACGGCTTGGGCGCCGGCGTCTGGAGTCGTGACGCCAATACCTGCTATCGCATGGGGCGTGGCATCAAGGCGGGGCGGGTCTGGACCAACTGCTACCATGCCTACCCCGCGCACGCGGCGTTTGGCGGCTACAAGCAGTCTGGCATCGGTCGAGAGAACCACCGGATGATGCTCAATCACTACCAGCAGACCAAGAACCTGTTGGTGAGCTACAGCCCGAAGAAGCTCGGCTTCTTCTAATCGATGCCGCGGGCCGAGCCTTCTGTGCCGGGGAACGTGGCGCGCGTCGTCATTACCGACGCGGCAGTGGCCGTGTTG
>DATHRW010000384.1:0-4631 GCA_035464955.1 Gemmatimonadales bacterium
CCTCCCGATGAGCCTCACGCCGGCGGGGGCGGCAGACTGCGCGGTCACGAGCAGCAGGGAGTCCACCCCGTCCGTCCAGTGCGTCATGAGGGTGCTCAGCCGCACGTCCCGACCGTCGGGCAGGACGACGTGGCAGGAAACGCAGGCTCGCGGGAAGGGATCGTCCGCGGTGATACCCGGGATGGCGCGAACCGGTGGCCCTCCCGTCTCCTGTGCCCGGAGGCCCACCGGCGCCGCCAACGTTCCCAGGATCAGCCATCCCGCACGACCGAGGTACCGCCCTATGGTACGCATGTGTCCCTCCATTGCGCTCATCCGTCCGAACCGCAAGCCCAGTGCTCCCGGCACCCTCCGGGTGTCCGCGCCCCCTGCTTCCCGGCCCGACACCGCCCCGACGGAACGACTCACAAAGGACACGAACGCGCTGCCCTTCTGATTTCAGGAGGACCGGCGCAGGCGCCCGCCGGCTCGATACGACAAAAGCTCCCCGACTGTGGAGCCCGTTGGTCGCCCAAAAGATCTGGAATCCCGGTCGCGGCGGCAAGGGGGCACCGCAACCCGGACGCGTCACCCCTGCACCTGCGCCATCTCGGGATCCGGCGTTGCATATTGCTGGGGTAGGAATGACCGAGGCCGGCGGTCCGCCGATCCGACAAGCCGCCCGACAGCCGTCACATTCTTCTGGCGGGGATCTTGCCCGCCTCTTATTGTGTGTGATCCCCCTGAAGCGAGGGGCCCGATGCCCCGATACCACTTCACCACCGGCCTGCTGGCCGTTGCCGCGCTGTGTGCGAGGGATTGCGCCAGGTCCCGGTGGCCGGCGGCCCGATTGAGCTGCTAACCACGCCCGACTCCACCGAACTCGCCCACTGGCTCCCGAACTGCGTTCCCAACACCGACGTGATCCTGTTCGAGACCGTGACGCGCGACTTCGAGCTGTTCGTCACGGCTCTCTCGCTCTCCTCGGGTAGAGTGGTCCGCCTCGGGCCCGGCATCTCCCCCATGGCGGATGCCAGGGGAAACATCATTTACCTCACCCAGGACGGTTCGATCGTCGTCCAGCGATTCGATGCTCAGGCGCTCCGGCTCGTTGGCGAGGCGCAGATCGTTGCCGAGCGGGTTCGGACCTTCTCCGGCGTGGCCGGCTTCTACGCGCTTGGGCACGACGGCTCGCTCCTGTACCAATCCAGACAGGTCGCAGGCGACGACGCCCTGGAGGCACCGCATGCTCCACCACCCGATCAACCGCGGAACCGCCCTGAAGAGGACCGTTGCGACCGCTGCCGTGCTCGCGCTGACCACCCTCCCGGCCATGGCTCAGGATCCTCGCCGCCGCACCTTCGACGCCAGCACCCGCGCCTACGTGGCCGGCAGACTCTATGCCACCGTGCAGCTCTACTTCGCGCACTGGGTGGAAGGGGACCCGACCATTGTCCCGCTCACGGCTTCGCCTTCGTTAGCCGAACATAGAACGGAATAGACAACGAGCCGAATTCGGTCTCGGTCCTCGAGGAAAGGAATCCATACAGGCGTTCGCCATCATGGCGGAGGGTGAGGTGCATGTCGTGATCCTGCCCGAAGTGCTGGTGACCGGGGATCCGGCCCCGAAAGTCGGCCTCTATGTTGTCCCCTCGGGTCGTGGCCTCGCCGATCTGAACCTTCGACTGAGCGGCCACTTGAACCATCATCGAGCCGTCGTGTAGGATGCTGAGCAGGACTGGGATCTCGGTGCCGCGATTCAGCAGCACGCCGCCCCACGACCCGATGAGCGCGGAGTTCGGTTCAAACGGACGAGGCGCACGAGCCGCCTCGAACGCGCCGATGAAACGACCCACCCCCTCCGCGAAGCCGGGGACCGCGCCGTCGGCGATGCGGACCGCCGTCTCGTCGGCCAGGCTCGATGACGTAAAGTTGGTCAGCACTGCCACGGCCAGGTCGTCGTCAGGGAGCAGCGTCAACATCGAGTTGGCGCCTCCGATGCTCCCGTTGCTGATCAGCCACCTGTGTCCACTCTCCAGCTCGACCGACCCCCAGCCCATGGCTATGATACCGTCGGGATGTCGGGGATCCTTGGTGAAGTGCATCCGATCGAGAGCCTCATCGGAGAGTACTGGCTCCTGATCCGGAACTGAATTCTTCAGGTGGAACATGCCGTATCGAATGAGGTCATGCACGCTCGCGTACATTCCCGCGCCGCCGAGCGGGACGAACTCTGATTGATCATGAGTGAGGCGCAACCGGTCTGTTCCGTAGCGTGATGCCGCGGTCGCGAGGAGATCGGGTGTGAGTCGAGCGCTGGAGCCGGACATACCAAGCGGCCCGAACACCTCGGACTCGATGAACTCAGCAAAGTCGCGCCCGGACGCGGCGGCGATTACGGCCTCGAGAACGCCGTACGCGTTGTTCGAGTAGAGCTGCTCCGCCCCCGGTGGGAACACCACGATGCCGGCATCCGCCAGATACTCCTGAATCTTCGGCGGCGCGAAGGCGTTCCCATAGTTCGCCCAGCCATGGGGAATCCCTGCGCTCATGTTCAGCACGCGCCGGATGGTCACCGCCTCGCGGTCCCCCTCGTACACCTTCAGGGTGCTCTCCGGAAGGAAGGCCGTCACGGGGTCGTCCAGGCCAATCACGCCCCGCTCGACGAGAACCATGATCCCAGTGGCCGTGATCGACTTCGAGAGGGAGCCTACCGGGTAGACGGTCCCGGGTGTCGCGGCGATCTCAGACTCGCGATCGGCCCATCCGAATGCCTCTTCCCAGATGATCGTACCGCCTCGCGCCACCGCGACCACCATGGATGGTATCTCACCCGCTTCCACGAGTCCCATGATTTCTGCACGAGTGGCCTGGAATATCGTGTCTGGTGCGACTGTCGTCCGTACGGCGACCGGCGCTTGGGCGTGGGCGACGCCGACCGCGAACACCGGCGAGAGCGCCAGGATTATCGAGGGCAGGGATCGAACCCGCTGGTGTGACCGGTCAGTGAACCCGATGACCGAGGACCTCATCCAGCCTCCTTCTGGTGCGCCAGAGCCTCTCTACGAGCGCGATCGACCCTGGTTTCACCCACACCCTCGCCTTACCCCCAACTGACGTGCCACGCCCTCGGTGACAAGCGTATTCCGCACGGCATTCCGGGCTCCCACCCTCCAACCCGCACAGCGCGTTCGCTCTGCGGTCGCTCAGAATGCTGACCTGCGATGGACACAGTGCTTCCAGCTCTCGCACGATTCCATAGCCACCGCGGAACCGACTCTCCCCCCGAATCACTCCGGATCGCGTCGCGACGAACGCGGTACGGATAGACATGCTCGAAGGCCTCGATCGGCGTGTTGAGGCTGTTGGTCACGTGACAGTGCGTGGCATCGAGGCCATCCGCGGGTGGCGAGACGCACCCTCCCGCGGCGGGAGACGCTGGCGTTCATCGAAGGGCTCACCGACCAGATCGTCCTCCAGGACATGCGCACCGGTGAGCACACGGTTCCAGTGCTGGATCCATTCCCGCCCGCTACTGGCTTACTTCGTTATGGCAACCTGGATTCTCCCCGGATGGGAGGATGATCCTGTTCAACACCCTCAGGCATATATGGCTGGCGGACGTGTCGAAGGTGAAGTAGGCAGGCGCGCACATCCTGTGGTACGAGGTGTCGAAGAACGGTCGCTCGCGCCACTGGCGGCCGTTTTTCGTGCCTGTGCCCCAACTGTGCCCAAAACTCCCACAAACTCCCTGACACGGGATCACACAGGGCAGCTGAGGGTTCCCCCGGAAGTGCCAAACTCAAGCCAACTTGAGCCTACTCCGCGGCACTCCCCGGAAGGCGCCTCGGCTAATTCCTAAACTGAAGGTCGGGTGTTGAGCTGCGCGCAAGCTGCTCGCTCGCCTTCGGCTCGAGTCACCCCGGGGGCGCTGGGTTGGAAGGCGGAAAGATGGAAAGACGGGAAGCGCGGCGCATGGGCGGTTGGGCGGACCGTCGATCTGTCGAACCGCCGATCGGCTAATGAAGACCGATAGCAGATAGCTGACGGCATTGCAGCGATCCCCCCTTACTTCGACCGACCAATAGTTAATAGCGGGCGTGGGGCGGGGCAGAGAGGTGCAAACCTCCCTGGCAGGAATCCCTGCCGGGGTCTTATTATGCCCCGTTCCCCCACAAGGACCCCTCCCCACACCCGCGGTCGCCGTTGACTGCCGGGGGCAGCTACACCTGCGCCATCTCGGAATCCGGCGTCGCATACTGCTGGGGCAGGAATGACCGAGGCCAACTCGGGCTTGGGTTCGCCTCCCCGAGCTACGATGTTGTCGTTCCGCCCGGCCACGTCCAGACTGATCAACCCCTGGCGGCAATCACGGCCGGACGGGACCACACCTGCGCACTCGCATTGACCGGTCGGCCGCTCTGCTCGGGCGCGAACTCCTTCGGACAACTAGGCACCGGCGACACTATCTCCGTCGCATCACCCGTCGGTCCCTAGCGCCGGTCCAGATCGATAGCCGATAGCAGGCGGTATTGCAGCAATCTGCCCCTCACTTCGAGCGACCGATAGCCAATAGCCGGTGCCGGTCGTCCATCCACCACCCGCCACACCCTCACCCTCACGGCTCAGGCCCGCTTGGGATGGACCACGCG
>DATHRW010000385.1:0-5159 GCA_035464955.1 Gemmatimonadales bacterium
AACCGGTGGGCTGGATACAGCTGGCTCTGGTGCTTCGGCGGGCGGAGCGGGTGTTCCTCGTCTCCGCCACCACCAATGGAGCGGTAGCACCAACAGGGCCGCCACCCCCCAGAGCACCAGAAGCGGAGCCATGCTGGTGACCGGCCGCGGGATGATGCCGGTCGGCGGCTGCGGCTGGAGTACGGAATCGGGTGGAACGGCCGGAAGCACGCTCGCAATCGTGATGGTGACCCGGCTCAGGCGCACCGAGTCCACTTCGCCCCGCGGCGACAGTAGCACCGGGCCCGGTACCTCCACCACGTGGGAGCCCGGTTGCCACACCACGAGTGGATACCGGACCCGAACCGAGTCTCCCAGCACGTCGACCACGGCACGGCCGAGCAGCTCTACTGCCCCGCCCGGGTCCCAGGCGGGCGCGCGTGCGGACCACCCGGCAGGAAGCGGGATGGTACGGCTGACCCACACCGTGTCGCCGACGGTGGGCGTACCCTGGAGTGCCAAGAGCATCAGGATCATCATGCGCGGTGCAGCCTGCGGGCCCGTCGCGCGAATGCGCGGCGGAGCGGGATCCAGTAGTCGGTGTTGGTGGTGAGGGCCACGAGATCGACCCCCGCGGTCGAGAGGGCCCGATCCCGCGCACGGCGGCGGTGTTCAACGGTGGCCCCCATCCGTCGGCGTGTGGTCGCGCTTCGTGCATCCACCAGCCGCCGGTCGCCCGACTCGGCGTCGCGAAGCTCGATGATTCCGGTCCGGGGCAGCTTGCGCTCGCGCGGATCCTCCACCGATATCGCGACCACCTCGTGCCGCGCGGCGAGTGTCCTGAGCGGGCGCTCCCATCCCGTGGCGAAGAAATCGGACAACACCACCACGATGCTCCGGTGATACAGCAGCTTCTGGGCGTAGACCAATGCCGCGGCCAGGTCGGTCTTCTTCCCTCGAGGTTCGAAGGCAACCAGGTCCCGGATGACCCGGAGCGCGTGGCGCCGGCCCTTGGCGGGGGGAATGACCCGTTCCACCTCCTCCGAAAAGAGCAACGCGCCCACGCGGTCGTTCTGTCGCGCGGCTGCGAGGGCGAGCACGGCAGCCACTTCGACCGACAGCGCCGCCTTGGTGAGCGGCTCGCCGAAATGCGTCGACCCCGATTGGTCGACGATCAACAGGAGAGTGAGCTCCCGTTCCTCGGTGAATGTCTTGACGTAGGGACTCGCCAGCCGGGCCGAGACGTTCCAGTCGATGCTTCGGTAGTCGTCGCCCGGTTCGTACGCCCGCACCTCAGCGAACTCCATGCCCTGCCCGCGGAACACCGAGCGGTACTCCCCGGCGAAGAGCGAGGCCACGAGCCCGCGCGTGCGGAGCTCGATGGTCTTGACCTGGTGGAGGATTTCGGGGGAAATGACTGGCATGCGAGGAAATTAACGCTACGGCCGCCCCCGGGGCGGCCGCAGATTCAGGGTACCGGTACGGCGTCGATGATCTGCCCGATCACCCGGTCGCTGTCCATGTCCTCCGCCTCAGCCTCGAAGGTGAGCACCAGCCGGTGCCGGAGCACGTCGGGAGCCAGCGCCCGGATGTCCTCGGGCACCACGTACGAGCGCCCACGGAGGAACGCGTGGGCCCGGGAAGCGGCGGCCAGCGCCAGGGATGCACGCGGCGAGGCGCCATAGGCAATCAACGGCTTCACGTCCTGGAGCCCGACCGCGCCCGGGTCGCGGGTCGCGCGGACCAGGTCCACGATATAGTCGAGCAATTTCTGATCGGCGTAGAGCTCGGCGATCGTCTTACGGGCGGCGAGAATCGCCGTCGGCTCGAGGATGCGGCTGACCGGGATGGGCTCTCCACCCCCCATCCGGAGCAGGACTTCGCGCTCTTCGTCCCGAGAGGGGTAATCCACCCGGACCTTGAGCATGAACCGGTCCAGCTGCGCCTCGGGCAGCGGGTAAGTGCCCTCACTCTCGATGGGGTTCTGGGTGGCCAGCACCAGGAACGGCTCCTTGAGCGGGAAGGTGATCCCGCCGATGGTGACCTGGTGTTCCTGCATGGCTTCGAGCAAGGCGGCCTGCACCTTGGCGGGTGCACGGTTCACCTCGTCCGCCAACACGATCTGGGCGAAGAGGGGGCCCTTCTTGACTTTGAACTCCTGGTTCTTCGGATCGAACACCATGGTCCCGATCAGATCGGCCGGGAGCAGGTCCGGCGTGAACTGGATCCGGGAGAAGGTCGCGTGGATGATCTCGGCCAGAGTGCGGACCGACAGGGTCTTGGCCAGACCGGGCACGCCCTCGAGCAGAATATGGCCGCCGGTCAGAAGCCCGATCAGAAGCCGCTCGACCATGGCTTCCTGCCCGACAACACGCTTGGCCACCTCGGTGACCACCCGCTGAATGAGCTGCCCCTCGGGGCCCGCCGACTCCCGGCTTGGCTTCGCGCTCACGGCCCACACTCCCCGGTCATCGTCCGACAACTCGAACCGCTCATTCACAGACTCCCGTCTTCGTCAAAGTATTACAAAACAACGACGTATGCGCTCCACCTAATGTTTCGCTCGAGCTTCTTCCGGCAGCCCGATCAATCGGTACAGCGCTGCGGTCTCGGCGGGTGTGAGTGGCCGCCAAGCTCCGGGCTCCAGGTCACCCAGGCGGATCGGGCCATACGATAACCGTGCCAGCCGGTCGACCTTGAGTCCCATTGCCTCACACCAGCGGCGGACGATACGGTTCCGTCCTTCGGTGAGCGTCACGTCGATGATGCTCCTGCCCTGCCGGCCGGGCCGCACCCGGACCGATGCGGGCGTCACCGGCCGGCTGTCGATCACAACACGCCGCCCGGCCGACGCCTCGATCTCCGAGGTGGTCTTCCCATGGACCAGGGCCGTGTAGCGACGCGGCACCCGGTAGCGGGGATGGGTCAGCCTGTGAGCCGCCTCGCCGTCGGTCGTCAGGAGGAGCAGCCCCGTGGTCGCGATATCGAGCCGGCCGACGTAGTTGAGCCCCGCGGGCCGATCGACCAACTCGAACACGGTGGCGCGCCCCCGCTCGTCGCTCGCGGTGGTCACCACGCCGAGCGGCTTGTGCAACGCGATCCAGCGGCGCTCGACCTGTTTGATCGCCCGGCCGCCCACAGTGATGCGCTGCACGTCCGGGTCGACCTTGCTGCCGATGGTCGCGACCTGGCCGTCCACCCGCACCTTGCCGGCGCGGATCAGCTCTTCCGCCGCCCGGCGCGACGCGATCCCCGCCCGCGCCAGAGCGCGCTGCAGCCGCATCTCGGTCATGATTCCGCGGGAACGTAGGCGGCTGCTTCATCCCCTTCGTCTTCCGTCCGGGCCGCATGCGGGTGCAGCGCCACCGTCAGCTCCTCGGCATCGGGCAGGTTGCTCAAGTCTTCGAGGCCGAGCACTTCCAGGAACTGAGGCGTCGTGCCGTAGAGCAACGGGCGGCCGAGCCCTTCGCTCCGTCCGACCACCTCGATCAGTCCGCGCTCTTGGAGCGTGCGCAACACACCGCTGGCCGATACCCCCCGTATCTCCTCGATGTCGGCGCGGCCCACCGGTTGCCGGTAGGCAATGACCGCGAGGGTTTCGAGCGCCGCGGGCGTGAGTTTTGGCACTCTGAGCGATATCCTGGCTCGCTCAATGGCCTCGGCATAGGCCGGGCGGGTCAGGATCTGCCAGCCTCCAGCCAGTTCCAAGAGTTCGACCGCGTGCTGGTTGAAATCGTAGATCTCCCGCAGCTGGTCGAGTGCGGCGCGCACTTCGGCCAGGGTCGCATCGGAATCGAGCGCCGCCAGCTCTTCGACGGTGAGCGGGCGGGAAGCTGAGAACAGGGCAGCTTCAACGAGTTGCGTCAGCGGTTTCACGGGCCACCATGATCGGAGCGAAGGGTTTGGGCTGCATCACGCGAAGTCGTCCGCGCCGGGCCAGCTCGAGCGCAGCGAGAAAGGTGGAAAGCAGCGAAGTCAAGTCGGGGTTGGGGCCGAAGGCTTCCCTGAGGCTGAACTCGGCCTTCTCCTCGAGCAGTTTCTCGAGCCTGGCCGTTGCCCCCTCGACGTCGAGCGGCCGGGGAACCACCCGGTGCAGCACCGGCGATGGGATGCCTTCGATCACCGACCGGGCGGCCTCCAGCAGCTCGATGAGATCGACCGTGAGCGGCGGCGCGGGCACTTCCGGAGCTGGCGGCAGGTACCCCCGAGCGAAGCGAGCGGCTCGGCGTTCAGCCAGGCGCGCCATCCAGAGCGCGATCTCCTTGATCTGTTGGTACTCGAGCAGCCGCCGCACCAGTTCAGCCCGCGGGTCTTCCCACTCGTCGTCCAGATTCCTCGGCAGGAGCATCTGGATCTTGAGTCGAATGAGCCGCCCGGCCATCTCGAGATAGTCGGCCGCCTGGTTCAGGCCCAGTTGATGGATGGCTTGGAGGAACTGATCGGCTATGCGGGCAATCGGGATGTCGGAGATCTCGAGCTGCTCTTCGCGCAAGAGATGGAGCAGGAGATCGAGCGGCCCGGAGAACTGATCGAGCTCGACGATGAAGCCCGAATCGGCGCCAAGGGCTGCGGTTGGAGCGGTACTGGTCATGCGACCGACGCCCGGTCGAGTCTGAGCCCACGAACCGGGCCGGACCATGTGCCGTCTGGCGCGGCCGGGAGCGGGACCGTGCTCGGAAACACCCCGCAAGGCACTGCCGGGGCAGGAAAATCGGGAGTCAGCGGGCTATCCTTTGGTTGAAACGCCGCGCGGAACATACAACCCGGGCTCCCTTCAAGTCAAAAACGACGAGCGTTGACCCGAGCGCCGAATCCGGCTAGAATCATGCGCTTAGGCGGGCCGCGTCGGTTCCGCCGGTGACCCGAGTGACGAGGGAGCGCGTGCCCCAGAAAAAATCAGCCAAGAAGCGCGAGCGGCAGCGGCAGAGTCGGACCGAGGGCAACAAGGCCCAGCGAACCAGGATTCGCGGAGCGGTCAAGCGCGTGCGGACGGCGGCCACCAAGGAAGAGGGGCTCGCGGCCTACCGCGAAGCCGAGCAACTGTTGGATCGCGGCGGGCGGAAGCGCCTCCTACACCCCAATGCGGCCAATCGGACCAAGAGCCGGCTGGCCAAACTGGTGGGCAAGGCCTAGCCGTTCCGACGGTTGGGCTGCGATAGAGAAAGGGCGCCTCATCGAGG
>DATHRW010000386.1:0-1664 GCA_035464955.1 Gemmatimonadales bacterium
GATCCTATTCCAGCTCCTCGAGACAACTGAGGTGGTGTGTCAGCCTCGGCGGTGAGCTCGGATGGCACGGGGTACCGCTCTTGGGCACGCCGATGGCCAGCTAGGGTGTTCCCGGCGTTCCGACCGGTCTCAGGCCTGTCCGGGCCGGGGGGTGCGGCCGGCTTCCCAACGCCGTGTGCAGCTGCCGGGCGCTTGTCTTTTGTAGGAAGTCGTTGAACTGTGTGGACAGCGGGCACGCACGCCCGCAGCTGACACGAAATCCGCTCATTATGCGAACTGTGCACGTTGCCCGTTACCGCGGGCCGACTTCATGAAGACAGGGTTACTCGGTGTCCTAGCCGGCGCGTCGGCTGCGTACGTCCTCTGCGCACTGCTCGGCGCTCAAGCTCGACCGACCCTCGGTCCGGCCATGACGCCGGCTCAAGCGGCCGCCGCACTAGCGTTTGCCTTCAGTGATGCGGGCCCGGCTCCCGACGTCTGGGCTGATCCCGCTGGCCATACCATGCACGGATGGCTTTTCCGTCGCGGGTACGTCACGGGGCGCCTTGGATCAGAGCCAGCAGTCGCATACTCCGAGCAAGTACTCAAGGTGGGCTGGCCCTTTACCGTCGTCCGGGGGTTCGTCCGGACAGTCGGATCCCAGGTGCGCCTCGACGGCGCTCTCGTCCTTGACGCCACGGCACCGACTACTGCAAGGCGGCTGGTACCGCTACAACCGGTGTGGCCTGGGCTGGGGCTATCATGGCTGCTTGGCGCCATCGTCTGTGTGATGGTGGAGAGGCGGCGGCGACCGGGTGGATCA
Source organism: Gemmatimonadales bacterium (assembly GCA_035464955.1). GTDB lineage: Bacteria > Gemmatimonadota > Gemmatimonadetes > Gemmatimonadales > GWC2-71-9 > JABDII01. The sequence goes on from DATHRW010000386.1 coordinate 803, forward strand.
TCGCACCAGGCCGCATAGCCCGGTAGTGCAGGCGGCCGGGGGCCCGGCGCTCCGTTTCCCAAGGCGTGGGCGCCGCTCGCAGGAGGCAACGCGTGGCACTCGTGGTTGTTCTGAGGGGCGTCAACGTCGGCGGTCACAGGACCTTCCGACCTTCCAGGCTCGCCGAACAACTAAAGCATCTCGACGCCGTCAACATCGGCGCGGCGGGCACGTTCGTGGTCCGGCATCCCATCACCCCGTCGAAGCTCCGCGCCGAATTGGAGCGCCGGCTGCCCTTTGAAACCGAGATCATGATCTGCCGGGGCCAGGAGATCGCCGGACTCATGGCTCAGGACTTCTTCGCGGGCCAGCGGGTGCGGCGCGACATCGTCCGTTTCGTAAGTGTTCTGTCTCGACGTCCTCGCGCCGCCCCCGAACTCCCCATGAACCTCCCTGCCCACGGCAAGTGGCTGCTGAAAGTTCTCGCGCGCGATGACCGGTTTCTCGTCGGGCTGTACCGGCGCCAGATGAAAGCCATCAGTTACCTTGGCACGTTAGATCGGGTCTTCGGGGTACCCGTCACCACGCGGAACTGGAATACCATGACCGCAGTCGCCAGGCTGTTGGACCCCGAGTGAGGCAAGCGCTGGCGAGTCCAGCCGCCGGCTATGTGGGCATGCCGGTGGCGTCCCCGCTCACGCTGTGCCCGTTAGAGTGGACCCATGGATTCCAAGCCAATCCTGATACTGGGAGCGACCGGGATGCTGGGCCGACCGGTCGCGCAGTGCCTGACCGCTCAGGGCCAGCGGGTGCGTGCCCTGGTTCGTGACGCTGGGAAGGGCCGCCGACAGCTGGGCGATGCCGTCGAAATCGTCGAGGGGAG
>DATHRW010000387.1:0-3306 GCA_035464955.1 Gemmatimonadales bacterium
AAAGTAGCCAAAGAAGAAGACAGGACAGGTACAGGACAGGTACAGGTAACACCCGGTAGCGCGTTGACACGATGTCCTGAACCCTTGCCCAGCCTGTGGAGCTACCGTCAACCCCCTTGATGGGACAAGGGGTAAGTTCTACGGCTACTCCAGCTACCCATCGTGTTCGTGGAATTCGAACGCACCGCCTCCAGACCCGGTGCCACCCTGGCAACCATCACCCGATGACCTGGCCGCAATCGACCGGGAGCACGAGGAGATGGCACGCCGAACCCGTGAGGCAGCGGCGAAGAGGGCAGCGGCATGACCAGTGTCCGTGTTCGCCAGAGCTGCTCGGCGCACCGGGGTCTACCACCGCCTATCCCGGAAGGGCTCGTGGATCTGCCTGGCGTGCTTTGAGGACCGGCTAGATGTTGCCGACGGAGGTCGGTGCGACGAAAGCCACGATTCCAATCAGCAAGGTGGCCGCGTAGTAGATCTGGGGTGGCACCTGCTTCGGGAAGAAGATCGCGCCACCCACCTGGAGCGCGACCAGCAGCCAAGTCACCGGGGCAATCCAATCGGGGTAGTCCGATCCCGGCAACAAGAAGCCGTAGATGACCAGGCCGATGCCGGTCAGCACCAGCCAGGCCCAGGCCGAGATCGGAAACCTGCCGTACTCCCGGAAGAACCGCTCGAAGTTGAGCGTGCGGTCATAGGACAGTACGGCCCACATGGCGCCACCCAAGAGCATCGCGATGGCGCCCGCGGCAGGCAGGAGCGGCCCGTTGGCGTCGGCGAGGTGCACCGCCAGGAGAGCCATGCCGAGCGCTGTGATCAACGCGCCGGCAGCGAACAGCACCTGCGAGATCACGTATCCCCGCCAGCGCGCTCGGATGTGCGCGATCACCTCATCGGGGTCACGACCACCGTAGACCCCACTGACAGGGGCCAGCGCCACCATGTACACGACCGACCCAAGGACTGCGACAAGACCAGCCGCTGGCGCGAGTGTCATCTTGGGACAGAGGGTAGCCCCGTCGCGCAACCACCGCATTGCCCAGGGTCCGTCACCCGTTCCGAGCCTCTCGGCTAAAAGAGCGGCCGAGGCGCCGAAGGCCCTGCTGTTGCGCTCTTTGTCAGACCGCGATTATGGCCACGTAAGCGGTGAGTTGGTGACCGGCCCACGCTCGGGCCAGACGTCAGAGTTGGGCGAGTTAACGCGGTCAATCGGGGACGTGCGGCCATGAGGCCGCCACGAGATCGCGGCTTCCTGTGGGCGTTCAGCCGATGGCGCCGGCTCTCGGCGTTCAGGTTTGAGATCCCGCTGCGCTGCTCGGTGTGCGGCTTCTACGATCCCGCCCGCGTGGATCGTGACGCGTGGTACCGCTCCGATGAGCACAAGCTCCTCTGTCCACGATGCGCCCAGCCAGCGCGGCGGGATGCGGCATAGCGGGGTCATGTCGTGACGGCGAAGACACACTTGACGGCGGTCAAGATGGCCGCCGCCTACCTCTCGCCCAGCAGACGAGCGCGGAGGAGGCCGGCAAGGCGTTCGGCGTCCCAAAGCGAACGGTGGCCCGCTGGGTCAACGCGGTCACCGCCGCCGATACCGTGGCGGTCACTGATCGCTTTGGCTGCCTCCCTGACGACGAAGCCGCCGCGCTCCGCGCAGACCTGGACGCCTGGCGCGCCCAGCGGGACGCCCGCTGGCGGGAGCAAGTCGACCAGATCGCCAGTGCCGACAGTGATCGGCGGCTCATTCACGAAGCACCCGCGCCGCGCCGCGTACCTGGAGACCTCAGCTAAGGAGTCGACAGCATGAGGATCAGGAGCAGCCAGCCCATGAACAGCACAACCGCCACCACGGCGACGATCACCGCCCATCTCACCCACCGCATGACGGGACCAAGTCTAGGGAGCGACAGCAAAATGGCACGACAGGACCTCTGGCAAACACCCGACGGCGAGTTGGAATGGCGCGAGCCGGCACCGCCGAAATGTGCGTGGTCGAAGGACGTGACGCCGGACGAGCTCGCAACGGCGTTCGGAGCCCAGGTTCTGACGGGGACGAGGCGGGTCCGATGACGAGTACTCCCCCCTAGGGGCTGACGGCCTGTTAACTAAGGGGTTCCCCCGATCGCCATGCTTCATGCACGACCCTAGACTTCGCGCCAGTCAAGCGTCGGAGGAGACGGAAGTGGCGACACTCACCGCGTGCCGGTCTGGGCATACCCCAGCGGTGCTAATGGCCATAGCCGCCATCTTGGGGGGCAGCCTGCTGGCAGCCTGCTCACTGCTGAGCCCTCCGCTCGCGGCATGGACCGATGCTTCCGGACAGCCGCTCCCGGATGAATCGGTCTACTGGAATTACGGACCAGACCACTGCGAGTGGCAGTCAGCCGCCTTCCTGCACGTCGGCTGGCCGCTCGGCTCGCACTGGATGTCTGGGCCGCCACACCGAACCTATGCCCGCGACCCCGAGGGTCTCTTCGCTGACGAGATGTTCATCGGGACACTCGACCTCGATGCCGAGCTGCCCGCCACTGCGGCGGACACCGGCTTCCGGAGCCGGGGCACGGAGCTGTGGCTCGACCCCGCCGACGACGGCGTGGCGTATCTCCGCACCGGCGACATTGTCGAGCGCTGGCCGAGGTTCATCGAGTTCTTCGGCTGCGGCTAGACGGCCCAGCGGTTGAGCGACCAGCTGCGGGAGCGGCGGGGACCTACGACAGGAGGACGCACACCATGAGACTGTTGCTCGCGGCATTGCTGGTGATCGTCCAAGCCGCCTGTGTTTATGGCGATCCAGCAACACCTCCCCGCAACGACGAGGCAACACCCTCGCCAGCGCTGCGCTCCGCACAGCCCCTGCCCTCGCCTGCGCGATCACCGGTCGATCCCGGTAGCGACCCGACCGATTCTCTGGCTGTCCCGATCTCCGGCCGCGCCGAACTTGGCGTGCTCTACAGCTATGCGCTGTACACCCACTGCGGCATCGACTACTGGGCATCGTGGGATTTCGACGGCAGCTTCTGGGACGTGAAGGTGCCATCGACCACCGATCCGCTGGCCCGCGAGCTGGCCAACCGCGGTGAGGACGAAGGCACCATTGAGCTGGTCTCCGCAGACAGCGCTCGCTACACCGCGTCCAACGGTCTGGTGATTGAGCTGACACGGTCTGCGGACAGGGAGCGACGGGGGGTCATGTGCGCGTGACGGGGTCGCGTGCGGTGCCTTTGGACAAGACCACGCCCCGGGTAAGCCAGTAAGCGCCGACCCCTACGCTGCCGCAGTCAGTGTGCGGTTGACGGCGGATGCTGTACC
>DATHRW010000388.1:0-7424 GCA_035464955.1 Gemmatimonadales bacterium
GGTGCTGGCGGCAGGTCTGTGGATTCGCGGCCGGGGCAACACGCTGGGCGAGGCTTGGCGGAGGATCCTATGGGTGGGCGTCCTCGCGCTCTGGGGAGCGCTGGGCCTCGGGCTGGCCAGCCCGGCGGGCGGGCACGGATCGCTCGCGTTACATTTTCTCGATGTGGGCCAGGGTGACGGCGCTGCCATTCGCACGCCCGGGGGACGGTGGGTCATCGTGGATGCGGGCCCTAGGCACGATCGATTCGACGCCGGCCGTCGCCGCGTCGTCCCATTCCTGCGACGACATCGAGCCCAGTCGCTCGACATGGTGTTGGTGTCTCATGCGCATGCCGACCATCTTGGCGGAATTCGAGCTGTGCTCGAGCAATTTGCCGTGGGTGTGGCGGTCGAGCCGGGCTTCCCCGTTGCCGACCCGATGTATCGGGAATTCTTGGGAGCCCTGGAACGACACGAGATTCTCTGGCAACCTGCGAGGTCGGGCCAGCGGATGGACATCGATGGGGTAGAGTTCTCGATCATCCATCCCGACAGCGCGTGGCAGGGATGGGGTGCAGATCTCAATGAGGACTCGATCGTGCTCCTGGTCGAGTATGGAGACTTCCAGGCGCTCTTTGCCGGCGATGCGGGCCTGCCGGTCGAGGCACTGCTGGAGGGGCGGGTAGGCTCGGTCGATGTGTTGAAGGTGGGCCACCATGGCTCGGCCAGTGCCACAGGCGGAGCGTGGGTCCGAGAGTTGCAGCCGAAGGTGGCGGTGGTTAGCGTGGGCAAGAACCGCTACGGCCATCCCGACCCGGGCGTCTTGGCCAGGCTTGGGGCCGAGGGGATAGCCCTCTGGCGCACCGATCGGGACGGAGTGGTAACCATCGAGACGGACGGGCGCACCATGGAGGTGCATAGTGCGCACCGCCGCCAGTTCGTTGCCGACCTCCGTGATTCGAACCGTTCTAAACAGGCGGCTCGGCCGGCGCGCGTCCGTCCGGCCCGCCCGGCGAGAGGAGTAACGCCCAGTGATTCACGATTCGGCGGTCACCACGATCGAACGATTCATCATCGATCAGGAGCGCCAGCACCCGCAGGCGACGGGTGAACTCTCCGACATCCTCTACGATATCTGTCTGGCTGCAAAGCTCATCGCAGCCGAAATTCGCCGCGCTGGCTTGGTCGACGTGCTCGGCTCGGCGGAAGCGACCAATGTGCAGGGCGAGGAGCAGCAGAAGCTCGACGTATTCGCCAACGATGTCATCAAGAATTCGTTGCTGCACACCGGCCGGGTCTGCGTGATGGGATCGGAGGAGGAGGAGGCGCTCATCCCGGTTCCGGACGCGTATCCGGCAGGGAAATACGTCCTGCTCTACGATCCGCTCGACGGGTCCTCCAACATCGACTGCAATTCGTCGGTCGGGACCATCTTCAGCGTGTATCGCCGGGTGACACCGGACGGATGCGGCACCCTGGCGGATCTGCTGCAGCCGGGCAAGGAACAGGTCGCGGCGGGCTACGTGATGTATGGGTCGAGCACGATGCTGGTGTACTCGACCGGGGACGGGGTCCACGGATTTACCCTCGATCCGACGATTGGGGAGTTCCTGCTCTCGCACCCGCGGATCGTCATGCCGGACGTGGGACAATACTACAGCGTGAACGAGAGCAACTTCACCCGCTGGAGCCCCGGAATCCAACGAGCGGTGCGGGGATTCAAGGGAGATCTCCCCGACCGCATCGACCGGAAGAACAGTCGGTACATCGGTTCGTTCGTGGCGGATTTCCACCGCAATCTCGTGAACGGCGGCATCTTCCTCTATCCGGCGGACACCAAGAACCCGCACGGCAAGCTGCGCATGCTCTATGAGGCGAGCCCCATGGCATTCCTGGCGGAGCAGGCCGGTGGCTTGGCGACCGACGGGCGGCGCCGCATCATGGATTTACCGGTGACCGAGCTGCACCAGCGGACGCCGTTGGTCATCGGGACCAAGCGCGATGTGGAATTCGTGCGTGACATCCTGACGGAGGTCGAGGGGTGAGCGGCCCCGATCCCGAGGGCATGCGAAAGCAGGTGTACGGGCAGGCCGATTGGCACGGCGATATCGCACGAGACCTTGGCTCGCCGGGCGAGTTCCCGTTCACCCGGGGCGTGTACCCCACGATGTACACCACCCGAGTGTGGACCATGCGGCAGTATGCCGGGTTCGGCACCGCGCATGAAACCAACCGGCGGTTTCACCGGCTCCTGGCTGCCGGGCAGACCGGCCTCTCCACGGCGTTCGACCTGCCCACGCAAATGGGGATGGACTCCGATCACCCGCTCGCGCAGGCCGAGGTCGGCCGTGTGGGGGTGGCGATCGATACGGTGGACGATCTCGCCGAGCTGTTTCGCGAAATCCCGCTCGACCGCGTGTCCACCTCGATGACAATCAATGCCACCGCCGCCATGCTGCTCGCCATGTACGTGGTGGTCGGTGAAGAGCAGGGGGTGGCTCGGACGCAGTTGAACGGCACGGTCCAGAATGATGTGCTGAAGGAGTACATCGCGCGTGGGACGTACATCTATCCGGCGGAGCCGTCGTTGCGTCTCGTGACCGACGTATTCCGGTTCGTCGCCACCGAAGGCATGCGGTTCAACCCCATTTCCATCAGTGGCTATCACATGCGGGAGGCCGGTGCGACGGCCGTCGAAGAAGTCGGCTTTACGCTGGCCAACGCGGTGGAGTATGTCGGCCGCGCGGTCCATGCGGGCCTGGACATCGAGGACTTCGGGCCGCGGCTGTCGTTCTTCTTTGCCGCCCACAATGACTTGTTCGAAGAGGCGGCAAAGTTCCGGGCCGCGCGCCGACTGTGGGCCCGCCTGGTGCGCGACCGGTTCAGCGGCAGCGACGAAGCGGCCCGACTCAGATTCCACACCCAAACGGGCGGTGTCACGCTTCAGGCGCAGCAACCGCGGAACAACATCGTGCGGGTCACCATCCAGGCGCTCTCCGCCGTGCTGGGTGGCACCCAATCCTTGCACACCAACAGCTATGACGAGGCGCTCGCGTTGCCGTCCGCAGAGGCGGCCACCCTGGCGCTTCGGACCCAGCAGATTCTGGCATATGAGAGCGGGGTCACGTCGACGGTCGACCCCTTGGCCGGGAGTTACTATGTCGAGGCCCTGACCGACGAGATCGAGCAGGGTGCGCGGGAAATCCTGGCCGAGGTCGATGGACTGGGAGGTGCGGGGGCGGCCATCGAGCGTGGATATTTTCAGGATCGGATCGCTCGGAGCGCCTATCGAGCGCAGCAGCTACTCGAGCGAGGTGACCAAGTCGTGGTGGGCGTCAACCAATTCACCGATGACGCCACGCCGTCTCCGATCGAGATCCCGAATTTCGAAGAGCTGGCAGACCGCCAACGCGAACGTCTAGCCCGGGCCAAGGCGGCCCGGGATGCCACGGCCGTCGCGCGGGCGCTCGGGGCACTCGGGGACGCGGCCGCCGAGGGCCAGCCGCTCATGCCCTGCCTCATCGATGCGGTCCGTGTCCGGGCGACCATCGGCGAGATGAGTGGGGTGCTGAAGGAGCTGTGGGGCGGATACGTGCCGCCTGGGTGAGGTTCGGAGCGCCTCCGACGCCACCGGCCAGCTTGAATCGCGGGACACATCCGGCTAAGATATTGCGTTTTCTGTTCTTATGAGGCACGAAGCTGAGCAGCGACCATGCCGACCTACGAGTACGTGTGCCTGTCGGGGCACACCTTCGAACGATTCGAGAAGATGTCGGACGCGCCCCGGACGAAATGCCCGGTGTGCGGCAAGCGCGCCGTGCGCCAGATTTCGGGTGGCGCCGGCCTCGTGTTCAAGGGCAGCGGCTTCTACATCACCGATTATGGCAAGGACGGCAAGGGGCCCCGGAAGGCGGACAAAGGCGGGGGCAAGCAGGAGAAGGGGGCCGAGAAGCCTGCCGCCGCTGAGAAATCCGAGCCCACCGGGCCGGACAAGGGTGGTGGGGGCGGGGGCGACTCCTCCGGTTCTGCCCCGAAGGCGCCAGCGTGACCGAGCGCATTCGCACGGAGCTGGCCCGCATCGCGGAGGAGTTGGGTGGAGACGGAGTCGAGTTCGTCGTCGAGCGACCGCGCGACCCCACCCATGGCGACCTCGCCACCAACCTGGCGATGGTGTTGGCGCGCCGGCTCCGCCGCCGGCCGCGAGAGCTGGCCGAGGCCGTGGTTGAGCGGCTCCGACTTCCCGCCGAGCTCGCCTCCAAGACCGAGATTGCCGGGCCTGGCTTCATCAATTTCTGGCTGGCCGACACGGCACTGACCGAGCAGATCCAGGAGATCGTGTCGTTGGGAAGCCGGTACGGACGGAACACACTCGGTTCCGGCCGGAGCGTCAACATTGAGTTCGTTTCGGCGAACCCGACCGGGCCACTCCATGTTGGGCATGGGCGTGGCGCAGCCGTGGGCGATGTCTTGGCCTCACTGCTCGAGTGGAGCGGGTACCGCGTGGTCCGCGAGTTCTATGTGAACGATGCCGGCGCGCAGATCGACAAGCTCGCGGAGAGTCTGTGGGCGCGGGTGCAGCAGGCGGTGGGGCGGGACGTGGTCGTGCCGGAAGGCGGCTACTTCGGAGCCTATCTGGTCGAGAACGCCGAGCAGATCCTCGAAGAGGAAGGCGCCGCGTTTGCCGACTTGCCGATGGAGGAGGGCCTCGCCCGGTGCCGAGCCATGGGCGTCGCACTTCAGCGGAGCGACCAGGATCAAGATCTCCGGACATTCGGCGTCCACTTCGACGTTATCACCAGCGAACGCTCGCTCTACGACCACCGCAAGGTCGAGGCGGCGATCGACCAGTTGACCGCGGGCGGCCTGACGTTCGAGGCGGACGGCGCCTTGTGGCTCCGCACCGAGCGCTATGGCGACGACAAGCCTCGCGTCTTGCGGAAGCGCGACGGAACCTACACCTACCTCGTGCCGGACATCGCCTATCACATCGACAAACACGAGCGCGGCTTTACCCATGTGATCGATGTCTGGGGCGCGGATCATCACGGCTACATTCCCCGCATGCGTGCGGTGCTTCAGGCCTTGGGGTATCCGGATGATTTCTTCGATGTGACGCTGGTACAGCTGGTCAAGGTGGTGCGGGGTGGGGAAGAGGTGAAGATGTCCAAGCGCACGGGGACGTTCGTTACCTTGCGCGATTTGGTCGAGGAGGTCGGCGTCGATGCCGCTCGCTATTTCTTTCTGATGCGGCGCGCCGATTCTCAGTTTGCCTTCGATGTCGATTTGGCGAAGCGCCACACGGACGAGAATCCGATCTTCTATGTGCAAATGGCGCATGCCAGACTGAGCGGCATCTTTCGGGTGGCCGATTGTAATCCGGACGATGTCGTCGGGACCGTGGCGCTGGAGGACTTGCCGGCGCCCCACGATGTCGATTTGCTCAAGAAACTCACCATATTCCCCGATGTCGTGGCGCGCGCGGCGGAAGAACGGGAGCCGCACCGGGTTCCCGTCTACGTCGAGGAATTGGCCCGTCTGGTCCACGGCTGGTATCACCACTGCCGGGTGCTCGGGGAGCCGCCCGGAGTCGAACGGGCCAGGCTCATGCTGGCCCGGGCCGCGCGTATCGTGGTGGCCAACGCGTTGGCCGTTCTCGGGATCACTGCGCCAGACCGGATGTGACAATGACCCTCTGTGTCGTCGGCAGTATCGCGCTGGATTCCGTCTTCACCCCGTTTGGCGAAACCGCCGACGCACTGGGTGGGTCCGCGGTCTATTTCAGCGTGTCGGGATCGCTGCTTCATCCCGTCCGCGTGGTCGGTATCGTCGGCGAGGATTTTCCCATGGCCGAGCTCGACCGGCTATCCGGTCGGGGCATCGACTGGTCCGGTGTCGAACAGGTGGCAGGAGAGAGCTTCCGGTGGAAGGGGAAGTACTCGTACGACCTGCAGAACCGGGAAACACTCGAGACTCGGCTCGGCGTGTTCGCGGATTTCAAGCCGTCCATTTCGGATGGGGTGAAGGACGCGCGGTACGTCTTCCTGGGGAATATCGACCCGGAGCTCCAGCTGGGCGTCCTGGATCAGATCCGGCAACCGCGGCTCGTGGCCTGCGATACCATGAATTACTGGATCCACAGCAAGCGGGACAGCCTCATGAAGTTGATGCAGCGCATCGACGTGCTCATGGTGAACGACAGCGAGGCGCGCGAGTTGTCGGGTGATTGGAATGTCTACCGTGCCGCCCGGTGGATCCTCAAGCATGGGCCCCGATTGGCGGTCATCAAGCAGGGCGTGTACGGTGCCGTCCTGGTGGATGAGGATCGGTTCTTCTATGTGCCTGGATTCCCGCTCGAGGATGTCTTCGATCCCACGGGAGCGGGTGACGCCTTCGCGGGCGGCTTCATGGGGCACCTGGCCCGCACCGACGATCTGTCGCCGGCCAACGTGCGACGGGCAATGGTGTATGGGTCCGCCATGGGCTCGTTCGCGGTCGAACGATTCTCGACCGCCCGGTTCGATGAGATCGGCCCAGCCGAGGTCACTGCTCGGGTGCGCGAGTTCAGCGACCTCGTTCACTTCGACATCGCGCCCTGACGACCTCACGAACCATGAAGTCCGCCGATCAGTACCGTGCCGCGGGCGTGGATCTCGACGCCGCCGAGGCGGCCAAGCGGAAGATCGCCGGCCTCGTGGCCACCACGCGTACCAGCGACTCCCGAGGCAGGGTCGGCGCCTTCGGGGGCATGGTGCGACTCCCTCCGGGGATGGAGAACCCGGTGCTCGTCCTGAGCACCGATGGGGTCGGGACCAAGGTGCTGGTGGCCCGGGCTGTGGGACGATACGACACGGTCGGCGAAGACCTCGTCAACCACTGCGTGAATGACATCCTGGTCCACGGGGCTCGGCCGCTGGCGTTTCTCGACTACCTCGCGGGTGCGGACCTGCCGGTCGACGCGATCGCGAGCCTGGTGGACGGAGTGGCCCGCGGCTGCCGCGCCCATGCCATGCCGCTCGTGGGCGGTGAAACGGCCCAGATGGCCGACCTCTACCGGGCAGGCGAGTTCGACCTTGCCGGGACTATCCTCGGGGTCGTCGAGGAAGGACAGGCGCTCCACGGCGATGCCATCGAGCCGGGCGACGTGCTCCTCGGCTACGCCTCCTCAGGGCTCCACACCAACGGCTACACCCTGGCCCGCCGCATTCTCTTCGATGAGCAGGGGCTCGGTCCGGCCGACCCGCTGGGAGAGACCGGCCACACGGTGGGCGACGCCCTGCTGGCCGTCCATCTCAGCTACCACGATGCTGTGATGCCCGTCATTTCGCGACTCCACGGAATTGCCCATATCACGGGTGGCGGAATCGAGGGAAATCTCGCGCGCATCCTCCCACCGGGCTGTGAGGCCGTGATCGACCCCGCCAGCTGGGAGATACCGGCCCTGTTCC
>DATHRW010000389.1:0-3987 GCA_035464955.1 Gemmatimonadales bacterium
GGGGTCGGGCAAGTCGAGCCTGGTCACCGACATCCTCTATCGCGCGCTGGCACGTCACTTCTACCGGGCCAAGGTCGTGCCGGGTGACCATACGCGCATCGAGGGCCTCGAAGAACTCGACAAGGTCATCGACATCGACCAGAGCCCGATCGGCCGGACGCCGCGGTCGAACCCCGCGACCTATACCGGTCTGTTTACCCCGATCCGTGAACTGTTCAGCTCGCTGCCGGAGGCCAAAATGCGGGGCTATGGTCCCGGCCGGTTCTCCTTCAATGTGAAGGGCGGGCGCTGCGAAGCGTGTCAGGGCGACGGCTTGGTCAAGATCGCCATGCACTTCCTGCCCGACGTGTACGTCTCGTGCGAGGTGTGCAAAGGCCGTCGCTACAATCGGGAAACCTTGGAGGTGCGGTACAAAGGTCGGAGCATCGCCGACGTGCTCGACCTGACCGTGGCCGAGGCGTTGGAGTTCTTCGTTAACCAGCGGCGCATCGCCGATCGGTTGGAGGTGTTGAACGATGTCGGCTTGGGCTACATCCATCTGGGACAGTCGGCGACGACACTTTCTGGCGGTGAGGCGCAGCGAGTCAAGCTCGCCAGCGAATTAGCCAAGCGTGACACCGGGCGGACCCTGTACATCCTCGATGAACCAACCACGGGCCTGCATTTCGAAGACGTCCGGCTGTTGCTCGAAGTGCTCCACCGGTTGGTCGACAAGGGAAACAGCGTCATCGTCATCGAGCACAACATGGATGTGATCAAAACGGCCGACTGGATCATCGATCTGGGTCCCGAAGGCGGCGATGCCGGAGGTCGCGTCGTCGCGGAGGGATCGCCGGAGGCCGTGGCGGCCATCGCTCAGTCCCATACCGGGCGCTATGTGGCGCGCGCCCTGGGCCTGGAATTGCAGGCCGCGCGCGCGTAGCCTATCACTCCATCTCCCTCTATTTTCCGACCATCTTCCTCACCCCATCGTTGGCAGGTGCTCGTGAAAGCCCGTGTTCTCGTTCTCGCGTCGCTGGTTCTCGCTGTCTCCGCCCCTTCGGCCACCGCACAGGCGGCCGACAGCGCATTTCTTTCAGTCGACCGCATTTTCGGCTCCCGGGAGTTTGCTCCCGAGCCCTTCGGGCCCGCGCGATGGATCATGGACGGCTCGGCGTATACCACTCTGGAGCAGCCGGCGGCGGGTGGACCGGGAAAGGACATCGTCCACTACGACACCCGCACGGGGACCAGAACCGTGCTCGTGTCCACCGCCGGCCTCACCCCGGCAGGCGATTCGGTCCCGCTCGCGATCGACGACTATCAGTGGTCCGACGATCGCGAGCAGCTGTTGGTCTTTACCAACTCGGAGCGGGTGTGGCGTACCAATACCCGAGGTGATTACTGGGTGCTCGAGCGGGCCAGCGGCCAGCTGCGGAAGCTCGGCGGCCCTGCAGCGCCATCCACGCTCATGTTCGCCAAATTCTCTCCGGATGCCCGGCATGTGGGGTATGTGCGGGAGCACAATCTGTACGTCGAGGACCTCCGAACCGGCACCATTACGCAACTCACCACAGATGGGTCGCGAACCATCATCAATGGCACCTTCGATTGGGTGTACGAGGAGGAGTTGGGCCTGCAAGATGGCTGGCGTTGGAGCCCCGACGGGCAGTGGATCGCCTACTGGCAACTGGACGCCGCGGGGGTGCGCGACTTCAACCTGATCAACACGACCGACTCCATGTACGCGCAAGTCACCCCGATCCAATACCCCAAGGCCGGCGAGGTCAACTCGGCTGGCCGGATCGGGGTCGTGCCCGCCGCGGGCGGCGAGACCCGGTGGTTCGACGTGCCGGGAGATCCTCGCAATACCTATCTCGCCCGAATGGAATGGGCCGCCAACTCCACCGAGGTGGTGATGCAGCGGCTCAACCGGCTCCAGAACACGAACGAACTGCTCCTGGGAGACGCGGCAACCGGACGTGTGTCGACCATCCTGGCGGACCGCGATAGCTCCTGGGTCGAGACGGTTGACGACTTCCGCTGGTTGGATGACGGGAAGCGGTTCTTGTGGGTGAGCGAGCGCGATGGGTGGACGCACGCTTACGCGATCTCACGGGATGGCTCAGAGGCCACGCTCCTGACACCGGGCGCCTTCGACGTGCTCAATGTCATTGGCGTCGATCCGGACGAGCGGTGGCTGTATTACATCGCTTCACCCGACAACCCGGCCCAACGGTACCTGTTCAGAACCCGGCTCAATGGAACGGGGAAGGCCGAGCGGCTGTCCCCGGCCAACCTGGCAGGCAGCCACTCGTACAACGTGTCGCCGAATCGACGCTGGGCGTTTCACACCTATTCCACGTTCGATACCCCGCCCGTGATCACCCTCGTGCGGTTGCCGGATCACCAAACGATCCGGCCACTCGCCGCAAACGACGCGCTTGCAGACCGGGTCGCTCTGCTCGAGCGGGGCCCGCACGAGTTCTTCACCGTCGACGTTCACGATGGCGTGGGTCTCAACGGCTGGATCATGAAACCGCCGGGGTTTGATGCCACGCGTGCCTATCCCGTCCTTTTCTATGTGTATGGCGGGCCCGGATCCCAGACCGTCCGGGATTCCTGGGGAGGCTCCCGATATCTGTGGCACCTCATGCTGACGCAGCAGGGCATCGCCGTCGCAAGCATCGACAACCGTGGGACAGGAGCTCGGGGGCGCGAGTGGCGCAAGATCGTCTACGGCCAGCTCGGTGTCATCGAGACCCAGGACCAGGCCGCCGCCGCCCGGATCATCGGCCGCTGGCCCTTCGTGGACAGCACGCGCATGGCGATTTGGGGGTGGAGCTACGGCGGGTTCATGAGCCTCAATGCGTTGTTCCAGCATCCGGACGTGTACCATGCGGCCGTGGCGGTGGCGCCTGTGACCCATTGGAAGTTCTACGATACCATTTACACCGAGCGATACAACGGCCTGCCCCAAGACAACGCGGACGGGTACGATCGCGGCTCGCCGCTCTCGTACGTGGATAAACTCCGCGGCAACCTCTTGCTCGTGCATGGAACGGGTGATGACAATGTCCACTTCCAGAACTCCGAGGCGCTCATCAACGAGTTGATCGCGGCCGACAAGCAATTCTCCCTCATGATCTATCCCAACCGGACCCATGGGATCTTTGGCGGAAACAGCCAGCGGCATCTTTTTCGAGGGATCACCAGGTACCTCGAGGCGCAGTTGCGCCCCACAGGGCCGAACGGTGATGGCACCGTCTCGCGGCGGTAACCCACCCCTCGGATGAGGTTCGGCCGCTCCCGGGCCGGGGTCGCGCCCTCCCTCCGCGCACCATAGATTGTGCATCGGTGCCAGTCTCGGGAGGTGACCCATGACGTACCGGGAGATCATTGCCCTCCTCGGGTACGCCGGGAGCAATGATCGGCCAGTCCGGATCATTACCACCGATCGAACCGAGGTCACGGGTGTGCCGACAAGCCTCGACACCCATGTTGCGGCTCATGAGGTATACCTGAGGCCCGCTGGAATGGAGGAGACGGAGGTGGCTCTGTCGCTCGGCGCGATCGCCGAGGTCGAACTGGTGTAGCAGCCGGGCGGTGACGGAGCCCCCGCCGGCTGGTGCGTTTTCCTGGGTGTTCCGAGTTGAAACAAAGCGGGCGGGGCCTGCGTACGGGCCCTGCAGCCGGATCGAGACTTCTCGAAGAGAGGCCCAGACATGGAAGGCGTTGTCGCCATCATCTTTATCTTCGGCGGCTTGACCGTGTTTGGGTTGTCGATGAGCCCGGTCGGGCGAGCCTTGGCTGAGCGGATCCGGGGTGGGCCCCTCGCCCAGCACGATCCCGCGATCCTGGCCGAGCTGGATGACATCCGGGCCGATGTGGCGGAGTTGCACGAACGGGTCGACTTTACTGAGCGCATGCTGGCCCGGCAGAGCGAGCCGGAGCAGCTTCCGGGGGGAGCGTGAGGTTGCCGTGACGATCTGCTTGTGGCAGGTGCAA
>DATHRW010000390.1:0-2756 GCA_035464955.1 Gemmatimonadales bacterium
GGTGTCAATCGCCTCGTAGCCTCGCTCGATCTGCCCAATATTGTAAATCGAGCTCCGGCCCTCCGCTGCGAGCGCGGCGAGCAACATGGCCATTCCGGCCCGGATGTCGGGCGATTCGACCGTGCCGCCCTGGAGGCGCGACGGGCCGGCGATCACTGCCCGGTGGGGGTCGCAGAGCACGATCCGCGCACCGAGCGAGATGAGCTTGTCCACGAAGAAGAGCCGCGACTCGAACATCTTTTCGAACACCAGGACGAGTCCCGAGCATTGCGTGGCGGTAACGATGGCAATCGACATGCAGTCCGCCGGGAACGCGGGCCACGGACCATCCTCGAGCTTCGGCACGTGGCCGCCGAAATCCGGCCGGATCCGCCGTTCCTGGTCGGCGTCCACGATCAGGCGGTGACCGTCGATGCGCGGCCGGATGCCCAGCCGGTCGAACCCCATCAGCGTGCTGCGCAGGTCCTGTGGGCGGACGGGATCAATGGTGATAGCACCGTTGGTGACGGCGGCGAGGCCGATGAAGCTGGCCACCTCGATATGATCCGGTCCTACGGTGTACGACCCGCCCTTGAGCAAGCCCTCACCTTCCACCACGTAGGTGTTGGTGCCGATCCCCTCGATCCTGGCCCCCATCGCCACCAGCATCCGGGCCAGGTCTTGCACGTGCGGCTCCGATGCGGCATTGCGCAAGACCGTTCGCCCGTCGGCGGCCACGGCCGCCATCAGGGCGTTCTCGGTGCCGGTAACACTGGGTTCGTCCAGGAAGATGTCCGCGCCCCTGAGCTTCTTGGCGACGAGTTCGTAGCGGTCCCCCACGTCCACCTGGGCACCCATGTACTCGAGCGCGAGGAGGTGGGTGTCGATCCTGCGGCGGCCGATCACGTCGCCGCCGGGCGGCGGCAGGACGACCTTGCCGAATCGGGCCAACAGCGGTCCGGCCAGGAGAATCGATGCCCGGATCCGCGCGCAGAGCACCGGGTCGAGGGCCTTGAACGTGGCTCCGCGGGTGTCGACCTCGACGCGATTCGGTCCGGTCCACCCCACCGTCGCCCCCAGGTCCGACATCAGGGCAAGCATGGTCTCGACATCGCCGATGCGCGGCACGTTTTCGAGCGTGACCGGCTGTTCGCAGAGGAATGTTGCCGTGAGGATGGGCAGCGCGGCATTCTTGTTGCCAGCTGGGCGGATGGTGCCGGAGAGGGGCACGCCGCCATGCACCACAAAGTGGGAGGGCATGGCCTAAGCTTGCCCGCGGCAGTGGAATGCGTCAAGCCGCTCCGGCGAAAGCCGAGAGGCGGCCCAGGGATTCCACTCCACCGATTCCCGGCTACACTTCAGGAGTGCGATCTGCCCGGCGGCCGCGCGCCGCTGGGCGCAGAAAGGAGACTCATGCTCGCCTTAGCACAGGCAGCGACCGCCGACGCCGCGTCGTGGGTCGGCCCAATCGTGGCGATCTCTCTCCTCCTCATAGCCCTGGTGTATCTGCTGATCGGCATCGTGGTGTTCGTCGCGGCCCGGGCCACCTCGAAACGGGTTGCGGCCATGCAGGAGACCCTCACCGACTTGCGGCGGGATCTCGATCCCGCCCTCAAGTCGGTGCAGCGGGTGGCCGAGGATGGCGGCGCCATGGCACAACGGCTGCGGAGCGAGACGGACGAATTGGTGGACGTGAGCCGGCAGCTGCGGAAGAAATTGGTGACCGGCGCGGACCGCATCCAGGAACGGCTGGAAGACATGGACGCGCTGTACGAGGTGGTGTACGACGAGGTGGAGGAGTCGGCCTTGAGCCTGGCGGCCGGACTGCGGACCGCGAGACACGGCAAGGCGCTGCTCGCCCCGGTCGCGCGACTGTTCCGCCGACGCCGACGCCGCAGACGGCGGTGAGCGCCAAACAGTTCGTTGTCGCCCTGGCGGTCGTCGGGGTAGTGGTGCTGCTCGTGCCGGAGCAGCTCTACGCCTGGACGCCGGCAACCCACATCTTCCTGGGCAAGTCGGTGTTGGCGGAGCTGCATCAGCTCGCGCCCGCCGTCGCCGAGTTGCTCCGGGCGTTCCCGTTCGACTTCCTCTACGGCAACATCGCCGCCGACAGCTCAATTGCGAAGAGCTACGCGCCCGTGAGCCGGCACTGCCACCATTGGCACGTCGGGCAAGAGATCTACGATCATGCGCCGAACGACGCGCTCCGCGCCTTTGGCCTGGGCTATCTGGCGCATCTCTCGGCCGACACGGTGGCCCACAATTACTTCGTACCCCGCCAGCTCGCCCTCACCAGCAGCACCAGCTCCGTGGGGCATGCCTACTGGGAAGCGCGGTTCGAGGCCCATCTCGGGGACGACTACGCCGCCGAAGCCAAAGAGATCATCCAGCTCGACCATACCCGGGCCGACGACCTCCTCGATCGCATCATTTCGCCGACGATCTTCAGCGTGCGCACCAACCGCCGGCTCTTTCGCGGTATGGTCCACCTGACACAACGACCGACCTGGCAGCGCGCGTTTCAAGTCGCGAAAGAACGAAGCCGCTGGGATTTGACCGACCATGACATCGAGCTGCACATGGCGCGCTCGTTCGAATTCATCATGGAATTGCTGGGTGACGTCGAGCCGGCGGCGCGCCTGCTCGACCCGTCCGGCACGGAACCGCTCAAGCTGGCCAAGCAGATGCGTCGCGAGACCCTCCAGGACCGCGGCCATCACGACCTGGACCGGCTGCACGAAATGGCGCAACAGCCTTTCGGCCTGCCGGAGCGGCCG
>DATHRW010000391.1:0-11821 GCA_035464955.1 Gemmatimonadales bacterium
CCGCCTTTGCGGGTTGGCAGATCACCGACGTGGTACCGTCCTTCTTCAAACTGCCGCCACCGCTGGAATGGGTGCTACGCCCGGACGAGCACTGGTACCGCCTGCGCCGTGCGTGAGCTTGACGCGCCGTCTAACAACCGGTTGCAGCGGACGGTCCGCTGCGCGGCCCCGCCGCTGAGCCGGTGCGTTAGGCGGCTGCTCGCTGGTGCCGTCCTATGGCGTGGGGCGATTGCCGGTCGTATCGTGATGGCACGGAGCTACCCTGTCTGACCGTTTCTGTCGTCAGCCCACCGTTCTGTCCATGAGGTGCATTGTGCGTCGTGCGAGGGTCTTGGGTCTTGGTGTTGTGTGTCTGGTCGCTCAGCTGGCTGTCCTGGGCCCATACCCAGCGCGGGCCCAGGAGAGTCGGTCGGGCTCTCGACACGCGGCGATCAACGATACCTCTCCCCACCGGCTGGGGTGGATTTCGGTAGATAGCGTCCGGATTCGGTATCTGGACTGGAGCGGCTCTTGCTTTACCTCACTCCCACAAGTGATCCATGGCGCTGAAGATCAGTCCTCACTCTGTACCCCAACTGTGCCCCAAACTCCCACAAACTCCTTGATACAGGGCCTCACAGGGCAGGTGAGATCCCCGCCGCAAGTCCCCAACTCATGCCAACTTGAACCAACTCCGCAGCACAGCCCGGAAGTCGCCTCGGTTAATTCCTAAACTGAAGGTCGGGTGTTGAGCTGCGCGCAAGCTGCTCGCTCGCCTGGGCTCGAGTCGCCCCGGGGGGCGCTGGGGAGGCGGGAAGTCGGAAAGGCGGTAAGGCTGGAAGTACGCCGGCTCGGCGGTTGGGCGGTTCGGCGGACAGGACCTCACAGGGTAGGGAAGGCACCCGCTGGGGTGTCGGGAAGTCGGTTGGGCGGAAAGTCGGCAAGGGTTGCTCGACTGATAGTTGATAGCTGATAGCGGGCAGGGAAGTGGGGGTGGCCGACCAACCACGGCCCGATGCCTCGCCAGGCCCATTCCATTGCGAAAAACGGGAGTGGACTTATAGTAATTAACCTGCGGACATGGCTACGCCCCCGCTTCCAGTCGTTCCCTGTAGACCTTCGAACGGAGGATCCCCCAGTGCCTCGCTACGCCAGTATCCTCATCGCGACGGTGCTCACCTGTGCGGTGGCGTCGGTAACGGTCGCCCAGCAATCCACCGACACCATGGGTGGCATGAGCGCTGTCTCGGCGAGCAGCATCACGTTTGCTGACATCGCCGTGCCAGGTTTCGACCCCGGATTGCAGATCGCAGTGATCGACGGGAATCCCGACGAGGCCGGGCCCTATACGCTCCGGCTCAGTTTCCCGGCAGGATACCGCTTCCCCCCCCACTTCCATCCGATGACGGAGAACCTGACGGTTCTCTCGGGTACGCTCCTCCTGGCGATGGGCGAGCGGATGGACGAATCGAAACTTCGGGCCTACGGAGTAGGGGACTACCTGCACATTCCGGCGACAAAGCCACACTTCGGCGGGGCGCGTGGTGCGACCGTGATTCAACTGCACGGGCCGGGCCCGTTCAAGATCGAACTCGTGCAGACCGCCGCCTCGCGGTAGGCGCTGCTGCGAACATTCGCCGGGGTCAGACCAATGGCCTGCGGTCCGGGAGCTCCCGGCCGCAGGCCATTTGGCTTTGTGACGGTCGTGCGCTGGGAGAGGCGGGAGGTCGGAAGGGCGGGAAGCGGAAAAGGGCCAAAGGACTGATAGCCGATGGCCGTCAGCTGATAACTGGTGGCGTGGATGGAAGAGGTTGGGCTACGGCGAAACCTTGTTATTAGCGGTCCGCCGTGTAGAATGCCCCCGGGCTCGCAGGGTCTGGCTGGCCGCCTGGCCTGCGACCATAGGTGATTGTTAGGTCCCCCTATCCCCTCAGGAGGTTCATCGATGCGTATGCGACTCTTCCCGTCGCTGGGTGCTGCCGTGCTGCTCGCGGCCGGCGCAGGTCAGCTGGCCGCCCAGGCGCTGCCGACCACCCAGCCCAAGGTCCTCCAGATCTTCCGCGAACGTCTCAAGCCCGGCATGAGCGCGGCCCACGAAAAGAACGAAATCGGCTGGCCGCAAGCCTTTGCCGAGGCCAAGTATCCGAATTACTACCTGGCCGTGGAATCGATGACCGGCGACCCGGAGGTTCTGTACCTCGCGCCGTTTGATTCGTACACCGCCTGGGGCAAGGCAGACGCCGTGATCGGGGCGAACGCCACGCTGTCGGCGGCGCTCGATCGCCTGGCCGCGGCGGACGCCGCGTACGTGGAGAGCATGGACGTGATCGAAGCGGTGGCAGCCCCCGAGCTCGGCCACGGTGCGTTTCCGGATCTGAACAAGCAGCGGTTCTGGGACATCTCCGTCTGGCGCATCCGGCCCGGGCACGGGAAAGCGTTTGCCGAGGCCGTCGCGGCCTACGTGAAGGTCGTCACCCGCGCCGGTGGCAAGGCCAACTGGCGCACCTACCGCGTCACCGGGGGCATGCCCGGCGGCACCTACCTCATGTTCTCGTCGGTCGCGTCGTTTGCGGAGTTCGATGCTGTGATGGCGGACGACGCCATGATCGGGCAGGCCATGACCCCGGACGAGCAGGCCTACTTCGCGAAGTTCTTCAAGGAGTCCGTTGCCTACTCGGAGTCGAACAAGTACCGGCTGAGCCCGACGATGAGCTACGTGGCGCCCGAGACCAAGGCCGCTGATCCGGCGTTCTGGAACACCAAGTAGGACAGCACGGGGGCCCATCGTCCCCGAGAACAGACACGAAGTGCGGCATGGCCCCGGGGTTCCGCCTCGAGGCCATGCCGTACTGAGTTATAGAGACCAAAGACGCTCAGCGACGTAGCCGATAGCCAATAGCGGGGCAGAGTCGGGGGGCAGAACTGGTAACCCACCCTGGCCCGGTGCCCCGTGAGTGCCTATCCATTACCTTGCTTCTTTCATTAAAAGGATTGACGTGACGGACGACATCGCTCGCCTGAAGACCGCCCTGGCCGACCGCTACCGGATCGAGCGGGAGCTGGGACAGGGTGGCATGGCCACCGTGTACCTGGCCGAGGACCTGAAGCACGACCGCAAGGTGGCGCTCAAGGTGCTGCGCCCAGAGCTCGCTGCCGTCATCGGCGCCGAGCGGTTCCTGTCCGAGATCAAGACCACCGCCAACCTCCAGCACCCCCACATTCTCCCGCTGTTCGATAGCGGCGAGGCCGACGGTTTCCTGTTCTACGTGATGCCGTTCGTCGAGGGCGAGACCGTCCGCGACAGGATCAGCCGGGAACAGCAGCTGCCGGTGGCGGACGCGGTGCGCATCGCGGCCGAGGTCGCCGCGGCACTCGACTACGCCCACCGCCAGAACGTGATCCACCGGGATATCAAGCCCGAGAACATCCTGCTCCACGACGGCTCGGCACTGGTGGCCGACTTCGGTATCGCGCTCGCCGCGAGCAGGGCGGGCGGCACCCGGATGACCGAGACCGGTATGTCGCTCGGCACGCCGCACTACATGAGTCCGGAACAGGCGATGGGCGACCGGGAGATCACCGCCCGCAGCGATGTGTACGCCCTGGGCTGCGTGCTCTACGAGATGCTCATCGGCGAACCGCCGTTCACCGGCCCCACCGCGCAGGCCATCGTCGCCCGGGTGATGACCGAGGATCCACGCACCCTGACCGGCCAGCGCAGGACGATCCCGCCGGGCGTGGAAGCCGCAGTGCTCACCGCCCTCGAGAAGTTGCCGGCCGACCGCTACGCCTCGGCCGCCGACTTCGCCGCCGCCCTCGCCAACCCGACCACGACGACCCTCCGCCCCCGCGTCCAGTCGGTGACGGCGAACCGGCGACGCGGCTGGGTCGTGGGCGTCGCCCTCGCCCTAGTTACCCTGGTCGCGGGGTTTCTGATCGGGCACCGCAAGACGAACCCCGGCAGCGTGGGTCCTGACGAGATCGTGCACGCCACGCTGTCGCTGGGTGACAGCGCCGCGGTCCAGTCCATCGGCAACGTGCGCCTCGCCATTTCGCCCTCCGGCCGGCGCGTGGCGTTCGTCGGATCCGACGGGGTCGATCAGCAGCTCTGGATCCGGGAACTCGATCAGCCGGCGGCGCGCCCGCTGCCCGACACGAAGGGCGCCTTCGACCCGTTCTTCTCACCCGACGGAGGGTCCATCGGCTTCTTCACCGGGGCCGGTGGTCGCACCGTCCTCAAGGTGATTGCGGCCGGCGGCGGCGTGGCACGCACGGTGGTGGACGACTCCGTTGCCGGGTATGGAGGAGGGGACTGGGGCGACGACGGCAATATCTACTTTTCCAACGACGGTCGGAGCCTCTCCCGGGTCGCGTCTACCGGCGGTGCCGTCACCCGCCTCTCCTCTACTGACTCCGCCAGCGGGATCAAGGAACACGACTTTCCCGATGTGCTGCCCGGCAGTCGGTATGCCCTCTTGATGCTGTGGAAGGGGTCGATCGGAGCGAATCACATCGGCGTCATCGACCTGACCACCGGTGCCGTCACCGATCTCGGCACGGGTTCCTACCCCCGGTACGTGGCACCGGGGTACCTCGCCATCGGGACGTCCGACAGCCGAATCCTGGGTGCACGGTTCGATCCCAGACGAGGCGCGCTCACGAGCACGCCGGTGCCCGTGCTCCAGGGCGTCTCTACCGACCCGTCCAACGGCACGGTCCAGTTCGCCGTCTCCGAGACCGGCACGAGTCTCTACCAGCAGGTGGCCAAGGGCGGCGACGTCCTCGTCTGGATAGATCGTGCCGGCAAGCAATCGCCGGTCGACACGACCATGACGGGCCTGGTCCAGAACCTGGCGCTCTCACCGGACGGCACCCAAATCGCGGTGTCCCGAATCGAATCCGGTGAGAGCGAAATCTGGGTGAAGCAGCTGCGGACGGGGGCCTACAGTCGGCTCTCATTCGATGTCACCAACGCCGATCGCCCCGTGTGGTCGCCCGATGGCCGCAAGGTAGCCTTCCTCGCGACCCGCAATGATCGCCGGACCGCATGGATTCGGCGCGCCGACGGCAGCGACAGCACCCGCCCCGCCTCGCCCGGGAACACTGCGCTGGATGAAATCGAACTCGACCAGTCCGGTCGCTACACGCTGCTGCGCACGGAGGGCTCCAGCGCAGGCAGCCGGCGGTTGCTGGTGGTCGAGAACGGCGTGGACACCATCCCCCGGACACTCATCCAATCGCGGTTCGACCACTACGCCATGGTCCTCTCACCCAACAGCCGCTGGCTCGCGTACGTCTCGGAGGAATCGGGAGCCCCGGAGGTCTATGTGCGACCGTTTCCCAACGTCGACTCGGCGCGGTTTGCCATCTCCGTGGGGGGTGGGACGGAACCGGTATGGCGGCGCGATGGAGCCGAGCTCTTCTTCAGGACGGCACGCGGTGAGATGTTCGCGGTCCCGGTCAATACGGGAAGTCGGTTCGAGCACGGCACACCCCAACGCCTGTTCTCCGAGCCTGGCCTGATGCAGGGCCCCTTTCACCGCAGCTACGACGTGCACCCCGACGGCAAACGGTTCCTGATGGTGTCATCGTTCGGAGGGCTGAGCACCCGCGAGCTCAACGTGATCTTCAACTGGCGCAGGGAGCTCGAGAAGCTCGAAGCGCCTTCACGATGAGTGATCCGCTCGGCCGCCTCACCGCCGCCCTGGCCGACCGCTACCGGATCGAGCGGGAGCTGGGGCAGGGCGGCATGGCCACGGTCTACCTGGCCGAGGACCTGAAGCACAAGCGCCTGGTGGCGCTCAAGGTGCTGATCGCACGGGCTCGCCGGACGCACCCTTCCCACCCCCCGTGCTGTGGATCCAAGGCGACTTCCTCAACGTGTCGGGCATGGAGTACGCGGTGTCGCCCGACGGCCAGCGGCTGCTCCTGCTCCAAGGGGACGGCCATGTCTCTACAGTGGCACTCAACGTCATCACGAACTGGGGCGCCGAACTCGAGCGGCGCATCCCTCGCTGACCATCGGAAATTGGTGCAGGGAGAGACCGCGGGCAGGCTATTGGCTACCACCCTTCCCCCGAACCCCCCGCTATCGGCTAACGGCTATCGGTCTGGCGCAGGGGGAGGTCGTAGTCAGGCCGCTAGCTATTAGCCATTCGCTATTAACTGTTAGTCTCTGCAGGGGATAGCCAATAGGCGGTAGCCATCCCCTTGTCGCGATCGCTCCAAGGCGAGGACCGATAGCCGATAGCAGGCGGCACTGCAGCGATCTTCCCGGTACTTCCACCAACCAATAGCTAATAGCTAATAGCCGATAGCGGGGTGCGGTGTGGGAATGGGTAAGGGATTCATCCCCGCTTCACCCCTGCTTCATCCCCCATTCGATAACTAGGAAGCTGACCAAGGAAGCTTCCCACCGGAGGTCTGCATGTCAGATCCGTTCGAGGGGCTCACTGCTGCCCTCGCCGACAGCTATGTCATCGAGCGTGAGATCGGCACCGGCGGCATGGCCACCGTCTTCTTGGCCCAGGATCTCAAGCACGACCGCCAGGTAGCCATCAAGGTGCTCCGGCCTGAACTGACCGCCGCGTTGGGGGCGGAGCGATTCCTGCGCGAGATCACCACCACCGCAAACCTCCATCATCCGCACATCCTGGCCCTGTACGACTCGGGCGAGGCCCAGGGCTTCCTCTACTACGTCATGCCCTACGTCGAGGGCGAGTCGCTCCGCGACCGGCTCCGGCGCGAGAAGCAGCTGCCGCTCGAAGCCACGCTGAGGATCGCCCAGGAGGTGGCCGACGCCCTCGACTATGCCCACGCCAGAGGCATCGTCCACCGCGACATCAAGCCCGAGAACATTCTGCTCGAGGCGGGGCACGCCCTGGTGGCCGACTTCGGGATCGCCCGGGCGGTGAGCGCCGCCGGTACCAAAGAGCTGACCGCGACCGGAACGGCAATCGGGACCCCGGTCTACATGAGCCCCGAGCAGGCCAGCGGTGAGCGAGACCTCGATGGGCGGAGCGATATCTACAGCCTTGCCTGCGTGGTGTACGAGATGCTCAGCGGCGAGCCGCCCTACATGGGACCCACCCCACAGGCGGTGATCGCGAAGAAGCTGAGCGAGCCGACGCCCCGGATCTCGGTGGTGCGGGAGCGCGTGCCGCCCAGTGTCGAAGCGGCGCTCGATCAGGCCTTGGCAAAGGCGCCGGTTGACCGGTACGCCACCGTCGCTTCGTTCGCCAAGGCCTTGACCATGGCGACTGCTGCCCCTCGTGCGCGCGTACGAGGCTGGCGGCGCGCGGCCGCCGTAGTGGCGAGTGTAGTGGTGGTTGCGCTGGCGGCCCGTGGACTGGCATCCATCCTCACGGGCGAACGCATCGAAACGCTGGCCGTGCTCCCGCTCACCGATCTCACCAACGATCCGGACCAGCAGTTCCTGGCTGCCGGGGTACACGAGGCGCTGATCAGTGAGCTGGGCCGATTGGGACTCTCGATCACGGCCCGGCGCACCATGGCGCAATACCGGGACGGCGACAAGCCGATCGGCGAGATCGCACGCGAGGTAGGCGCCGATGCCGTCGTCGAGGGCTCGCTGTACCGCAGTGGAGACAGCCTGGAGATCGCCACCCGACTCTACGACAAGGATGGGCAGCAGCTGTGGACCGCGTCGTACGGCGGTGTGTTGTCGGATGCCGTCGCGCTCTACCGCAGGTTCGCGCGTTCCATCGCTGGCGAGATCGGTGTGCGCTTGAGCACGGCAGATGAGGAGCGACTCACCGACACTCCGGCGGTGAACCCCGAGGTGTACGAGGCCTACCTCCGTGGGATGCACGTTCTCAATACCCGTCAGACGAGGGAGGACGCCAACGTTGCTATCGGTTACTTCAACCAGGCCCTGGAGCAGAACCCCGCCGATCCACTGGCATACGCAGGTCTCGCGCTCGCCTACGTAACCCTGGGTCACGGATTCGACCCTCCCGATGACGCCTGGCCGCGGGCACGAGCAGCTGCCGAGCGGGCGTTGCGCTTAGACTCGACGCTGGCGGAGGCCTGGGCCGCCCTGGCGGACTACAAGTCTTACGGCGAACGCGACTGGGAGGGGGCCGAGCGCGCGTTTCAGCGGGCCAACGAGCTGAACCCCAGCCTGGCCATGAACCACTATCACTATGCCTGGTATCTCGCTCTGTTCGGTCGGGTCGACGAAGCGCTGGCGGAGCACCGGCGGGCCCAGGAGTTGGATCCCCTAACCCCGCTCCACACGACGTGGCTGCCAGCCGTGTACTGGTTCTCCGAGGACTACGAGCGAGCGCTGCCGTTGGCTCGAGAGAACGTCGAGCGGTACGACCCCGGCATCATCGCGCACTATGTCCTGGGTGAGACCTTGGCGCGCATGGGGAGGTACGAAGAGGCGATCCCAGTGCATGAGAAGCTGGCGTCCATCTTTCCATCATGGTCCTACCCACTCGCCTTGACGTACGCGCGAGCGGGACGGACCGAAGATGCGCGGCAGATCCTGGAGCAGTACGAGGCCCAGCCGCCGAGCAGCTGGGTAGCCAACGGACTGGCGCTCATGCACGCGGCACTCGGCAACCGGCACGAGGCGCTCCACTGGCTCGAGTATGAGCCGGCCCACGGCTGGGTCGCGTGGACGGTGGCATGGGGTCCCGCATTCGCACCGTACCGCGACGATCCGCGATTTCAGGCGATCGCACGAAAAATGAACCTGCAACTCGTGCCAGGACAACGGGCGCCGGTCGCGCTTCCGGTGACTGCGCCACCGCTGTCCGGCACCACCGATTAGCCGATGGCTATGGCCTCGTCGCGGCGCCTCCAGTGCGAGGACCAATAGCTAGTAGCCGTTAGCGTGGGGCGGAGGGCAGGGACAAGGAGGGGTTCCTCACCGCCGCGACCCGCCCGTCCACCTGCGCCACCAGCAGCTCACCTTCCCGCGCCGCGAGCCCCACCGGCCACTCCAGGCCCGGCACCGCGTACGCCCCAATCACGGCTCGTTGGTCGAGATCGATCACCAGCAGCGTCGAGTACGCCGCACTGATCGCGTAGAGCAACCCATCCACCACCACCGTTCCGGTCACCACGTACTCCGTGAGCGAGCGATCGTCGCTGCGGAGCGCGAGTCCCGGCCCGAGGAACGGCAGAAATTCGGAGGCGAGCGTCATGTCGTCCCGTGCGAAGCGCGACACCACCAGCCGTCGGTGCCGGGGGGAAGGCACCCCAACGGTGATTAGCTCACGGGCTTCGGCATCGTAGGCCAGCGACAACACGTACTGTTGGCGGGCGCGGACGGTCGCGAACCGCGACCGCCCGAGCTCGGTGATGCCGCCCGTGGTCCGTCGGAAGTAGCGCCACTCGCGGTCGGCATCCGCCGCCGGATCGGGCCGGAGCAGGACGTAGCTCTTGTTGGTGGCCACGAGGGCGAGCGTGTCGCCCAGGAACGCCGCTCCGGCGAGTGGCGTCAGGTCGATGCTGTACTGATGGTCGAGCTCCACGTGCTGTTCGATCCGCGCGAGTAACGAGTCGAGCAGGTAGACGCCGAAACGGTCGGTCACGGCGAGGTAGCGCCCGGTCGCCGGATCGCGAGCCAGACCGGTGAGCCGGCCCTCGAGCGGTGCGGAGACCGTCTCCCACGCCTCGATGGGGAGAGCGGGGATATCCGCCAGCGGTCCTCCTGCAGGATCGGGGTCGACGTCGATCGAGGCTGGATCGGGCCGCGGTATTGTCCACGATCCGCGGAGCGAGATCGGTCCCGCCAGCTCCTCGTGGTTCATCCACACCCAGCGCCGCGGATTCAGAGAGAAGCGAACCGGGTCGGCCTGGCCGATGAACGGGGGAGGACCGGTGGTGATAAAGGCCTGGAGCGCGTTGGCGCCGACCACCACCATGAACAGTCCCATGGCGAACCGGCCCACTCGGCCAGGCTCGCGCATGTCCGGGCCGACCGGCTGCTCAGGCAACAGGATGAGCAACACCCCGACCGCTCCCAGCACGACCCAGTGAACGAACCACGCCCAGACATAGGTATGGGCCCCAAAGTAGGGTGCGGCGAAGCCCTGGCCCAGGTCGCGGGCCAAGTGGAGCGCCGCATGGCGGAGCGACATGAACACCCCCCACGCACCGAGCAGTACCACCATGCCGATGTAGCGGGGGCGGGGACCGTAGCGGAGCACGAACAGCCCGACCAGCGCGATCAGCACCATCGAGGTGCGCTGGGCCCAGCAGAGGATGCACGGTGCCTCGCCGTACACCAGGCCGAGCCAGACGGCTGCGCCTACCGGGCCCGCGGTCAGGATGATCACGGCCCACGCGAGCACGGGGCGGAGAGGCTCGTCGGGCAGCGCCGTCACAGATTGACTCCGGGCACCAGCGACGTGTGGGTCCCGACCAGAAACAGGAGCGCCATGAGGAAGCAGCTCACCACGAGCAGCGCGAACGCGAGCCGCTCCCGCTCGGGCCGCCGCCACACCAACCAGGCGGCCCAGAGAATGAGGAGGAAGGTGAGGAATTCCATGATGCTAACGATGGTGCCGGATTGCCCGACCCCGCAAGCCGGGATGCCCGTTGACCGATAGCCGATAGCTGACGGCCCGAGCAAGGGCTGTTGGACGTGGCTCACGCACCCTGGCCTGATCCACCCTCACGGCCTATCGTACGGGGTCACCCTCGCGAGGACCGCCGTGCCCGACCTCATGGATCGCCTGAAGGTGGCCCTGGCTGACCGCTACCGGATCGAGCTCGCGCTCGGCCAAGGCGGCATGGCCACCGTCTACCTGGCCGAGGACGTGAAGCATGAGCGGCAGGTCGCGGTCAAGGTCCTCAGGCCCGAGCTGGCCGCCTCGCTCGGCGCCGACCGCTTCCTGCGCGAGATCACTACCACCGCCAACCTCCATCATCCCCACATCCTCCCGCTCTACGATTCGGGCGAGGCCGATGGGTTTCTGTACTACGTCATGCCCTACGTCGAGGGCGAGTCGCTCCGCGACCGGCTCAAGCGCGAGAAGCAGCTGCCGCTCGAGGATGCCCTCGCCATCGCGCGGGAAGTGGCCGACGCGCTTGGCTATGCCCACGCCCGGGGCATCATCCACCGCGATGTCAAACCCGAGAACATCTTGCTTGAGGGAGGCCACGCTCAGGTGGCCGATTTCGGGATCGCCCGGGCCGTCAGCTCCGTCGGCTCCGAAACCTTGACCGCCACCGGCACGGCGATCGGCACGCCGATATACATGAGCCCCGAGCAAGCGAGCGGCGAACGCGACATCGACGGACGGAGCGATCTCTACAGTCTCGGCTGCGTCATGTACGAGATGTTGGGCGGGGAACCGCCCTACATCGGGACGACACCGCAGGCAGTGATCGTCAAGAAACTGAGCGAGCCGACCCCGCGGATCTCGGTGCTGCGCGAGCAGGTGCCGACGGGCGTGGAGGCGGTGCTCACGAGGCTGTTGGCGAAGGTTCCCGCCGATCGATATGCCACGGCCCAGCAGTTCCTGGATGCGTTGGGGACGCCGAGTAGGGAGATTGCGCTTCCCCCGACCGGGGCGACGGCCGGCTCCTCAGCGCGAATCGATGCTTCCACCATGCAGTCGGTCAGCCGTCGTTTCAGCCAGCCCCGAGTCGCGCTCGTCATCCTCGCGGCAATCGTCGCCGGAGCCATGGCGACCGGGTGGCTCCTGCGGCATCGCGCCCGAGTCCGGTGGGCCAGAGAGGTGGCCTTTCCCGAAATCGAACGACTCATCGATGAGAACGACGTATGGCGGAACCTCGTTCCCCCCTACCGCCTCGCGGAACAAGCTGAAGCCATCCTGGGAGATGACCCGAAGCTGGCCGA
>DATHRW010000392.1:0-11298 GCA_035464955.1 Gemmatimonadales bacterium
ACGGTTGCCGCGAGTGAGGCGGCCGTGGGTCTCGCGATCATCCTGGCCCTGTTCCGCCATCGCGAAAGCGTCGATCTCAAGGACGCCAACGTGCTGCAAGGATAACCGGCATGGCCGAGCTCGTATCGGACGGATCGATGATCGGATGGGTCTGGGCCACGGTGGCGCTGGCCCTGGTCGGGTTCCTGGTGAACGGCGCCCTGGCGATTTGGAAGCCAACGGCCAAGCGAGCCGTGTCGATCGTGGGTCCCGGGGTGGTGCT
Organism: Gemmatimonadales bacterium; assembly: GCA_035464955.1. GTDB lineage: Bacteria > Gemmatimonadota > Gemmatimonadetes > Gemmatimonadales > GWC2-71-9 > JABDII01. Next base: position 263 of record DATHRW010000392.1, read on the forward strand.
CGCGGCCTTCTTGGTATCGGTGGCGGCGTTCCTGGAGCTGTGGGGCGCCCCCCCCGAACGGCCCTACATCCTGAGCCTCTGGTCCTGGCTGCCGGTCGATACGCTCCACGTCGAGCTGGCCTTCCAGGTCGACCAGCTCTCGGCCGTGATGATGCTCATCATCACGGGCGTCGGCGGCCTCATCCACGTGTTCAGCATCGGCTACATGCGAGAAGACCCGGGATACGCCCGCTACTTCGCGTACCTCAATCTCTTCATCGCCTTCATGCTCGTCCTCGTCCTGGGCGCGAATTTCCCCGTGCTCTTCATCGGGTGGGAAGGCGTCGGGCTCTGTTCGTATCTCTTGATCGGGTTCTGGTTCGAAGACCGGCTCAAGGCGGACGCGGGGAAGAAGGCCTTCATCGTCAACCGGATCGGCGATTTCGGATTCCTGATCGCCATGTTCCTCATTTGGACGTCGGTGGGCTCGCTCGACTTTGTGGAGGTCTTTCGTGCCGCCCCCGGAGCGCTGCCGCTCGGCGGGGCGATGATCACCGCCATCACCCTCTTTCTCTTCCTCGGCTGCGTGGGCAAGTCGGCCCAGATCCCGCTCTACGTGTGGCTGCCCGATGCCATGGCGGGTCCGACGCCGGTGTCTGCCCTCATCCATGCCGCAACTATGGTGACCGCCGGGGTCTACCTCGTGGCACGCACCGGTGTCCTCTTCGCTATGGCGCCCGTCTCCAGCCTGGTGGTGGCGGGGGTCGGCGCGGTGACAGCGCTCTTTGCCGCTACCATCGGGCTCCGGCAATACGACATCAAGAAAGTCCTGGCGTATTCCACCGTGTCGCAGCTCGGGTACATGTTCGTGGGCGTCGGCACGGGTGCCTTCGCCGCCGGCATTTTCCACCTGGCCACGCATGCGTTCTTCAAGGCGTTGTTGTTCCTGGGAGCAGGCAGCGTGATCCACGCGATGCATCACGCCTACCACGCCACCCATTCCGACGCGGACGCGCAAGACATGCGGAACATGGGCGGCCTCCGCGCCCACATGCCGTGGACCTTTGCGCTCATGGGCATCGCCACCCTGGCCATCGCGGGGATTCCGCCCTTTTCGGGCTTCTTCTCCAAGGATGAAATTCTCGCCGCGGCGTTCGCTCGTGGCGGTGAGAACCCCGTCTACTACATCTACTGGGCGCTGGGATTGGCCGCTGCGGCCATCACCGCGTTCTACATGGCGCGATTGATGGCCATGACCTTCCTGGGAACGAACCGGACCGGAGAAACAGAGCGCCGCCACCTGCACGAGGCCCCGTGGACCATGACCGGGCCGCTGGTGGTCCTCGGTATTCTGAGCTTGGCCGGCGGCATCATCAACCTCCCGGCCTTCGTGGGCGGCCACCACGCACTCGAGACCTGGCTCGAGCCGCTGACGGCAGCCGCGCATTCGTTCGCGCCGCTGCACTTGCCGCACGGGACGACCGAGGCCGTGCTCATCGGCGCAGCGGTGCTGGTGGCCGTGGCAGGCCTCATCTGGGGTACCAGGGCCACGCTCGGAACGGCCATCGTGCCCGCCGCGCAGGCGATCGAGGAGCGCGGGTTCTGGAAGGTGCTATTCAATAAGTACTACGTCGACGAGTTGTACGACCGGGTCATCATCCGCCCGTTGATGTGGCTGTCCGAGACGGCCCTCTGGCGCGGCATCGATCAAGGCCTGATCGATGGAGTGGGGGTCAACGGGACCGCCAAGGTGTCCCGCGCGCTTGGCTGGATCGGCAGCGCGCTCCAGACCGGGCAAGTGGGCTTCTACCTCGTGCTCTTCCTTCTTGGCGCGATCTGGATCATGCGCGCGGTGGTTGGGTAGCGACCATGGCCGACTTCCTCGTCTCCATCCGCTATTCGGAGTGGGTGCTCCACGCGCTCCTGATCCTGCCGCTCGTGGGCGTTCTTCCCGTCCTCATGGGTCCGCCTGCGCTTGCCAAGCGGCTCGCCCTGGTCGTCGCCCTGGCCGAGTTTGTCCTGTCGCTCGGGCTGTGGTGGGCGTTCGATCAGATGGACGGAGGCATGCAGTTCGCGTCGGCAGCGCCGTGGCTTCCAGGATGGGGCATCTACTACCGCGTCGGGCTCGACGGGATCTCGCTGTTTATGGTGCTGCTCACCACGGCACTGATGCCGCTCAGCATCCTGGGAAGTTGGGCCTCTATCACCAGCAAGGAACGTGGGTACTACGCTCTCATGCTCGTGCTGCTCACGGGCATGCTCGGCGTGTTCGTCGCCACCGACCTGTTCCTGTTCTGCGTCTTCTGGGAAGTGAGGCTGATTCCGATGTACTTCATCATCGGGGTCTGGGGCGGTCAGAATCGAATCTACGCCGCTATCAAGTTCTTCATCTATACGATGGCGGGATCGCTCCTCATGCTGGTGGCGATCCTTGCCATGGTGTGGCAGATCGGCACGGTCACGGGCGTGCTGGACTTCAGCTATGCCCATGTGCTGGCCCACGCCAACGTGGTCCACACCATGGCACCGTGGCTGTTCACCGCCTTCGCGCTGGCCTTTGCGATCAAGGTGCCGGTGTTCCCGTTCCACACGTGGTTGCCGGATGCCCACGTCGAGGCCCCGACTGCGGGCAGTGTGCTCCTGGCCGGCGTGCTCCTCAAAATGGGTACCTACGGGTTCCTGCGCTTCGGGGTGCCGTTCTTTCCCGAGGTTGCCATGAGCCCGGTGGTGAGCAACCTCGTCATCACGCTCGCCGTGGCCGGCATCATCTACGGTGCGCTGGTGGCGCTGGTCCAACCGGATATCAAGAAGCTGGTGGCGTACTCCTCGGTGAGCCACCTGGGCTTCGTCATGCTCGGGATCTGGGCCGCGACGCTCCAGAGCGTCGAGGGCGCCCTCATGATCATGATTAGCCACGGCCTGTCTACCGGCGCCCTCTTCCTTCTGGTGGGGATGCTGTACGAACGGCGGCATACCCGTGAGATCGCCGCGTTCGGCGGCCTCGCTCGCGTCATCCCCATCTTCAGCCTGATCCTGACCGTGGTTGCCCTCTCCTCGATCGGGCTGCCCGGATTGAACGGCTTCGTCGGCGAGTTCCTGGTATTGCTCGGCAGCTTCGCAGCTCATCCATGGGCGACCGGACTAGCCGCGACGGGCGTGATCTTTGCCGCCGCCTACCTCCTTCGCGCACTCCAGCGGCTGATCTACAATCCGCTCGAGCGGCCGGAGAACCGAGCCCTCAAGGATCTGACCCCCCGCGAACTGGTGGTGCTCCTGCCGATCGTGGCGGGTATCGTGTGGATGGGGCTCTATCCGAAGCCCCTGCTTCAACGGATGGAATCCGCGGCACAGCGCTACGTCGAGTATGTCGAGGCGGGCCGTGGTGCCGGGCCTGCCCGCTCGGGCGTGGCCATTGAGCCCGTTGACGCGAGGGCCGAGCCATGAGGCCGATCGACCTGGCGACGCCGCTCGGGGCCACCTGGGCCCTGTTGCCCGAGATCATTCTCGCGACCGCCGCCATGGGGGTGCTGTTGGTGGTCGGGTGGCGCCATCGATCGGAGCAAGACAGCCGGCTGGCCGGCTGGCTCAGCCTGGGTGCGTTGCTCGTGAGCGGCGTGGGCTTGATGTACGTGTGGACGGAGGGTCTGTCCCCGATCGGGCTCGAGACCATGATCGCGGTCGACTCGTTCCGCTATGCGGCCAGCGCGCTCTTTCTCCTCTTTAGCGCCCTGACGATCGTGCTTTCCCTCGGCTACCTCGAGCGCGAGCGCATGTTGGCCCCCGAGTATTACTGTCTGATCCTGCTCTGTACGGCCGGCATGATGTTCCTCGGCGCCGCCGTCGACCTGATCGTCGTGTTTCTTGGCCTCGAAGTCATGTCCATCGCCGCCTACGTGCTGGCGGGCTACGACCGCCGGAGCATCTTCTCCGCAGAGGCCGGCCTCAAGTATTTCCTCGTGGGTGCGTTTGCCTCGGGCTTCCTGCTCTACGGCATCGCCCTGGTGTATGGCGCGACCGGCACCACCAACATCTTCTTGATCGGCGCGCAGTTCTCGGGCGGACAGATTCCGGTGCTGGGTCTCCTCGGGCTGGGCCTCATCCTCATCGGATTCGGCTTCAAAGTCTCGGCCGTTCCGTTCCACATGTGGGCGCCCGACGTGTACGATGGGGCGCCCACTCCGGTCACGGGCCTTATGGCGACGGGAGTCAAAGCTGCTGCCTTCGTGGCGCTGGTTCGGCTCCTGATGCAGGCATTTCCAGGCGCCGAAAGCGTCTGGCAGCCCATCATCGGGACCTTGGCGATCGCCACCATGGTGGTCGGCAACCTGGTGGCATTGGCGCAACGATCGTTGAAGCGAATGCTGGCGTATAGCTCCGTGGCACACGCCGGCTACTTGCTGGTGGCCGTCTGGCCCGGCTCCCGGGCCGGTGCGGCGGCGCTCATCCTGTATCTCCTGGCATACGGACTGACGACGCTTGCGACCTTCGGCTTCCTGGCGGCCCTCGGACGACGCGGCGAACGGGATGTGACGCTACAGAGTATTGCCGGCCTGAGTCGAAACCGTCCGTGGATGGCCTTCGGTCTGAGCGTGTGCATGATGTCGCTGCTCGGATTCCCCGGGACGTTCGGGTTCATGGCCAAGTGGCTGGTGTTGAGCAGCGTGGTTCTGGAGCAGCAGTGGGTCCTTGCCGTCGTCCTGGTGCTGGCCAGTGTCGTGTCCGCGGGCTATTACCTTCCCGTGGTCATGTCGATGTATATGAAGGAGCCGGCCGGAGAAGACGTCCACCGCGACATCTACGTCCCCGGTCCGGCTATGGGAGTAATGGTCGGCGCCGTCGGTGCACTCCTCCTGTTCGGCGTGTGGCCCAGTCGGGTCATCGCGGTCGCGCTGAGAAGTGCGTTGCCCCTGTTGGAGCGTGCGTTGACCATCGCCGGTTCCTGAGACTCCCCCCAACCCACTGATGGCCGGTCCGACCGGCCATCGCTCGAGCGACAGGCGTTTCCATGGACGTCCCTGCTTCCATCTTCCGAGAATACGATGTCCGCGGTGTCATCGACCGCGAGCTGACACCCGAATTTGCCGCCGCGCTGGGCCGGGCGTATGCCAGCATGGGGTGGACCCGGCTGAGCCGGAGTCCCGTCATTGCCGTTGGGCGGGACAATAGGCCGTCGGGACCCGCCTTGAGTGAAGGCCTTCGCCGAGGCCTGGCTGAGGCGGGCGCCACGGTGGTGGACGTGGGCATGCTGCCCACGCCGGCGCTCTACTTTGCAGTGGCCGAGCTGGGACTGGACGGCGGGATTCAGGTCACCGGATCGCACAATCCGCCGGAGTTCAATGGATTCAAGATGGTATTCGGCGGCGATGCGCTGTTCGGGCATGAGATCCTGGCCCTGCGCGACGTGATTCTGGCGGAATCCTGGCGCGAAGGGCAGGGAAAGCAACTCAGCAACGCCTCCGTGCTGGTCCGCTACCGGGCGGCCATTACCGAGCGCAACCCGCTGGAGCGCCCGGTCCGTGTAGTGGTCGACTGCGGCAACGGCGTCGGGAGCCTCGTCACTGTCGAGACGTTGCGTGGTCTGGGCGCGGAGGTCACGCCGCTGTTCTGCGAATCCGACGGCACGTTCCCGAACCATCATCCCGACCCGACGGTGGTGGAAAACCTCACCGACTTGCAAGAAGAAGTGCGGCGCAGCAAGGCCGAGTTGGGCATTGCATTCGACGGGGACGCCGATCGGATCGGCGCGGTCGATGAGACGGGCAAGGTCATCTTCGGCGACCAGCTCCTGGTCCTGTTTGGTCGTGACGCCGTCCGACGCTTCGGCCCGGGGTGTCAGGTGATCTTCGACGTGAAGTGCTCAGACGTGCTGCCTCAGGCACTCATCGCGGCCGGCGCCGTGCCGGTCATGTGGAAAACCGGCCACTCGCTGATCAAGGCCAAGATGAAGGAGCTCAAGGCCCCGCTCGCCGGAGAGATGAGCGGCCACATGTTCTTCGGCGGGGATTACTTCGGTTTCGATGACGCGCTCTTTGCCGCGGCCCGCTTGCTGGCTATCGTGTCGCGGTCACCCGGTGGTGTCGGGCGTCTCCTTGCCGATCTGCCCGAGACCTTTGCGACGCCGGAAATCCGTGTCGAGTGCCCGGAGGAAAGGAAGTTCGCGCTGGTCGAAGCCGCGGTCGAGCATTTCGGACAGCTGCACGAGGTCAACACGATCGACGGGATCCGTATCACCCATCCGAAAGGGTGGGCGCTCCTCCGCGCATCGAACACCCAGCCCGTGTTGGTGCTGCGATTCGAAGCCACCGAGCCTGCCGCGCTCGACACTTATCGGGATGAAGTCATGGGCTGGCTTAGAGACCAGGGCCTCGAGGTCTAGCTCGATGGGGCGTCACGGTCGAGCCATTGCGGCCGGCGCGGTGATCCTGGCCGCGGTGTTGTTTATCGGCCGGTGGTGCGCTGTGGTTTTGACCGATTACTGGTGGGGCGAGCAGATCACCCCGGCAGCGGCCGCCTTCCTGTTGCAGGTCCACCTGCTCCGACTGTCATTGGACGCCCTGGCCGTCACGGTGGCCGCAGCCTGGTTCATCGGCAATTTGTTCGTGGTATACCGTGCCGTGAGCGTGGTGCAAATTCCTCGCTACATGGCCAACCTCGAGATCCGTGAGGCGCTGACCCCGCGCCTACTGGTGACCGGGGCGGTTGTCGCCGGCGGGGTTCTCGGCCTGGTGGTCGGGCACGGGGCATCCACATGGTGGCCGACTGTTGCCGTCGCATGGCATGGGGCCGGCTATGGCCTGACCGAGCCGCTGCTCAACCGCGACCTCGGTGTCTATGCCGCCCAGTTGCCGTTGTGGCGGCTTCTGCATGGCTATGCCCTTCTCCTCGCGATTCTCGGCCTGCTGCTGGTCATTGTGCTGTACTTGGTCGTCGGATCGGTTCGTTGGCGCGGCGGCCGCCCCGCCATCAGCGATCATGCACGACGCCATGTCGGTCTCTTGTTCGTGGCCGTGGCCCTCTGCCTGGTGTGGGGGTACCTCCTCGAGCCGTACGAGCTCGTCGGCGGCATCAAGCGCCTGGATGACGCGGGGATGTGGGGAGCGCGGGTGTTCGGCGCCCAGCTGCTGGCCGGCGTAGCCCTTGGCACGGCCGTCGCTTCGGCCATCTGGGCCTGGCGCCCGCGGCACACGTTGCTCCTCTCGCTTTGGACCATCCTCGTTGCCACATCGCTTGGCGTCCACCTCGTGGCACCGGGAGTTTCCCGCGACGGGAATCCGGTCGTGTCCGAAGCAACGGCCCGAGCACTCGAAGCCATCGCCTTTGAGCTCCGCGGCCTGGATACGCTGTCTGTGGCGCCAATGGAGTCGCCGGGCCCCGGGCGACCGCTCACGGCGTTGTGGGACACCCGTTCCGTTGCGCTGCTCGCCCTGGGGCCGGACTCAGCGGAGTTGGTGGCGGTGAGCCCGGCCACCGTGTCGCTCGACGGTGTGCGTCGGCCGGTCTGGCTCATGGTGCGCGAGGCGCCGTCGGAAACGACGCTCATCTCGGCCGTTGCCGGCGACCGCGCCGCCGCCAACGGAAGCGCCATGTCTTACCGGCTCGGGGACACCGTCGCCTATCCGTCGCTCACAACCATGCTCGAGCTGCCGCCCGGCGCTCTCCATCCGTTGGCACGGCTGTACCGGGTGGACTCGGTGCGAGCCGGGTTCCGAGTGGATTCGTGGTTCAGGCGCGTGATGTTGGCCTGGGGGCTGCAGGTCGGCGGCGTGCTTCGGGGCCTGCCCGACAACACCACGATCACCTGGAACCTGGCCCCGGAGACACGTCTCCGCCGGCTGGCGCCGTTTGCCGAGTGGGATGTCCCTGTTCCCCGCGTGGTCGATGGGGAACTGATCTGGGTAGCGACCGGTTACGTCCGCTCCGAAAGCTTTCCACTCGTTGCCGAGGAACACTGGCGCGGGTCGGACGTCCGGGTCGTGGCGGCGGGTTTTCTCGGGACCGTGCACAGCCTGACCGGCGAGACCCATGTCTATCACCGCCAGCCCAACGATCCGCTCTCAGCCGCATGGGCCAGCCTGGCGCCGGGAGTCGTGGAGCCGGCGACGGCCATTCCGGGTTCAGTGGAGCGGGTCGCGCCCTATCCCGCGGAGTTGTTTCGAATTCAAGCGCGGGTACTCGAGCGGCCAGCGTGGGGATTAGGCCGACAGGTCCAGGCCCGGGGCACGCCGGCCTCACCGGCGGATGCGTCGGTTACGTGGGCCGGCACCAGCGAGCAACCGGCCATGACTGCGGCCTACGCCCACCCGGGGAAACGCCTCCTCAGCGCGGTACTGGAGGGCTCGCGGGATGGGCGAGACGTGCTCCGGCTGGCACATCTCGACAGTGTGGCAGGCACGGCGCTGCCACAGGTGCTCGAGGCGCGGTGGCAGCGATTTCCGCTCTACGAGCAGATTCGCGACTCGGTGATCGCGGCTGGTGCCGAGTTCGCGACCGGGCCTGTTCGGTACAGCTTGTTCATGGGCGGGGTGTTGGCGACCCAGGCATACTTCGGCCGACGTGGCGCGGCGGGCCGGCCGCAATTGACCTGGACTGCAGTCGGCTATCACGAGCGCCTCGGCGCTGGCCGCAACGCGGACGAGGCCTGGACCAACCTATTGGGTGAATCGGCTCCCGCGCCGCCGGGGCTTGGGCCGGTCAATGGCTTCGAGGAAGCGCGGCGCTGGATGGTGCGCGCCGACTCGGCCCTGCGGGCCGGCCGGTGGGAGGATTTCGGAACGGCGTTCGAGTCGCTCCGACGCGTCTTCGAGGTGCAGCGTGACAGTGCGCGCTAGGTTCCCCTTGCGCTCGGCCTGGACTAGGTTCCGGACCCCGTGACGAAGCAATCTACGGCTGAGCCGTCCCGCACCGTGGTTGTTGCACTGGGTGGCAATGCGCTGGCCCCGGAGTCCTCGGCCTCCAGCATAACGGCTCAGTTCAGGCATTCGCGCGCAAGCGTCCTTCCCCTGATCCAATTTGCCCAGGAGGGCTGGCACATTGCGCTGGTCCACGGCAACGGGCCGCAGGTGGGCGATGAGCTGGTGCGCCAGGAACTGGCGCGGCATGTGGCGGAGCCGCTGCCGTTGGGTGTGCTCGTTGCGGGAACCGCAGGCTGGCTGGGCTACATGCTCCAGCAGGTGATTCAGAACCAGCTCGAGAAAGTCGGCATCGTGCGTGAGGTGGTCACGCTGATCACTCAGACCATCGTCGACCCGAGCGACCCGCTGCTCGCGCGGCCAACGAAGCCGATCGGACATGCGCTGAGCAAGGAGGACGCGGAGGCCCTGCAACGGAATGGTGTGGCAGTAGGGAAGGACGGTGCCGGGCATTGGCGCCGACTGGCTTCGAGCCCGCGCCCCCTGAGTGTGGTCGAAGCGCCGCTGGTCAAGCGCCTGGTGGAGGCGGGAGTGATCGTTATCGCGGCGGGCGGAGGCGGGCCAGCGGTCTATCATCATCCAGTCACCGGCTACGAGGGCCTCGACGTGGTTGTGGACAAGGACCGGGTAGCGACCGTCCTGGCGACCGAGCTTGGCGCCGAGGTCCTGCTCATCCTGACCGATGTCGATGCGGTGTATCGAAATTGGAAGACACCTGAGGCAGAGCCCATCCATGGCATGTCACTGGCCGAGGCCGAGGCCATGCTCGAAGACGGGAGTTTGGGTGAGGGTGGTATGCGGCCCAAGGTCGAGGCCGCGGTCGGATTCGTGCGTGCCCGCGGGGTCGGTGCCCGCGCCATCATTGCCCATTTGGCGCATGGATCGGAGGCGCTGAGGGGCGAAACAGGAACAATCATCCAGAGGGAGTCGTGAACCTACACGAATATCAAGCGCGGACGCTCTTCCACGCAGCGGGGATTCCAACCCTGGGCGGTGACGTGGCATCCACGCCGGCGGAGGCTGAGGAGATCGCACGCGGCCTGGGCACGAGCGTCGTGGTCAAGGCCCAGGTCCATGCGGGCGGGCGGGGCAAGGCCGGCGGGGTCAAGCTGGCGGCCACTCCCTCCGAGGCAGGCATGTGGGCGGAGAAGATCCTGGCGCTCACCATCAAGGGGCTGCCGGTCAAGCGGGTATTGGTGGTGCCGGCCGCCGAGATCGCGAGCGAAACCTACGTCGGGCTGATCATGGATCGGGAGACGCAGCGTCCGGTGTTCATGGTGAGTGCCGCCGGCGGTGTCGACATCGAGGAGGTCGCGGCAAAGACCCCCGAGAAGATCACTCGCGTGGCGGTCGATCCGCGTTACGGCTTGTTGCCGCATCAGGCAATGGGGCTCGCCTTCACGCTGTACCAGGATTTCGGCCAGGTGCGGGCGGCGGCCAAGATCATGGGCCAGCTCTATCAGGCCTTCGTGGACAACGGCGCGTCGTTGGCGGAGATCAACCCGTTGGTGGCCACGGCGAGCGGTCAGGTTCTCGCGCTCGACGCCAAAGTCGTGCTCGACGACAACGAGGTGGAGCGCCGGCCTGATCTGGAGGCTCTGCGGGATGAGTCGGCTGAAGATCCCAGCGAGGTCGCAGCGCGGGAGGCAGGGTTGTCGTTCATCAAGCTGAGCGGCAACGTCGGGTGCGTGGTGAACGGTGCCGGACTGGCCATGGCGACGATGGACCTGGTCAAGTATTACGGGGGGGAACCTGCCAACTTCCTCGACATTGGCGGCAGCTCCAATCCCGAGAAGGTAGTCAATGCGCTGCGCATCATTACCACCGACCGTGACGTGAAGGCGATCCTGTTCAACATCTTCGGCGGCATCACCAGGACCGACGACGTGGCGAACGGAATCGTCGCGGCCACGAAAGAATTCCAGGTCGGCGTCCCGATCGTCATCCGACTGACCGGCACGAACGAGGCCGAAGCGATCGAGATTCTGCGAGGCGTTGGGATGACGGCCTTGAACGACATGGATGAAGCGGTCCAGCAGGTGGTGAAGATCGTAAAGGAGGCGGCGTGAGCATCTTTGTCGACCAATCCACTCGATTGTGCGTCCAAGGCATCACCGGCCGCGACGGATCGTTCCATGCCAAGCAGAT
>DATHRW010000393.1:0-5029 GCA_035464955.1 Gemmatimonadales bacterium
TTGTACGCGTCCTGCTCGGGGTCGTATTCCGCCCGGAAGGCGCGCGGATGCGGGTCGGCCATCCCAGGGATCTCGGGGATGGGCAGATCGAAGGACTGCCTCTCCATCAGAAGCGCGCGCGTGAGCATGGGCTCGATGAAGATCGGCTTGCCGTGGTAGTAACCGAGGACCATGCTCCCGCGGAAGACCTCCGTGCTCTCCAGCTCGGACGCTAGCAGGGAGTGCATGCCCATCTGCGGAACGCAGATGCCGACGAGCGTGTCCACCCCGATCATCGCGGCCATCTCGGGCGGCAGGACCTCGTCGCGCAAATCGTATCCGGTGGGCAAGGCGGCCGGCTTGGTTTGATCGGTGCAGTCAATGTCGGCGCGGTCCGCGGGCGGGATCGTGTAGAAATGGAAGTCGAAGTGGGGCGTCATGTACGGGGCGGGGGGGTGTCCGCCGGCCTCCCAGAACATGGTGAGGTGGGTAAGGCCAGCTCGTGACTGGGCCGCTTCCGGCATCGACGGCGCAACGGCGGCAACCGGTGGCCAGGCCATGTGCTCATCATCCGGGGCATTCTGAATGCTGGTCATGGGGATAGTGGCGCCGACCTCGAGGACTGTGGTGCCCTGCATCATCGCCCACGTGCAGACCTCTCCCTGGTATGCCACGGCGCAGTCGCCCTGAACCCGGACGACCGGGGTGTCCTTGGCGCATGCCGAGAGGGCCACAGCAAACGCCGCCAGGCCAATGGTGAGGGGGAATCGAGACATGGTGTTACTCCTTGGGGGAAGGGTCCGGTCACCACGACCGAATTGAGGCTCACTCACTTCTGCGAAACGGTCCCGCAGTGAACTTAGGTACCTGCCAGCAGTAGATCGTCGAGGTCTAATGCTTGCGTCACCATCTGTAGGGTGCCATCGGGCCCCCGAGGCCATGCCTCGATGGGCCGGTCATAGTAGAGCTCGATGCCGTTGCCGTCCGGATCTCGAAGGTAGATGGCCTCGCTCACCCCGTGGTCCGCGGCGCCTTGAAGCGGAACGGCAAACTCGAGCAGCCGCTGGAACGCTTGGGCCAGGGCGGCGCGGGTCGGGTAGCGAAAGGCGACGTGGTAGAGTCCGGTGGCGCCAGGCGGCGGCGGCATTCCACCCCGCGACTCCCAGGTATTCAAACCGACGTGATGATGATACCCACCGGCGCTCAGGAACGCGGCCTCGGAGCCCAGCCGCTGCGTCACCTGAAAGCCGAGTACGTCGCGATAGAACCGGACGGCACGCTCCAGGTCCGCGACCTTCAGATGGACATGGCCGACGACGGTAGCGGGATCGATCGGTTTCGATCGTTGGGATTCAGACTCGTGGCTCAGCCTTGGAGCCTCCAACCGGGGAGTAATAAGCGCTGGAACGTACTACCGAGACGCCACGCCCACCAGATGACCGACCTGGGCACGGCGCCAATAGGCGCAGTAACCTCGGACCATGCGCCACGCAAACCACGTAGTGAGGAGTCCGCCAGCTACCAGCGGTGCGTACCCAATGAGGGCAGCCACCGGCGGAACGATTGCGGCAACGACGAGGCCCAGAATCACACCAAGAGTGCTGACAGCCACCGCAACGAAGGCCCGCGCGTAGGTGAGGCTCAGCCACACGAGGTGAGAGAAGAACCACGGCTCGGGCGCCGTCTGCCGAACCCGAACGGCCCAGAACAGGCACAGGAAGCCGAGGGCCGCACCGACGCCGGCAGCCTCGAGCGCGGTGCCAATGCCGCTGGGCGTCGCGCGACCTGCAAGTCCGGCCACAACCCAGGCGAGGAGAGCCAGGCCGACGAGGTACGCCAAATGTCCCAGGATCAACTCGTGACGCGTCGGAGCGGAGTGGAGCGTTGCGCGGCCAAACCGCTCGAGCATGGGGTCGAGAATGACGCGGATCAGGTGCCGCTCCGGCTAGTCGAAAGAAGGGTCGACCAGCCTGTGCGCAGCACGAGCACGTGCTAGGCCGCGTACCGTATCACCGCCATGAAATGGCACGCCGTACCAATCAGAACGCAAAGGTGCCATATGAAATGACTATAGCGCAGCCGCTTCGCAGCGTAGAATCCTACGCCACCGGTATAGGCGAGGCCTCCAGCCAGAAGCCAGAGCAAACCTGCATGGGGCATACGCTGCCAAAGCGGCTGAATAGCGAACAACGCCAGCCAGCCCATGGCCAGGTAGATTGCCGTGGAAACCCTGGGGTAGCGGAAGCCCGCGAACGCTCGAAAGATCACACCGGCCAATGCCAGGCCCCAAATGGCCCCGAACAGCGTCCACCCCCACCCGCCGCGCAGCACGCCCAGCGTGAACGGCGTGTAGCTGCCAGCGATGAGCAAGAAGATCGCACCATGATCGAGGATCCGAAAAACCCGCTTGACACGCGGGTGCGGTACTGCGTGGTAGAGCGTGGAGGTGAGGTAAACAAGAGCCATGGTGGCCGCAAAGACGCTCACGCCCACAACCTGCCCCGCGCCATGGGGCAGTGCGGCAAGGATCAGGACGGGAGTCACCGCGATCACGGCCAAGAAGCCGATCCCATGGCTCACGCTATTCGCGATCTCTTCTCCGAGCGACTGTGGACGTGCGATCACCCAATCTCCTCTTTGGCAAATCCGGTCCCCGATATTGCGGCGCCCTGGTCGGGAAGATGGAATCTAGCGGGTGCGGCCCCGTTTCCGCTCACCAGGCCCTTCGGGCTCGATCGCAATCTGTCCGGATTCATTGCGGCAGGGAGTACTCGAAGTCGTAGTGGTGGGTACCGTCCACGATATTGATGGTGAAGCGGCCGCTGATGCCGGTGAGCTCCTCGGTGCCGGAATCGGGCACCACGGTGATGGACAGCTCTTGTGCCCCGCGGTTCATGGTGCCCGAATGCTGGAATACCAGACTCCCGGTGCGCCCATCGAGTGTACCGGTTACCCGCTCGATGGCGACGTAGCCTGCCGATCCCTTGGTGGACGTGACTGCCGTGAGCATGGCGCCCTCGCCCACGGCAACGAGGTCACCGGCGTACGTTTTGTCGAGGGCCATCCGTCCGAGTGACGTCCCTCCCGCCTCGTCGGGCGGGGACAATGGCTTCATGGAAACTTCGAAACTTCCCGTGGCGTGCTTCATCATGCGGTAGGCTCCCGGGGTCACGTGAAAGGCTGGACTTCGATCGATTAGGCGAGCGTGGACGAGAACATCACCGCTGCGACCGGCGGGTGCGACCCAATTGGGCTCCCTCTGGATCTACTCGGCTGTCCGTTGACAACTCATTTCGCAGTCGAGCCACTGTGGCTACAGCACCGTCGGGTTACGCTGCCACAGGGCATACGTCAGCGCCGTTGCGAAGGTAACCCACGCGAGATACGGCATGAGCATTACGCCGGCCAGGCGACGCGAGCGCCAGAAGACACGGATCGTGACCAGCAGCAGGGTCCAGAGCACGAGGATCTCCAGCAGCGCGAGACCCCCCGAGCGCCACCGAAAGAAGATCCAGGTCCAGAGCGCGTTGAACACCAGTTGCACCAGGTACAGGGCGATCGCGGGCCGGGCGCCGGGCCAACCGGACGTTCGGATCACGAGCCACGCGGCACCGGCCATGAGCAGGTAGAGCGCGGTCCAGACCGGGCCGAAGACGGCGGCCGGGGGAGCCCACGGCGGCTTGGTCAGCTGCTGGTAGAAATCGGCCGCCCGGACCGAGGCGATTGCCCCGGCTGTGGCCGCCGCCCCGGTCGCGACCAGCAGCAGCCCGAGCGCGCCCCAGTATGCGCCGCGAGGGATTCTCGAACTCACCCGGCGGCCTCACTGTCTGCGTTTGGGTGGTCGTCCCAGTAGGCACCCGGCTGGTACGTGCCGAAGCACCACTGGTGCCCTTCAGGGTCCTGGGCCATGTAACCCCGGGAGCCGTATTCCTCGTCCTGGAGTTCCTGGAGAATGACGGCGCCGGCTGCCTTCGCCCGTCGATAGTGCGCATCGGGGTCGTCGACTCGTACACAGAGCGCCTGGCTCACGCTGCCGACGGTCTTGGGGCCCACGCGGCCGGCGGCGGGCTTCTCGGAACTCACCATGATTACGCCGGGGCCGAGGCTCAGCTCCGAGTGCACCACGATTCTATCGGGACCCGGCACGACGAGCCTCGTCGTGAAACCGAATGCGCGACACAGCCACTCGATAGCCGCCCGACCGTCTGCATATGATAAGGAAGGGTAGATGTTGGGTTGAGCGCGGTCTGAGGATGGCATGGTGTGTCCTTCCCAGGCACTTCAATATCGTTCCGTGACCACCTCCGACCAACCTACTCGCCAATCTGCTACTTACCTACCTACCTACCCACCTACCCACTTACCCACCTACCTATCCAGTGTCTACCTACTTCCACCGCCTACCTACCCACTTTCCGGCCTTCCGCCCACCCGACCTGACCGAGGCCTGCGCCCCCTATTGACGCCGGGCGGAAACCGCAGCATATGGGGGTTGCGAGAATCTATGTGAAGAATGAAGTTCTCTTCATAGTCCATTCCTCCGGGATTCATTCGTGACCCATAGATTCGGGTACCGCTGTGCCGACGTGGTAGTCTGTCTAAGTTATGTTCCAATCTGAACTTGGACAAATTATTGGCAAGCTGTCTTTCGATCTGTATTTATCCTGGCCCCGCGGAGGGACTGAGGACTCTGCGTCTTTGGTCCCGCGCTGGGGTTGCTGTCGCCGTTCTACCTGAAAGGACGCACGTTCTATGAGACGGCTAAGTTGTATGGTTGGCGTCCTCCTGGCAGCGCTCTCGATTGCTCCGCTCAGCGCCCAGGAGACCACCGGGACCATCCGGGGCCGCGTCAGCGGCGAGACATCGGAGCGGCCTCTCCAAGGGGTTACGGTCACGGTCGCGGGCCGCTCCACGGTGAGCCAAGCGGACGGCCGCTATAACTTGCCGGGCGTCCCTGCCGGCATGCAGACCCTGCAGGCTCGGACCATCGGCTACGCGCCGATGACCCGATCCGTCACGGTCGTGGCCGGCCAGACACTCGAGCTGGATC
>DATHRW010000394.1:0-2695 GCA_035464955.1 Gemmatimonadales bacterium
CACACCCAGCGCTGCTGGGTCAGCTCACGCACGCGCTCGCGATTGAGCACGGCCGCTTGACGACCGACCTTGGCGCCACCCTCCACGGCGACGGCGATGACCCGCGCGAGGCCGACCGGCACGCTCACCAGTCGGGGCTTACGATCGAGTGCGCGGCCGATCGCGGTTGCGACCGACGCCCACGACACGGGCTCGGGATGGGCCAGGCAGTAGATGTGGCCCACCGCACGAGGCGTGTCGCCCGCCTCGAGCAGCCCCTGGATCGCATCGCGCACGTAGAGCATCGAGACTTCCCGCTCCCACGGACCGATGGTTAACGCGACGCCGTGCTTGATCATCCGGAACATCTTGAGCACCGCCCTCTCGCGTGGGCCGTACACGGCGCTGAAACGGAGGATCGTGGCGGGCACGCGGTCCCGATAGGCGTGCACCAGCACCTCGGCCAGGAGCTTCGAGTGGCCGTAGTGGGACAGCGGCATCGGCACCGTGTCGGGCGACAAGAGCTCGCCGTTCCGGCAGGGGCCGGCCGCGGCCAGCGATGAGAGAAACACGACCCTGGGTGCGCCGCCGTTGTGCGCGGCGGCGGCCTTGAGCACCCGCGCCGTGCCCTCGGTGTTGATCAGGTAGTACTCGTGTGGCGTCCGGGCCTCGGTGAGTGCCGCTAGGTGGAACACCACGTCGGCACCATCACAGGCTTCGCGGAGTGCTGCGACGTTCTCGAGTCCGATATCGCGATACTCGATCGGCAAATCCCGGAGCCACCGGTTGGGCGCACCGGGCCGCTCGATGCAGACCACATCGTCGCCCCGGGCTACCAGCGCCTCGATCAGGTGGCTCCCGATGAAGCCTCCGCCTCCAGTCACGATTGCACGCATAACGCCTCCTCGTTGCTTCCTGTCCCAGAGCTACCCACCGGGAGTCAAGCGGGGCTCAAGTGCCTTCCCGTGGGCCAGGTGCCAGGCCTGCATCCGCTCGATGGCCTCGACCACCGCGCCGGGACGCTCCTCGTGGATGTGATGGCCGGCGCCACCGACCGTGTCCACTTGGAAGGCGCGGAGAGTACGGCGGAAGAGCGCGATCTCGTCGGGGGAGACCCCGCCTTCGTGCGGCGCCGTTCCCCTGAGCAGGAAGACGGGTGCCGGGATACCAGCCAGATGATCCTGGAGGCGCTCCGGCTCGCGCGCCTTGCCCATCTGGATGTAGGCCAGGAGGGTTCCGTCCAGGTCGGCCGCAACACCTGAGGTGTAGGCGGCGACCACCTCGTCACTCACCCAGCTCGGATCGCCCGACGCCGCGATGAAACCCTTCCGCATTTCCTTCCGGATGCGCTTGGCTCCGCCCGCCCACTTGATGATCGACACGAACCTGAGGGCCTTCTTGAAGCCTTCGGTGGTGGCCGACTCACTGGGGCCGCCCTCGATGGAGAGCAGCGCTCCCACCGCGCTGGGCCGGCGATACGCCAGGCGCAGTGCGATCGATGCGCTGAGCGAGTGGGCGACGATGAGCGCGTCGGAGACGCCGAGCGTATCGAGCACCGCGGCAACGCGATCGGCCTTGGCGGTGAGGGAGTAGTCGGCTTTCTCGGGGCGAGATGAATTGCCGAAGCCGAGTGGCTCGACCACGATCGAGCGGTACTCGTCTCGCGGCAGCAGCGCGATCACCTTGCGAAAGGCGTAGGCCGACCCGGCGAGCCCCGGAATGAACACGACCGGCCGGCCATGGCCCACCACCACCGCGTGGAGCGACTCGGCCCGGGCGACGGTGACGTACCTGCTCAGGGCGGAGTCGGGCGAGGCCGAGGCATTGAGTACGAGCAAGAGGGCGAACCACATGGTGAGTTCCTCCGTGAGGGTCCGCCGCTACGTTCGCCGCGCGGGGTCAAGTCACGATCAAGCCGCGCGAGGCTCGGTGGCCCCGCGCGGCTTGGTTACGCCGTCTCCGACAGTGCCGATCACTTCATTACGGCGTACACTCGACCTCCATGTCGTACCCGGTGGATGACCCCGGTCCGACCTTGAGCACCACCTTCATTCTGCCGCGGAATGGGCCCGACGGCGGCACCTCGATCTGCAGCACGACGCTCGACACCGACGACAGGTGGTCGTTCAGGCGGGCATGGTCGTTCTGGTTGATCACGGCCGTGTAGGTATCCCCGAGCGGCGTCGGCGGGCTGGTGCTGGGATCCACCGGCGTCAGGTCGAGCTGCCCATGCGCGCGGAACATGGTCACGTAGTTCCCGCCTTGGGTCACGATGGTCCGCTGGGTGAGCTCGATCGGACCGGTCACGTACAGGTACTGGAACGCGTCACCCGAGCAGAACGGCTTCGGAATCACCTGATTGAACTGGATGGTGTATTCCTGGGTCGTGACGCCGGGCGTCGGCGTACTCTGGCCGGTCACGAACAGGATGGTGGCCTGCCCATCGGTCAGGATCGGCACCGGATCGGTGGTGCTTGGCGGGCCACCGACCAGCGCCTTCAGCTCGTCCGGCAGGCCGTTGTAGATCATGGCCGGAATCTCACGCCACGGCGCCGGGTTGATGGCCGGCGTCAGCGTGAGCGGCCCACCCGGATCGAGTAGGCCCGACCGCAGGAAGTCGATGACCACCAGCTGCTCGGCCAGCTCCCAGTGGAGGACCTGATGCTCGTGGGTGCCGGGAATCAGCAGCTCGAAGTGCGCGTTCGCGATCGTGATG
>DATHRW010000395.1:0-10235 GCA_035464955.1 Gemmatimonadales bacterium
CGTGGTGAGCAACGCGGCGCAGATCTATCACGCCCAGGCCGAGAAATGGCTCCCGATCACGGTCCATCCGGACTACAAGCGGGCGACTCAGATCATCGGGGACCAGTCGGCTCACCCGACGGCCCGCACGCGAACGTCGGACACCACGCGTCGAACCCGGTGGGCCCGCGAATCAAAGCCGGATCGGCTCACGCCGCCGCCGTCCCTTCCGCCTGAGCTTCCGGCTCAGAGTCCGAAGCCGAGTTGGCGCCGCCCTCGTAGTAAGTCGCTCGACGGCCTGCCGCTGTTGGAGCCGGCCGACTCCTCGGACGAGTCGGCCGATCTCGACTTCGCGTTGGGACCCGAGCCGCTGCCGCTCGAATCCGAACGTCCCGCCAGCGCGCCTGTCTCTCACGCCGATCCGACACCGTCGCACGCCGACGCCCCTGCGGCCAACGGAGACACGCCACCCGTGTCTCCGTCCCCGGCGCCAATCGAGGAACTCGTGCAGACCGCCACGGGTGACTTCGACCAGCCGCCGGCGAGCGCGCCGCCGGATTCCGGCGAGGTAGTTCCCGGCGAGGCCGGGGAGTGGCTGCCCGACCTCGAGTTCCCGGAAATGGTCTCACCGACTCCGATACGCGGTCGGAGCGCGGTGCGTGGCGATCGGTCGCGCGGACTGGGCCGGAAGCTGGTCGGCGCCGCGGGTTTGCTTGGGATCGTTGTGGTCGGCTGGCTGGGGCTCAGCTTGCTCGGCGGCAAGACCGGTGGTGCCGAGGAGGCCGGCCCGAACTCCACAAGTTCACCGCCGGCTGATTCGGCCATGGCGCCAGTCGCGGCCAACGCGACGGGTAGTAACCAAGCGGTCTTGCCGGCTACGACTCGTGCGGTGGCAGGCGGCAGTGCCGCAGCCACTCGACCGAGCCGGAACTCCGGTTCTTCCGAAACCGCGTACGTGGCCGCCTACGCCGCCGCCAGAGCGCAGTTCGACTCGGTGATGTCGGGCGTGGACTTCAATGGCATGTTCGACGCGCCGCGACTGCAGACCGAGTCGGGGCTACTGACGGCGCTCAGTCAAATTCGGGCGACCATGAATGCGGTGCAGTTGTATCGCAGCCGCGAAATGGCGATTGAGGCTGCCCATCCTGGGGTCGAGGTCTCCGAACGGGAGCGGGCCGACGTTGCCGGCACGGTCGATTCGCTGCTGTCGGCGATGGATGCCACCTACGGCTTGCTGCTGAGCCAATATGGGCGCTATCGGCTGGCCGACGGCACCTTGCTCTTCTCGAACCCAGCGGCGGAACAGGAGTATGTGGATCTGACCCGGCGGATTGGGCGACACGGTCGGATCTTGCAACGGCTGAACCGCGAGCGGCCAACGCTGACGGGCACACGGATCGCGCAGGGAATGACCGGTCCGAGCCTCCCCCGGCTGGGCACCGTCATCGAGGCACCGACCCTGAAGAAGCTCCCGAGCGTCAATGTCCAGATCGAAGGGCCGCAGTGGGACTCCATCGACGCCGAGCGGCGCGCTCGGCTGACGGACTCGATCATCAAAGCGGGAATGGAGCGTCCCCCCCAGGCGCCAACGCCTTAGCCCGTCTCCGGGATCTATCCTAGCGGCTCGGGGTGGGTGCCGGGCCGCCACGGAGATGGACGGTCCGTTGGGGGAAGGGAATCTCGATGCCCTCTGAGTCGAAGCGGTTCTTGATGCGCCGGTTGAGTTCCCGCTTGACCTCCCATTGACGGCCGGGTTTGGTGTCGACGACGACCCGGACATTGACCGCACTGTCCGCCAGCCCCTGTACACCTTGCACCACGGGATCGGCGGTGAGGTCATCGGCCCACTCCTCGTCCGTCGTGAACTCGCGGCCGACATCGGCAAGCACGGCGATCACTTCGTCAACCTGCTCCCCATAGCCCACCCCGACGTCGAGGACCACGCGCGACCATCCGCGGGTCTTGTTGCTGACCTTGACGATCTGGCCATTGGGGATGATGTGGAGGACTCCCTCCACGTCACGGAGAGCGACGATCCGGAGGGTCATTCGCTCGACCACGCCGCTGGTGCCCCCGACTTCGATGATGTCGCCAACCCCGAATTGATTCTCCACGAGAATGAAGAACCCGCTGATCATGTCCCGCACCAGACTCTGGGCACCGAACGAGAGCGCGAGCCCGAAGACCCCGACGCCGGCGAGGAGCGGGCCGATGGGAAAGAACAAGTTGAGGACGAGCAGTATCGCCGTCGCGATGATGCCGATGCGGGCTACGCTGTAGGCCAGTCCGGCTACCGTGCGGGCCCGCCTGGCATCCTCGTAGGAATGCTCGCCCGTTCCCTCCTCTTCCTCCGACAAATGCCGCTCGAGGCGATGCATGAGGCCCTTGGAGACGCGGAGGGCGGCGAAGGAGAGCAGCAGGATGATCCCGGCGCGGAGGAGCTGCCTCACGAGCCATGCGACATCGACATCGAAGAGGCTGGCGATGCCAGAAAACACGCTTCCCGCTCCGGTGCCGAGCGCGGCGGTCGAGTCCTGAAGCACGGAGAGCAACACCATCATCGATGGATCCTAGCTGAAGTAAGTGTCAAGGGGCTCGAGGCCGCTTACGGCTCTGGCGGTCGGCTCAGGGAGCCATCCCCGAGCCAGCCCTTCCGGCGGAAATAGATCAGCAGCGCAATCCCCAGGGCCGCCATGCCGGCCATCACGAGCGGATAGCCGAGGCTCCACTCGAGCTCCGGCATCCGGCGGAAGTTCATTCCATAGACGCCCGCAACGAACGTCAACGGAATGAAGATCGTCGCCATGATGGTCAGGACTCGCATGATGTCGTTCATCCGCATGTTCACGGTCGAGATGAACAACTCGGTGAGATCCGAACTCCACTCGCGGTACGATTCCACCAAGTCCAAAATACGCACGGCATGGTCGCTGCAGTCGCGGAAATACACCACCGAGTGCTCGGAGATGAGCGGCGAGGGCTCGCGCTGCAGCGTGCTCAGGAAATCCCGAACCGGCCAGATCGCTCGCCGCAGCCGCCGCAGCTCACGTTTGGTGGTTTGGACGTCGCCCAAGGCGTCGGTGGTTGGCCGATAGCCGATGTCTCGCTCGATGCTGTCGAGGAGATCCCCGTAGGATTCGAGGACCGGGAAATAGCCGTCGATCACCGCGTCAATCAGAGAGTAGGCCAGATAGTCCGCATCTCGGTTCCGGATCTGGCCGCGTTTTTCACGCAGCCGCGTGCGAATCGTGTTGAAGCTGTCACCCGGGTGCTCTTGGAAGGTGACGACGAAATTCGTGCCGAGGAACAGGCTCATTTGTTCGGTTTCCAGCCGCTCGTGATATTCGGCCATGAGCAGAATGACGTACAGATGATCGTCATAATCTTCGAGCTTCGGCCGCTGCCTGGTGTGGAGCACGTCTTCGAGGGCAAGCGGGTGGAGTCGGAAGAGTTCCCCGATCGACTGCACCGTCTCGGCACTCCCCAACCCATCGACATTCACCCACACGACCGGATGACGCCCCAGCAACCGATGGATTTGTTCGGGCGTCGCGACCTCCTCCTCGATCAATTCGTCCGGGCCGAAGGCCATGACCCGGATCGTGGGGGCGGCGGCGTCGGGATGCGCGACGAGGGTGCCGGGTGGACTGCCCAGGACGTGCAACGATGTGGCCGAGGTCGATTTGGAGGGGCGGCGAGGCATCGGTGAATCCTAACCAGTTGGTCCCTTCTCGGCATAGCAGGGAACGGATTACCGCAACCACTCATCACGATGTGCGGCGACAAACCGATCGTCGGTCAAGTGGGGATACGCCTGGTGCACCCGGTCGATCTCGGCTCGCTGGCCGGGCGACAGCTCACACCCGGGGTCGAGACACCAGCGACCACCGAGCAGGCCCTGTCGCCGAAGCACCTCGTGAATACCGGGGATCGAGCCCCGGAAGCCGTGGGGGGCATCGAATATCGCGGCGTTCGCATCGGTCAGCTGCGCAGCCAGTTCCAGCAGCGGTTTGGGTATCGTCCGCCTCCGACTCGCGCTGGCACGGCTGCACGCCTTCCAGTGCGCGACCGCGCGGCGGGTCCAGACCGCCCATTGACCGAGCAGCCCGCCAACCATGCGCACGGGCGCCTGTCGGGGTGCGAAACGGTAGGTGGTCAGCAGGTCGAGAATGATGTGATCGTCGTTTCCCGTGTAGAGCGCCACGTCACCGGCACGGCCCACCTCCCACACTGCGCGTGCCACCTCCAGCGTCTGATAGCGGTCGAAGGGAGCAACTTTGATCGCAACTAGGTTGTCGATCTCGAGGAATCGGTGCCAAAAGCCTCGCGGCAGGATGCGTCCGCCCACGGCGGGCTGGAGGTAGAAGCCGACAATGGGCATGACCTGGGCGATGGCATGGGCGCGGGCCACCAGCCGAGCGAGCGGGGCGCGACGGAGATCTCGAAAGCTGATCATGGCCGCGTGATAGCCCAAGTCTGCGGCGAGGACGGCTTCCGCTACCGCGTGACGGGTCGGACCGCTGACGCCGGCGATCCGAATGAACCGCCGCCGGCGCGCCGTCCGAGCCTCCGCGATGGTCTCCGCCCCCAACTCGAGCACCGGCTGGAACAACCCGATTTTCGGATCGTGGATTTCGAATTGTGTGGTGTGGACCCCGATGGCCACGCCGCCGGCACCGGATGCGAGGTAGTAACGGGTAAGCGCCCGCTGCCGCCGCTCGTCCAGCCGGCGGCTGGGCGTTAGGGCTAACGGATGGGCGGGAATTACCGCACCCTGGCGAAGCTGCCGCAGAATCGCGCTCGGTGGCATGGGGTTGCGCCCGGAGCGGCTTGGGCTAGAACCGGCCATGTCGTTCTTCGAAATGGGTCGGCAGCTCCAACGACTTGCCTCCCGCTGCCACCCAGCCGGCCACCCACTCGATCATCTGCTCGACCGACACCTCGGGCGGGCCGAACAATCGGTAGGATCGACCGGGATCGCTGAGCAGCGCCGTGTTGGCCTCCGCGCCGATGAACTGAGGTTCGATCCCCCAGATTCCACTGAAGCGGTGAGCCAGGTCTCGAATGCTCACTTTGTCGCCCGCCAGATTCACCACGAGGGGAGGTGTGGCCGCGTGGGCCAGAGCGGCAAGAATTCGCGCATTGGCGTCACGCTGCCAGATCAGGTTGACCCATCCCATGGAAAGGTCGAGCGGCTCCCGGCGGTAGACTCGATCGGCAATGTCCCGCAGCACGCCGTAGCGGAGTTCGATCGCGTAGTTGAGCCGGAGCACGGCCGCGGATGTATGGTTGTGACGCGAGAAGAACTCCACGATACGTTCCCGCGCGAGAGCTGATACCGCGTACTCGCCCACCGGTCCCAAAGAGTCGGTTTCGGTGGCGCCACGGCCTCCGGCCGGGCTCATGGCATACACGTTGCCGGTCGAGACCACGACCCACCGCGCCTCCGGAAACCGCTGCATGGCCGCGCCGCTCAGGTATGCGTTCGTGGCCCACGTCCGGGTCGGATCGCCGGCGGTGCCGAATTTCTGTCCTATGAGATAGAGGACGTTCTCGACCCTGGGCAGCGCGTCGAACCCGGAGTCGGCCAACAGATCGCAGGCGATGGTCTCGACACCAGCCCGGTCGAGAAGTTGTCGAGTGCCCGGGCGTGAGAACCGCCCTGCGCCGATAATGCGTCGGCGGGTACCGGCGGCATCGGAAGCGCGTCGCGCCAACCGCGCAAGGCTGGGCCCCATCTTGCCCGACACGCCGAGAACAAGCACATCGCCGTCCAGGTCGCGCATGGACTCGACCACTGCCTCGGTCGGGGTGGAGAGCAGGTCGTCGAGCTCGAGCTCAGTTTGCGGAGGCAGCATGGTCGAGGGCGCCCGTTATCTTCATCGGGCCCGGGCTTCCGATGTGTGCCGCGTGTGCCTGCCCGGGCTGGGCATCCGTCTCCCCGGCAGGTCGTCCCGCACTGCGTGGTGACGGGCAAGGCTCATGAGGGCAGTATCCCCATAGTTTTATGCACGTAGTTTCCGTGCACTACATGTTTCGAGCAAGGGTAGGGAAGTGATGGATCATACTCGGCGATTCTCTCGGGCGACGCGCCCGGCTCTCCTCATGATGGCCCTGGCCGTGGTGGCTCAGCCGGCGTCGGCCCAGGACCCTGACTCCGCCAAGACGCTCACATTTACGTCCGGCAACCTGCAGCTGGCCGGGCGGCGGCTGGAGGTGGATCTCGGTACGCTTCGAGTGCCGGAGGTTCGGGGCAACCCGTTGGGTCGGACGCTGACCCTCCCCGTGGTGCGCTTCGAGAACACGGCGACCACGCCCGGCTCCCCGATCGTCTACCTGCCGGGCGGCCCCGGCGAGCCCGGTGTCGGCGCGGTGCAAGGGAGTCTGGCGCCGATGGTGCTTGCCCTGAGACAGGTCGCCGATGTCATCGCGCTGGAACTCAGGGGGACCGGACAGGCAGCCGATTCCATGCGATGTCCGGAGGAGGACCACCTGCCGCTCGATCGTCCGGGCAGTCCTGAGCGCTATCGGTCGCGGGTCCTCAAGCATGCAGCCTCATGCATCGAGCTCATGCAGCGCCGTGGCTTCGACCTCTCCGGATACACCGTCGAAGCCAGCGTGAACGATTTGCAGGACCTGAGGCAGGCCTTGGGCGCGGAGAAGCTGACGCTCTGGGCATTCGGGTCCGGAACCCACGTGGCGCTGGAGATGGCGCGACGCTACCCGGCCAGTGTGGACCGTCTGATCCTCGCCGGCATTCAGGGCCCCGACCAGACGCTGGCGCTGCCGAGTGATGGCGATGCCGCGCTGCAGGAGCTGGTCGACCTCGCCGGAAGCGACACCGCCTATGCAGGGTACCCGGACCTCCTCGGTACGCTCCGGCAGGTGCTCGATCGCCTCGACCGCGAGCCGGTGCGAGTGGAGGTACTGCCGAAGCGTCGCGTGGTCGTGGGGAAGTGGGATCTGCAGAAACGTTTGGCGGATGCGATCGAGAGCCAAGGTGAACTCGAGCGGATCCCGGCGTCGATTGTGGAGATGTCTCGGGGTGACTTCACCGACTTGGGACGCTGGGCGTACGGGTTTCGTCGCGGCCTGAGCTGGTCGGCGGCGGCGCTCGCCACAACCTGCGCGTCATATGCGTCGGGAGAGCGCTTCGAGCGCATCGCATCGGAGGCGCCGACGTCGGTGGTTGGCACTGCGGCTGACTATCCGCTTCCTGATGTCTGCCAGGTGCCGGGCCTTCCCCGGTTGAGCGATGCCGTTCGCGCACCGATTCACGCTGCCATCCCGACGCTCTTCATCAGTGGAACGCTGGACGGGCGCACACCAGAAAGGAACGCGGCCGCAGTTGCAGCCGGATTCGAGCAATCGCAGCAGCTGGTACTGCGCGGTGTCGCGCATGACGGCCTTGTGAGGGTTTCACCGACCCTGGTGGAAACTGTGCTGGCGTTCGCGCGTGGCGAGACGATTCGCGACACGGTGATCGACGGACCGACCGTGGACTTCGTCCGGCTGTATCCACGCTCGCTGGCGACGGAGGTCCTCCGGCGGCTCACGGAGACCAATTATGCGGCCACAGTCGACTGGTATCACGAACAGCGTCGAACGAGCGGCTCGGAGCCCATGTACGACTTCAGTGAGCGAGTGCTCAACACCCTGGGGTATGACCTGCTGCGGGCGGATGAGATCGAGCTAGCCCTCGCGGTGTTTCATCTCAATACCGAGGCCTACCCTGGTGGCTTCAACACCTGGGACAGTCTGGGGGAGGGCTATCTGGTTGCCCGGGACACGCTGCGCGCCATTCGCAATTATCGAAAGTCACTCGCGCTCAACCCCGACAACGGCAACGCCCGGGCGATCCTCTCGGAGCTTCAACGCAAGGCCCCGAACGCCGAGGGTCGCCGTCGCTAGCGTTCCACGCGTCGTCGGCCCCATCTTTGGGCCATGAACGTCAACGGGTCCCCCTATCGGACAATCCGCATCGCCGACGATGGCTGGGCGGTCGAGATCATCGACCAGACCGCGCTGCCCCATCGCTTTCGGCTCATGCGCCTCGAAACGGTGGACCAGGTAGCACACGCGATTCGGACGATGCAAGTGCGCGGCGCGCCGCTGATCGGAGCCGCAGCCGCGTATGGCATGGCACTCGCCGCGCGACAGGATGCGTCGGACAGCGCCCTGAAGCAGGCTGGCGAATCGCTCTGTCGGACTCGTCCCACCGCGGTCAACCTTGCCTGGGCCGTCGATCGTGTGTCGGCAGTGCTGCGAGAGCTTCCTCCGAGCGAGCGGGGCCCGGCGGCCTATGCGGAGGCCGGCGAGATCGCCGAGAACGATGTCGAGACGTGCCGGAAGATCGGCGAGCACGGTCTCCCCGTCATTCGTGAGATCGCGGAGCGGAAGCAGGGTCGGCCGGTACAGATCCTGACACACTGCAATGCCGGATGGCTGGCCACGGTCGATTACGGCACGGCGCTGAGCCCGGTCTACCAGGCGTTCGACGCCGGCATCCATGTGCATGTATGGGTCGATGAAACGCGTCCGCGAAACCAGGGGGCCGGCCTGACGGCCTGGGAGCTTGGCGCCCATGGGGTTCCGCACACCATCATCGTCGATAGCGCCGCGGCGCATCTCATGCAGCGCGGCAGGGTTGATCTCTGCATCACTGGCACGGACCGCACCACGGTGTCGGGTGATGTCTGCAACAAGATCGGCACATACCCCAAGGCCCTGGCCGCCCACCGCAGCAGCATTCCCTTCTACGTGGCCGTCCCGCATTCGAGCATCGACTGGGCCATCCGCGACGGAGTGGCCGACATCCCGCTTGAGGAGCGGGACATGACTGAAGTGACCCACGTGACGGGGCGGACGGCGGGGGGAGATATCGAGACCGTCCAGGTTGGGCCTCCAGAGAGTTCGGCCCTCAACATCGCCTTCGATGTGACACCGCGGGATCTGGTCACCGGTCTGATCACCGAACGTGGCATGTGCCCCGCCTCCGAAGCCGGCCTCCTCTCGCTCTACCCGGAGCGAGCAACCGCCTCACGATCGCCATGACCCATCCGGAAGGCGTCATCAAGTTCGAAGTGGAGCACGAGAGTCGGCCGATCGACCATGACCGGCTCCACGAGCTCATCTGCCAACTGGTTGCGTGGCGTGAGATCATGGCGCTGACCGGGCTGGTGGGCCAGGATCCGCGCCGGTACGACGGGGCGGGATACGGCAACGTCAGTGTGCGGGTCGGACGGCCCGGCGCGGCCCTGGGCCGTCGGAGCTACCTCATTACCGGCACGCAGACGTCGGGCAAGCGCTGCATCGGCCCGGACGACTTCGCCATGGTCGAGCAATACGATCACCGCCGCAACTGGCTAAAGAGCCACGGCCGCACGGAGCCGTCCTCGGAGTCGCTGACCCACGGTGCAACCTACGACCTGGGCCCGCACATCCGATGCGTGTTGCACGCCCACACCCCGGTGCTCTGGCGCCGGTCCCGCGAGCTGCGGCTTCCCACCACCGAGGCTCGTGTGCCGTATGGAACGCCGGCGATGGCCGCGGAGGTGCAGCGGCTGTATCGCGATGGGGTCTTCGCCGAGCGGCGCATCCTCGCGATGGGCGGCCATGAGGACGGCATTCTGGTCTTTGGGCGGACGCCGGAGGACGCGGGGCAGGTGCTGCTGGGCTGGTTGGCCCGTGCCTATGAGCGAGACTGCGGATCTTCGGGCGGGAGTTTCTGCCGCGTCTAGCTCGAGGCCCTCGCTGCAAGCTGCGCAGACGACATCCCGTCCCGGCAGCACCGCCGATCACCCGATGGGGGAATGCCCCATCCACTGGGTCAGGCTACTTTCCCCGAGACCCTCAACCGGTTCCGTCGCTGTGTCCGACCTGCGCCGAATAGCCCACAGACCGATCTATTATCTGCAGAACTTCCTGCGCGACGTTACTCCACAGGCTCTCTTTCGGTCGCGCCTGAGTGGCATCCTCCGAGATCTGAACCGATACGATCGTCATGAGATTGCCGATCGCGTCGCGTACTACAACAAATTGCGTCAGAGCTTCACGCTTGGAGACACCGCTACGACCATGGATCGTATTAGTACGAAACATTCGATGTACTATTACGATCTCAAACAATACGCACGGTACTTTCCCAGCCATCTTCGATTGCACTACGCGTTCGGTGATATCACCGCGGTGCCTGACACGCCATCCTTCCTGAAGAGTCGGCCAATCGCCGGCGATAACGAGAATGCGGTTCTGCT
>DATHRW010000396.1:0-6159 GCA_035464955.1 Gemmatimonadales bacterium
GGCGCTCAAGCGAGGTGACACGTCGGCGGCGTCCCTCGGGGCGTACGATCGGATGATCCGGGAGAGCTATGTCGCGGAGGAACTCTACCGGACCCGCAACATGCGATTGGCCTTCAAAGGCGGTCTCGTCGCGGGCGCGGCCAAGGCCGGGGTGATGGCCCTGACCAAAGGCCGGGCTTTCGGCAAGCAACTTGCAGTTCCGGAGGACGCAGCGGTCCCGCGGCGGGCCGGTCCGGCCCTGGCGATAGCCCCTGACAGTCGCCTCACCTTCAGCAAGGTGGATGCGGTGTTCAAGTCGGGGAACGCCACCCGAGACGACATCCCCAGCCATCTCCTGGTCGGTCCTGAGGTGGCACCGGCGCTGGCCGACCTCTATACCAGCCTCTGTCCGGCCGGGGTCTACGAAGCGGGTGAGAACGGGGTCCGCGTTGCGGCACCGAATTGCGTCGACTGCAAGGCGACCGACGTTCTGGGGCCGCGCTGGACACCGCGGGAGGGGGGAAGCGGACCCAAGTATCGGCTAATGTAATCCCGAAGACCTGGCGGAAATCGCCGAAGGCAAGGCGCGTGACAAGTTCGGACAAGTGGGGGACACGACTCAAACACTGGTGGGGCGGCCCGGATCCGGCCCTGGTCGACGCCGGAGCCGGCGGCGAGTTGGTCGTGGCCAACATCCGGCTCTTGGTCTTGAGTCTCCTGCTCTTCATCCCCTTCTACAACGCGGTACGGAATCCTGACGCCCAGGAGTACGTGGTTGGCCTCGTGGCCGTGTTGCTCGCGGTACTCGGCGCGATTGGGATCCGGGTACTGGTCCGGCGCGGCTTCTACAAGCCATGGCTCGGATTCGCGACAACGGCCCTCGATGTGTCCCTGGTGAGCCTGGCACTGGTCGGTTTCCTGCTCATGAACCGGCCCCACCTGGCGGTCAACAGCCTCGTGGTCTTCGAAGTGTACTTCCTCGTGATCGGTGCAACCAGCATCCGCTACGACCTGCGGGTATGCGCCTTCTCGGGGTTGCTTGCGGCCGGACAGTACAGCCTCGTCGCCTACTACGCGGCCACGCGGTGGGATCTGAATTCGCCGGTGTATGCACCCTTCGTCGACGGGCAGTTCAGCTGGCCGGCCCAGTGGGGACGGCTCCTGATTCTCGTCGCCGCAGCCGTGCTCAGCATGGCAATCGTGGGCCGGGTCCGGCGGCTCCGTCGCCTCTCGGCGCGGGACCGTCTGACGGGGCTGCTCAATCGGGGCTACTTCGAGCACCGGTTCGAAGCCGAAATCAGCCGGGCGATCCGGTATAAGCACCAGCTGTCGCTGGCCATGGTGGATATCGATCGCTTCAAGCGA
Source organism: Gemmatimonadales bacterium (assembly GCA_035464955.1). Taxonomy (GTDB): domain Bacteria; phylum Gemmatimonadota; class Gemmatimonadetes; order Gemmatimonadales; family GWC2-71-9; genus JABDII01. Next base: position 1,345 of record DATHRW010000396.1, read on the forward strand.
TTCAACGACACGTTCGGCCATGCGGCAGGTGATGTGGCTCTGTCGGCAATCGCGGATACCATCCTGCGCTCGGTGCGCGAAAGCGACGTCGTGACACGCTACGGGGGTGAGGAGTTCGTGCTGGTGTTTCCTGAAACCGGGCCGGAGGATGCCGTGGACAAGCTGGAGCACCTTCGGCTCGCGATTGCGCAGACGCTGGTGCGGCTTCCCCAGCATGAGGCCACGGCCGGGTTCACGGTGAGCGCCGGTGTGGCAGGCTTCCCGGCCGACGGAGACACCGGCGACGATCTGTTGGATGTGGCGGACAAGCGTCTGTTCCTCGCCAAGGAGGCCGGCCGCAACCGGGTAGTCGGACCGCCCAACCTCGGCGACAACTCCGGCCGCGAGGCGCTGGTGCCCGAGGAGCACTTCGCCGTCTGACCCTGCTAGCGCAACTTATTGCACCAACACGGAAGAGACTGACATAAAATACGACACTGTCGAAGCTTGGCAGGTTGTCTGTCTTTGCGGATAGGGCATATTGCCTAGTGTTGGTAGCGTAGGAACCGAACGGAGCGGTAGGGGGGTGGTAGCAGTAATTCTTCAGCGGCCCTAACGCTTCTCTACCGCGCCGTTTCTCCTTCGCCCAACACTTTCACCACCACTCGCTTCCTCCGTTGGCCGTCCCACTCTCCGTAGAACACTCGCTGCCACGGTCCGAGATCTAACGCACCACCAGTAACCGGAACTATCACCTCGTGGCCGACAGTGAGGCTGCGGAGGTGGGCGGCTGCATTGTCTTCCCCGGTCTCGTTGTGCCGGTAGCGGGATGGCTCCCACGGTGCGATCCGCTCCTCGAGCCACTCGAGGATATCTCGCCAGAGTCCTGATTCGTGGTCATTCACGAAGACCGAGGCCGTAATGTGCATGGCGCTCACCAAGACGTAGCCCTCCACGATGCCGCTGCGCTCCACCTGCTCCGCCACCCGGTCGGTGATGTCGATGATCTCCTGCCGGCTCTCGGTCTCGAACCAGAGATAGTGCGTATGAGCGGGCATCCCGAGCCTCTCCTTCCAAACAGTGAAGTGCCGTTGGTGGTGGCCTGAAGGCGCTCACCCGGCCGCCGGAGGGGCCTCGAGCCGCCCGGCGCTGGCCACGCCCTCCGCCTCGTCCACCTGGAGCAAGAGCAAGCCGCCGACCAAAAAGAAGACCGCAACGACTCCGATCCCGGCACGCTGGGATTGAAACATCACGGTGAGCTGGCCCAGTAGCAGCGGCCCGAGGAACGCGGTCGCCTTGCCGGAGAAGGCATAGAAGCCATAGAACTCGTTCTCCTTGTCCGGGGGAACGAAGCGACCCAAGAGCGACCGGCTGGCCGACTGGTTGGGGCCGATCATGATCCCCACCAGCGTTCCCGCCAGCCAGAAGAGGCTCTTGCTCTGGGCGAAAACGGCGAGGAGGCTGGCCAGGAAGAGACCCACCAAGCTGATGAGGATGGTCCGCTTGCCCCCCAGGAGGTCGTCCAGGAAGCCAAAGCCGAATGCACCGATCCCGGCCGCAACATTCAACACGATGCCGAAGATGATGACCTCGCTGAACGAGAACCCGAAGGTCACCTTGGCGTAGATCCCGCCGAAGGCGAAGATCGTGACCAACCCGTCGTTGTAGATCAATCGAGCGAGCAGCAGGCGGAACACCTGGCGGTAGCGCCGGATCTCGCGGAAGGTGCTGGCGAGCTGACGGGTTGCCGCCACCCAGAGCGAGTCCGAGGTGGTCATGCGGCGCTCTGGCCGGTCCTTGACCAAGAGGAACAGCGGAATGCTGAACATCGCGTACCATGCCGCCACGAGCAGGTTGGTCGCGCGGATGTGCTGGCCGCCGGCCTTGCTCAGGCCGAACCACGGCACCTCGGGTTGGACGAACCCCACCAGCGCCACCACCAGGCAGACCAGACCCCCGACATATCCCGCGGCCCAACCGTACCCTGAAATCCGGCCGATCCGCTCCTGGGGCGCGATGTCCGGCAGGTAGGCATTGTAAAAGACGTTGGCGATTTCGAAGGCGATGTTGGCGATGGCGAATGTCGTCAGCGCCACCCACACATGCCCCGCCGAGGGAAAGAAGAGGCCGACGCTTCCCAAGATCGCGACGAGGGTGGCGATGAAGAGCATGCGCTTCCGCCGGCCGCCCCGGTCGGCCATCGCCCCCAAATAGGGAGAAGCGAGCGCTACGACCACCGCCGTGGCCGTCACCGCGAGCGACCACTGTCGGGTCCCTTCGTTCTCGTCCAGGGCGATGCCCTGCACGAAATAGGATGCGTAAATGAACGTGACCACGAGGGTGGTGAAGGCAGAATTGGCGAAGTCGTACAGCGACCAAGCGATGACTTGCCGGCGCATGCCGCTGAGCCGCGGAGCGCTCATGGCCCCTCCCTCGCGCATGTGAGAGCGCCGGCCGCGGTCCGGGCCGGCGCTCGGGGACTGCTGTGTGTCGCCGTCCTACCGGCCCATCGCGAGCGCCTCCAGCGCCGCAATGCGTTCCTCCGTCGGCGGATGGGTACTGAACAGCCGGGAAAAACCACCGCCGTGCGCTGCAAGGGGATTGACCTGCGCCAGCGGCGCGGCCGCCGGCGCGACCTGCATCGGGATGCGCTGGGCCATAGCGTCGAGCCTTCGGAGCGCGTTGGCGAGTGGCTCGGGCCGGCCGAGGATCTGTGCACCCACGCGATCGGCTTCGAATTCGCGCTGCCGGGACACCGCAAACTGGATCATCATGGCCCCAAGCGGAGCGAGGATGATCATCGCCAAGGAGAGGATTGGGTTCTGTCGGCTGTCCCCGCGGCCGAACAAGAGGAGGTACGGCAGGTAGCTGAGCGCCCCCGCGATGCCGGCGGCCACGGTCGAGATCAACATGTCCCGGTTCTTGATGTGGGCCAGCTCGTGGGCAATGACGCCCTCGAGCTCCTCTTGCGGCATGTACTTGAGGATGCCGGTCGTGACGGCGACCACGGCGTGGTTCGGGCTGCGTCCCGTGGCGAATGCGTTGGGCTGCTCGTGTGGGGCAACCGCCAGGACCGGCATCGGCAGCTGAGCACGCTGGCGCAGCCGGTCGACCATGCGGAACAGCTCGGGCGCCTCCTGCTCGGTGACCACCTGGGCCCGGTACATCTTGAGCACCAGTTTGTCCGAGAAGAAGTACATGAAGAAGTTCATGCCGGCGCCAAACACCAGCGCCATCATCAATCCGCTATATCCGCCAACCAGCTGCCCCACGGCCAGAAACAAGGCCATGAGGCCCGCCATGAGGATGAAGGTCTTGAAGTTGTTCATTCGGCAACACCATCGGTTGAAAGTGAATCATCCCTCGCCCCACCTCCGGGGCTAGGCGAGAGCCCGCTCAAAAATAGCCGCCCGGTGACACGGGGTGAATGGAGAGCATCGCGGCCGCGGCCGGGGGCGACGTCAAAAAGGTGGGTCGGCTCGGTGCCCAGGTTCGGTGAGCACGAGGGCCTCGACCTCGCCGCCCTTGGGGGTCTCGTGTTGACCCTCCGGGATGATCAGCAACGCGTCCGCGCGCACCATCGACATGAGGATGCCCGATCCCTGGGGGCCCGTGAGACGGGCATGGAGGCCGTTGGCACGCTCGCTGACGGTTGCACGGAGGAAGTGCTGCAGCGTGGGCCTGAGCGCAATCGGTTGCTCGAGTCGAACCCGAGCCGCCCGGCGAAACGGCAGGGGGTGCCCGGCCATCTTTCGGATCGCCGGACGGACGAACAACTCGAACGTCACCATCGTGCTCACCGGGTTGCCCGGTAGCCCGATCCACGGGACCCTGCCCAGGAGTCCGAACCCGACCGGTGCGCCCGGCCGCATCCGGAGCCGCCAGAACTTGAGATCGGCTCCCATGTCCTGCAACACGTCGCGCAGGTAGTCGTGCTCCCCGACGCTGATGCCGGCGGTCGTGATGAGCAGGTCGGCGTCGGCGGCCAGTTCCAGATGGGTGCGCACGCTCTCCGGAGTGTCCCGCGCGATGCCGAGGTTGACGGGAATGCCGCCGGCCTCGCGCACCAGCGCGATCAACGTATGCGTGTTCGAACTCGCGATCTTCCGGCCGGCCAGGATCTCCTCCGGCTGGTCGACATCTACGATCTCGTCCCCGCTCGCCATGATCGCAACCCGAGGTCTCCGGTAGACCATGACCTGCCCCATGGCAAGTGAGGCGAGCACTCCGATTTGGGCGGGGTGGAGTGCGGTCCCGCGTTCCAAGACGGTTGTACCCTTCGCGATGTCCTCGCCGGCATGCCGGATATTCATCTTGACGTCACGGTCGGCCGTAATCGTCACGATCTCACTGCCCCCGTCCGTGTCTTCCTGTCGCACAACGGTATCGGCCCCGGAAGAGAGCGGTGCCCCGGTGAAGATGCGCGCGCACTCGCCGGCACCAATGGTACGAGTGGGAAAATACCCGGCCGGAATCTGCTCGACGACACGGAGGCGGACCGGGTGAGTCGCGCTTGCACCGCGGACGTCCTCCGATCGGACCGCGTACCCGTCCATGGCCGAATTGGTCCAGGGAGGGATGTCGAGGGGGCTCACGATGTCTTCGGCCAGCACACTGCCGAGGGCGTCATCGAGCGGGCTTCGAAGCGGTGGTTGCCGGTCGACGTGGTCGAGGATTCGCCGTGCGGCCTCGGCTGCCGCCAGAGGGGTCACGGGGTCAGAACCTTGGCTCCGTCCCATGCGAGGTTGGCCAGCAACTGGAGCCACATCGTGTCCTGGAACCGAAGGACGGCGCACTCTGCATGGAGCGCGTCATCATCGGTCACGATGGCGATCC
>DATHRW010000397.1:0-5412 GCA_035464955.1 Gemmatimonadales bacterium
GAAAATACGGCCTCGGATGCGGCGGAGCCCCGCTCTGGGGCCGCTCGAGCTCGTCGTCGGGCAGGAAATAGGGCAGCACTTCCATGTCCCTCGAGAAGCCGAACTCCTGGTGTTTGCGCCGGCTGAATTCGCTCATGGCAATGAACGCGTCGACATTGTCGAGTTGCCGCTCGAGGTACCCGGTGTAGCGCCAGGCCTGCGGTGGACGCCGATAGTGCAGCACACATCGAAGACACTCTCGCCCGGTGCAGAGCTCGCGGCCGTGGCGCCACAGGACATGGCTCGGACACACGAGCCAGTGCTCATGGGCCATGTAGAGGCGAACCGACCGCTCGCCGTAGGAGAGCAATCCGGGGCCGCCCACCAGCGAGATATTGTGGAAGTTTACGACGTCGAATCGCCCATCGTCGAGGATTCGGCGAATTCGCCGGCCAGTGAGCACGGGACGCCCAACCTGCTGGGTGAGCAAGGACGAAAGCGCACCGGCGCCGCTCCGAAGCGGAATGGTGGCAACCCCGTCCGCCTCAGCCTCAGTGCCAACCGGCTGCGTGCTGGATAGCAAGGCATGCGCATCGACATCATGCACCACCGTCACTTCATGCCCCCGGGCAACAAGACCGCGCGCAAATCGCTGAATCCCGATCGCGTCGCCACCGAAATGGTATGGCGGGTAGAAGGTGGTCAGGAAACAAAACCGAACCGGCTTCATTCCGTCGCCTCGTGGAGCGCGCCAACCGCCACCCGCGCGCCATCGCTCCAGTCGAGTGCCGCTGCCCGTTCCCGGGCGCGCGTGCCTAATCGTTGGCGGAGCTCGGAGTCGGACAACAAGGCCACCATGGCCCGCGCCAACGGCTCGGCCTCCCCTGGGGCTACAAAGATGCCCCCACCCTCGAGCAGATCGGGCAGCGGGCTGGCACGAGTGGCAATGACCGGGGTACCACATGCGGCAGCCTCCACGGCGGGCAGGCCGAATCCCTCGCATTCCGACGGCAGCACCGCGGCAACGGCACCGGCATGGAGGTACCGGAGCTCCGCGTCGTCGACGAACCCCGTCCACTTGACCCGGTCGCTCGTCCCGAGGTCGGTCACCAGGCGGTCCAAGTCCATTACGGATTGATGGAACACGTCTCCGGTCCGGGTTCCCACCAGCAGCAGATAGGGGGAAGAACTCCCACCCTGGCGAACGACCTCGGCATGCGCGCGGATCAGCACATCGACTCGCTTATGAGGGTTGAAACCGCCGACATAGGTGAACCAGCGGGCACCCGTCGGGAGGCCGGCGCGGGCGGCGGCTTCCGCCTCGCGCTCTGGGGAATCGCTCTTCTGGAAGGCCCTTGCCGGCGCTTCCACCGCCACCCTGAGCCGTTCCGGCGCGACGCCCAGCATGGCAGTGATTTCCTTTGCGGCAAAATCGGACACCGTCAGGATGAACCGCGCCTGTTTCAAGGCGAGCCCGACTTTGAGTTTCCAGAACAGCCGGTCGCGACGCGTCGGCAGGGTCAGGGCGGGATAGCGCTCGGCGATGGTGTCGTGCACCGTCACGACGGCGCGCATGCCCGGTGGCAACGGGAAATAGGTGTACACCGACGGACTGAAAAACACATCCGGAGCCGCCCGCCAGACCGCCCGGGTGAGCCGGAGCATATCGACGGGAGAACGATAGCCCTCCGCCGCGGCTGCCGTCGTCGGAGACGCCTTCAGGGGCACCTCGATGAGCTCGACATTGGGTGCCGATAACCCGAAGCGCTCCGCAGCCCGCCGGTCTGCGAAGCAGAGAAACGTGTCATCCGCCGCTATCTCCGCCATGGCTGGCACCAGCTCACGGGTGAAGCGCCCGTAACCACGTTCGTTTGCCCAACAGGTGACATCCACTCCAATCCGCATGACTCAGTTGCCGGTGGCGACGGGTTCTCGCTCCTGCGTTTCGACCCGCTGCTCCTCGTGGTATTCGAAATCGGTGTTCACTGCCCAGATGTCATAGTCAGCACCGTTCATGTTCTGCACTGCCATCATGGCCGTGAGCATCGAGTGATCTTGGTTGTTGTACTTGTGCATGCCGTTCCGTCCCACCGTGTGCAGGTTCGGAATGGGGTCGATGAAGTCGCGCACGATCTGGAGATGGTCGGCGTACTGAGAATCGTAGATGGGATACGCCTTGGGCATGCGGATCACGGCGCCATCGACCACGCCCGCAGCTTCTGCGAGGCCGAGCTGTTCGAGCTCCCGCGTAGCCAGAGCGATCAGGTCGTCGTCCGACGTGGTCCAGAGCCCATCCCCTTTGAAACAGAAATACTCGAGCCCCAGGCAGGTCCGCCCCGGCTCGGGGACCATGGCGGCGCTCCAATTGTTGAAATTCTGGATACGGCCGACCTTGACGCCCGGAGTGTGAATGTAGATCCAATTATCGGGAAACAGATCCGGCCGGTCCAGCATGAGCGCCACCACCAGGAAATCACGGTACTTCAATCCCTCGGCGGCTTCACGGGTTTGCGGCGGCACCGGCGGATCGAACGAACGCACCAACGAGCGAACCGGCATCGTGGAGATCACGTGATCCGCCTCGAGGCGAATCTCCCCGGTCGGGGTCTGGGCACGGACCGCGACGACGTTGCCATCGACCAGCTCTAGGGCCGTCGCGTAGTGCCGCATGAGGACCTGGTTCCCGGCTGCAACGATCCGGTCGCGACAGGCCTCCCACATCTGCCCCGGCCCGAGGCGTGGGTACTGAAACTCGTTGATGAGGGTCTTGATCTTGGTGGATCGCTTGTTGAGCGAAGCAGCCGAGAGAATAGCACGCGCCAGCGACAGCCCTTGGATGCGCTGAGCCGCCCACTCCGCTCGGATCTCCGTGCACGGTATGCCCCACACCTTTTCGGTATACGTCTTGAAGAACGTCTCGTAGAGCCGGCGACCAAATCGGTTTGTCACCCACTGCTCGAAATTGTCTTCGATCTTCGACGGCCAGATCTTGGCCCGGATGTAGCTCACGAGGATGAGCGCCGCGTTCCAGATGCCAAGCCCCATCAGGGCATTCGAGGCCTTGAGCGGATAGTTGAAGTACTTGCCGTTGTAATGGATTCGGGAAAGCCGCGGCACGGAAATGAAGTCCTCTCCCAGGATCTCGTGCCACAGCGCCTCGACCGGTTCGATCTTGGTGAAGAACCGGTGGCCGCCGATGTCAAAACGATAGTTCTTGTACTGGGCAGTTCGCGAAATACCCCCGACGACCTCATCACCCTCGAGCACCGTCACCCGGTGCCCTTGCTTGGTCAGGAGATAGGCCGCGGTCAGACCAGCCGGACCGGCACCAACGACTACGACGTGTTCGTCGGGAGCGAGCTTGGCGACCGGCCGGCTTGCCGGCTGCGTGGAGGCGAACATGCGCCGTAACCTAGCAGACCCGGCTCAGGGCATCGCCCTGACCGGCCCATGCGCCAACAGTCTCCCCAACTCCCCAGGACACGACAAACACCAGGAGCAAGGGAAGGGCCCGGATGATCTCGACCCGGTTCACCCCTTTTCGCCACACGGTAGACACGACTCGCCAAAGGAGCAACACCGGGAGTCCGAGCGCGGCCACGCCGTAGATCGTCCGGCGCCACCAGGGCCAGGTCTCGGCGCGGCCCCCGGCATACGAACGGCTATACAGAAAACGTTGGGACACGTACTCTCGCATTGTGTAGGGCTTCTTGTGTCCGACCCGGATATCGGGCCGGCTGATCAATTCGAGACCGTCAGCTCTCATCGCGTCGTGGAGGTAGTTCTCCCATCGGCCCGCAGTGACGACCTCCCGGTACCGTTCGAGAATGCTGCGACGGTAGACCACGTTGTTCCCCGCGAGGCTCCCGACCGGGCCCTCAGGGAGGGGCGGCAGCAGATGGCTGTACTCGCATAAGAACGCCGCACGGTCGATCAACCGATCCGTCGCCAGGTTTTCGACGGCTCCTCCCACCACGTCGGCTCCCGCCATTTGGGCCTCGAGCATCTGACGGCCCCACCCGGGCGGTACCACGATGTGGTCCTCGATCACCGCCACCGCCTCGGCTTCGGCCCGAGCGAAGCCCATCGCCCGAAGATCCGGAATGGTGGTTCCGCGCGGGGCGTCGAGCACCACCACCCATGGAAACCGCGCCCGCACCTTGGCCCGGAGCGGTTCACCAACCCGGTCTATCACCACGGCTTCGATTTCGAGGTTGCGGCGCTCGGCTTCGAGTGCCTCCAGGCAACCTGCAAGATCATCCCATCCGTTGACGGAGGGGATGATGACCGAGAGCGAGGCCGTCATGCGGCCGCGCCGCAGAGCCGGGGCAGCCCTGGCTCGGGCCGGGAGTGGCGCCACCGCAGCTGGGTGGCTGGGAACCCCCTATTGTAGGGGTCTCGCCACAACTTTGTCCAACTCCGGGGCTTCTGAGTCACTGCCGATCCCTCTCGGTATCATTGCCGTCCCGAACAAATAACGAAAGTGGGCGGGAAAAGCACTGGCTAAGGGACGCGCGAACCACGCGAAAGAGCAGGCCTCGGCGATGGTCGAGGGCCACGGCCTGGGACGTAGCAAATAGTGCGCCCTCGTGGGCGGCGGGATCGTTCAGGGAGGAGTGGCCGCAGACCCCTAGGGCTCGGAGTCCCCATTCACGCCTTCATGCACCCAGGCGCGATACTCGGACAGGACACGGCATGCCGCCGACGTCGTATCGGAGGTGATCGTCGCAGCCGGCTGGAACAGGAAGGATCGAGGGGGAAATGACTCCACCAGGTCCAGCGCAGTACAGGCCGGCAAGAGCGATTTGGAGTATGGGTTGAGTTCGATGCCAACGGTGCTCCCGAGGAAGACGTAGTCCGCGCCGCTCTCCGCCAATTGGGCGATGAACACGGCCGGGTCTGCCGCCAGGATGGCTCGCGGGCGGACGACCTTTCGGCCGCTGTAGAGGGCAAAGACCGCGTCCTTCGCGGTGAGCACCACTGAGGAATCCGGCGTATTGGCGGCGACAAAGCGGCTCGCGGCAAAGAGACTGCGCTGATCGGCATCGAAGCAACCCGGTGATTCGAGCGGCGCCTTCCGGTCACAGCTGCGGAACGCACGGATCTCGTCCCAATCGGCACGGATTCCGGTGAACACGACCACGGCGGCCAACCCGACCGCGAGAGCGGTACCCAGCCGCGCACCGTAGCGGCGGCGGATCACATCGGCTCCGGCCAGCAAGGTGATGACGATGAGCGGGATGATCGGCGCGAGAAACCGCCCGACCACCCAGGTCCATACGGCCAAGAGCCCGCCATAGGCGCCAAGGTACAGCGGGAGGAGCTTCCATCGCCGCCACGTGCTCACGAGGCCCAGCCCACCCAGTCCGACGAGGAGCAAAGCCCAGGCGATGTTGTCGAGGACCGTGCTCGAGGTCACTGGCAGGGGTAGTT
>DATHRW010000398.1:0-4455 GCA_035464955.1 Gemmatimonadales bacterium
CGATAGCCGATAGCCCTTGGACCCCCAGCACCAACCCACCCATGCCCCTGCTCTACATCCGCCCCGAAGTCCGTGACGCGCTGACCGAGCACCGGCCGGTTGTGGCACTCGAATCGACGGTCATCGCGCATGGGTTGCCGAGGCCGCGGAACCTCGAGACCGCGAGGGCGCTGGAGGCCCAGGTGCGGGAGGCGGGGGCGGTGCCCGCCACCATCGGTATCGTCGATGGGCGGGCGGTGATCGGCCTGTCCGATCGGGAGCTCGAGACGCTGGCCACGACCGATCACGTGCTCAAGACGAGCACGGCCGACATTGCCGCCGTGGTCGCGTCGAAGGGGCTGGGTGCCACCACCGTGGCGGGTACGGCGTATCTCGCCGCCAGGACCGGGATCAGGGTCATGGCGACCGGTGGCATCGGTGGGGTCCACCGTGGCGGCGACGAGAGCTTGGATATCTCAGCAGATCTGACCGAACTCGCCCGCAGCCCGATTGCGGTCGTATCGGCCGGAGCCAAATCGGTGCTCGACCTGGCCCGGACCCTCGAGGTGCTGGAGACCCTGGGCGTGCCGGTCGTGGGGTACGGCACCACCGAGTTCCCGGCCTTCTATTCGCGGGACAGCGGCCTCACCCTGGTGCACCGGGTGAACACGCCGGCGGAAGCCGCGCGGCTGATAGCGGCTCAGCGGGAGCTGGGTCTCTCCTCGGCCATCGTGTTCGCCAACCCGCCGCCGCGCGACGTTGCGATCGATCGTTGGGAGGTGGAGACCTGGATCGGGCGGGCGCTCGAGGCCGCCGAGACCCACGGCATCACCGGCAAGTCGGTCACCCCGTACTTGTTGGCGGAACTGGTGCTCCTGAGCCGGAGCCGCACGCTCGAGACCAACGTGGCGGTGCTCGAGAGCAATGCGCGGCTGGCTGGGCGGATTGCTGCGGAGCTGGGAGTGAGGAGTCGGGAGTGAGGAGTGAGGAGGATTGGATGACACCGAGCACAACGTCCGACTCCCTACTCCCTACTCCCTACTCCCACTCCTTACGTACTCCACGAGCTCCCGGAGCTCTCGTTTCCATCCGGCCACATTCGCCGCGTAGTGCTTCATGGTGGTGAAGCCGGTTTCTTCGAGCCGGAGCGTGGTGCCGCCGTTGTGGCGCGGTGCCAGGGTCCACTCGACACGCGTCGTGACGCCCACATCGACCGGAATGCCCGGCTCGAGCGACCAGCGCCACGCGAGTCTTCGGGGTGGCTTGATGATCTCGAACTTGACCGCATGACGGCCGTGTTTATGCCAGACCCAGGCGCCGTCGCCCCCGGGCCGCAGGTCGACTTCCGCCTCGTCGGAAAACCAGTGGCCGAGTTCGATCGGGTCGGTCAGCGCGCGCCATAGGCGCTCGGGTGGGGCCGCGAGGTCCAGCGTGCGCTCGATGGTGGGGATGTGCCGGGTCTGTGAGCCGCTGATCATGCTGCTCCTCCGTCCAGCGTCCACTCACTAATATACCCGAAAAGGCGGCCGGTCGAGCAGTTCCTGGCCTGCCTCCGGCGTTGTGACCTCGTGGGCGCTCTCTTGCGGCTAGTCCCGCCGCGACGCTTGCCGCTGACCGGCCTTCCGGCCATGTTTCCCTAGCTCATTCCTCGCCAGAATATGCTCCCGGCGTCACCAAACGCGCCCGGATTTCGTATGTGATGCTATCGCCTACGCCCAGCATCACCCAACACTTGGAGGCACTACATGAAGATGGTCCCAGCAGTTGCACTACTCTCGGCTCTGGTGGTCGCGGCAGGTTGCGCGCCTAAGGAGGCAGGGATCGAGGCCGCGTCCTCGGACGTCATGATGAAGTTGCCGGTGACCACGGCATCCGACGCGGCACGTCAAGAGTTCTTCGAAGGCACCATGGCGGCCGACATGGGCCGGGCCAACGATGCCAACACGCACTTCGAGAAGGCCGTGGAGGCGGATCCCGCCTTTGCCGCTGGCTATCTCCAGGTTGCCGCCACCGCGGCATCGACCGAGAAATTCTCGGCCAACCTGGCCAAGGCGGTTGAGAATGCCGCCAACGCGTCGCGGGCCGAACAGTTGATGATCGACGTGATGCAGAAGGGCTTCGAGAACAACACCGAGAGCCAGCTGGCCGCGGCACAACAGTTGGTGGAGGTGCAAGGCGACAGTCCCCGGGCCTGGCTCACGCTGGCCGGCGTTCAATCCGGCCTGAACCAGATATCCGATGCCCGCCAGTCGCTGGCCAAGGCCATCGAACTGGCCCCAAATTTCGCGGCCGCGCACATGCAGGCCGGCAACAACTACATGTTTCTCGAGCCCAAGGACTTTGTGAAAGCGGAGGAGCACTTCCGGAAGGCCATCGAGCTGGCGCCGAACGAGGCCACGCCGTACGACTTGATGGGCGACGTGCATCGGGCGCAGGGTAAGCTCGAGGCCGCGGCCGAGGATTACACCATGGCCGCCGCGCGCGCGCCGGAGGATGGCTCCCCGCTGCAGCAGCGTGGACACGTGCATTCCTTCCTCGGGAACCACGACGCGGCTCGCGCCGATTACACTCGGGCCATGGAGCTCGAGACGGCCAAGGGCAACAACAACGCGCCGTTCTACGCCGTGTTCCGGTCCTATGTGAACATCTACGAGGGCAAGCCCGAGGCTGCTATCGCCGAGTTGCGCGAGCAGGTCGCGGCGGCGGATGCGATGACCGTCGAGGGCAAGACCGACATCAAGATCAACGCCCTGACCAACATCGTGCAGATTTCGCTCCACTACGGCGACTTCGCGACCGCGCGGCAGGCCATCGACGACCTGGCAGTACTGCTCCGGCAGCAGGCCGACGTGGTTGGGAAGGACCAATTCCGTCGGGGCCAGGAAGCCACGATCACCTATTGGGAGGGCATGCTGGCGGCACGGCAGGGGAATGTGAAGGGTGCCAAGGCCAAGGCCCAGGAATTCGCAACCCTGGTGGAGCCGGATCCCAACCCACGGAAGCTCGAGCCCATGCATCAGATCATGGGCATGGCCGAGTATTTCCAGAACAACTACGCCGCAGCGGACGAGCACCTGGCGGCAGGAAACCCCAACAACATCTACATGAAATACTATCGGGGCCTCTGCCAGGAGAAGATGGGCAACGCCGATGCGGCCGAGGCCATCTTCACTGAACTCGCCACCTACAACTTCAACAACGTGAACTACGCCATGATCCGGAGCGACGTGTTGAAGGCGGCGGGCATGGAAAAGCCGGCGGCAACCGAAGGAATGTAGGGCATAGGGAGTAGGACGTAGTCGAGACGAGGGCGGAGGAAACTCCGCCCTCGTTTTCCACATCCTACTCCCTACTCCCTACTCCCTACTTCCCTTAGCACTCCCCTCGGCGATGCTGCCGTGGCGCGCACTCGAGCCCGCCCGATTCCCAAAGCCCGCGGCGGGCCTCGCGCGCGACCGCCTCGGCGGCGCGGAACCGCTCGACGTAGCGCACGTTCGGCGGGACCGTGTACAGCACCGCCCAGCCGCGCTCCAGCATCTGCTCGTTCACCAGGTTCTTGCCCGCCCAGACATAGGCTAGCGTCCGGCCGTAGCGGTCGGTCGGGGCAACGTCTTGCTCCAGCCATACCGCGCCCGTGTCCGGCAGCAGCTCGGCCAGGGCGGTGCGCGCCGCGGTGAAGGTCAGGCCCTGATCCCGCTCCGGCGAGTCGATTCCTATTAGCCGCACCTTGAGGCCGCCGCGGCAGTGGATGGTGTCACCATCGACCACCCGCGCCACCACGCATTGGCTGCGTGCGACACTTTGCGAGCAGGCCGGGGCCGCGATGACGAGCACGAGTGGCACCCAGAAGAGGGAGTAGGGAGCAGGGAGTGGGGACTGGGTCTTGTTCGAACTCCACCGATGAAATCGCATGCGCCCGCCCTCTCTAGGTGGTAACCCCTACGCCCCTCACGCGGACTCCTCACTCCCTACTTCCTACTCCCTACTCCCTAGTATCACCCTCCCGTCGATAATTCCCACCGGCCGCACACCCAGCAGCGCCGCGAGGGTCGGAGCGATGTCAACCGTACGGACCCGGTCGGTGTGCCGGCCCGGCGCGATACCGGGGCCAGCGAAGATGAGCGGCACATGGGTGTCGTGAGGATGCGGGCTGCCGTGCGAGGTCCCGGTGGGACTATTGGTCATCAGGACGTCTTCCCGGGGCACGATCATGACGTCGGCGGAGCGGCCGAGGAAGAAGCTCCGGCGATAGGCATCGAAGTAGGGGCGAGTGCCGTCGGGCCCTGCGATGTGTTCGTCCGATGTGTAGGCCTCGAGCACCGCGGGCGACTGTCGGAGTGCCCTGGCCACGGCACTCCGCGCCAGGACTCGGGTCTGCTCCGAGGTGCCTGGCCGGAAGTCCATGACCACTCCGCCGGCCATGGTGATGGTGGGGGCGGTGGAGTCGGTCGCGAGGGCCCGCATCACGAGCGAGTC
>DATHRW010000399.1:0-1823 GCA_035464955.1 Gemmatimonadales bacterium
GGAGTGGTCGATGTTTTTATCTTGGTGAACCCATGACGCTTCGTCTCGGTATCCTCGCGCGCGGCATGGCCGGGGTTTCGCTCCTTCTCTCGGTCGCCTGCGACGGCTCCCAGGGGCCGACCGCCACTCTGCCTCCCGGCCCCACCGAAGGATACGTGGCTCTCGCTCTGGGTGTTCACCACAGCTGCGGGATTCGTGCGGGCGAGGGGACCTTCTGCCGTGGGCGAAATCGTTTCGGCGAGCTCGGTGACGGTACATCGCGGAATTCGGCGCGGGCTGTTCGCGTCGCGGGAGCACCGGCTTTCGTTTCCCTGAGCCTGGGCTCGAATCACTCCTGCGGCCTCACCGCCACCGGAGCCGCCTTTTGCTGGGGAGCGAACGGTGCGGGCGCGTTGGGTACGGGCGACACCGAACCCAGCTCTTCGCCGGTGCCGGTCTCCGGCGGGATCATCTTTCGCGCCCTGAGCGCCGGCGGCGCTTCTACCTGCGGCCTCGACGCCTCGGGGCGAGCCTGGTGCTGGGGAGCGAACCTCAACGGACAGCTAGGAAACGGCACGCGAGACAATTCTCTCGAGCCAAGTCTCGTGGCCACCGATCAAGAGTTCGTAGCGATCGATATTGGTGGTGCCCATGCATGCGCGCTGGATCGGGGCCGCCGGGCCTGGTGCTGGGGACGGAACTCGCACGGCGGCCTGGGCGACGGCACGACCGAGGATCACTCGCTTCCCGCCCAAGTCCAGGGTGGCGAAACCTTTGTCTCGCTCGCCCTCGGGGTCGCACACACGTGCGGCCTAGCGGCAAACGGAACCGCCTGGTGCTGGGGAGAGAACGTCCTTGGCCAGCTTGGCGACGGAACGGGGACCGATCAATCTCGCCCCGTTCGGGTAGACTCTCCGGAGCCCTTTGTGCAGCTCGACGCTGGAGCCGCACACACCTGCGCATTGGCCGCGACTGGACGGGCGTACTGCTGGGGTTGGAACAGGGACGGCGGCCAGCTCGGCAATGGCACGAGGGAGGATCAACCCGTGCCGACTTTGGTTGCGACTGCGGAGCTGTTTGTGCGGATTGTCCTTGGCTCGGTTGCTGGGTGTGGGGTCCAGAGCGACGGGCAGGCCTGGTGCTGGGGGAACAACGAGTTTGGGGAGCTTGGAGGCAGCGGCGGTACGATCCAGTTGGTGCCTATCCCACTGGATTAAGCTGTAGCTGGTGAGCGTTGGCAGATGGCAGAATATGCGCGATGCCGGGGCCGATGATGATCGGCACAGGTGATTGGCCAATCCTCACCTCGTGCACCGCGACGCTGTCGGCTTTTCTAGCTTCGGTGATAGAAGCGAGTTTCCCGCCTATTTGCCGAATGCTCCGCCACTTGCTCGCGTTTGATCAGGCCGGACACACGGTGAGCACAACTTCATCGCCCGCGGCGAGGGGACACACCACGCCCGGATGGGAACGACCTGTTCCGTGGGATTGGGCGATCTGGGCCGCGCCGGCGGAATAGGTGTAGTCCACGCAACCGGCTGCGTCCGGATCGGATTCTGAAGCCACGACGTCCGGCACCGGAGTCAGCTTGTCTATGCCGGGCGTGCTTCCGACCCACAGATCGAACGAGCCCTGGCCATCGGCCGGGTCCGACCAGTTGATGTCGATCTGCGAGAGCTGCTGGTCCTGCTCGCGGCGGAAGAAGCGCATGACGAAGCCTCTGTCCTGATTGTCGTCGGTCAGCAGTGCGGCCAGATCGTCGAACTCGAGCTGCCCTTCCTGGCCACCACCACTAGTGACACAACTCCCCGGGTAGGACGCCAGGGTATTCGCCAGGTTGAACT
>DATHRW010000400.1:0-3264 GCA_035464955.1 Gemmatimonadales bacterium
TCCCCGCTGATCCTGAGATTCCCGACGAGCACGAGCTCCGGATGGCCATGCTGGAGCTTCCCGATGCGCCGCCACTCCGCTGGAGCACCGCAAGCGCCGAATCACCGCGGGGCCGGGTCGAAATGGAGCGCTTCGGGAGCCAGAGACTGGCTGATGAGCGCCGGGTGTACACCTACCTGCCTGCGTCCTACGAGCCCGATGCCGGACCCTATCCCCTCCTCATCGTCTTCGACGGTTGGGCGTTCACGCAGCTCGTACAGGCGCAGGTCACCCTCGACAACCTGATCCATCGCGGCGCCATCCCGCCACTGGTCGCCGTCATGCCCGACTCGGGCGACACCCCCGCCCGCATGCGCGACCTGGGGATGTCCGACGACCACAACGCCTACGTCACCGATGAGCTCCTGCCGTGGGCCCGCGAGCGGTGGAACCTGTCGACCTCGCCGTCGCAGGTGATCTCCGCTGGATCGAGCCTCGGTGGCGTGGCGGCCACCTACCTGGCCATGCAACGTCCGGACGTCACTGCATCGGTCCTTTCGCTGTCTGGCGCATTCCAGTACGCGCCGGAGGACGGCTCGAAGCCAACCATGTGGATCGCGCACGAGCTGGCGCGCCGTGACCCCCTGCCCATCCGGTTCTGGCTCAACGCCGGCACGCTCGAGAACATCTCTGATCACGCATGGCCGAGCATCCGGGCCGCGAACCGGCACCTGCACGACGTTCTGGTGGCCAAGGAATACCGGGTCGACTACTCGGAGTACCCAGGCGCGCACGACTACTTCTGGTGGGTCGAGACCCTGGCCGATGGCCTGATCGCTCTCCTGCGACAGACCTGAATCTCACCATGACCGTAGTCGAGCCGTAGGCCGGGGTCCCTATCCTCGCCCCATGTTTGCCCATGGAGCGTCGGACCGGCAGCGCCTCATCACGACTGGCCTCATCGCCTTCGTGATCGTGCTCGCGGCCGTTGCCGCCGTCCTTGCCCTCAGCGTGCTCGGACGTACCAATGGGCCGACGGGGGTTGCCGCCACTCCCCCGGTGGCTGCGCCGTCGGCGTCCACGACACCCACAGCCTCCACAGCACCCACGGCGTCCGCGGCGTCGCCAGCACCCACGGCGTCGGCGAGCATCCAACCTTCTTCACCCGAATCCCCGGCGGAGGCGACCGCCGAGCCGACGCCAACGCCCGTTCCGGGGCCGGCGGCCGTCCTCGCGCTGAACAGCTGGGTGCGCTCCGACGTGCAGCTGAACATGCGCCGCCAACCAGGATTGTCGGCGGACCTCCGAGCCTTGCTGGAGCCGGGACAGGTCGTGCTGACGGTGGAGGGACCGGTCCCCGCGGACGGATTCGACTGGTATCGAGTGGTGCTCCCGCTTCAGACCGGTGGCAACGGCGGAGGCTGGATTGCCAGTGGACCCGAGGCCGACCCATTCGCAAGCGTTATCGCCAGCGACCAGGTACTCCGGACCTGCGGAAGGGTCGGACTCGATGGTGTAATCGCGGGCCTGCGTTTCCAGTGGTCCCTGGACCAGATCGAGACCGCGATCTTCAACCTGTTGGCGGCGACGCAAGGCCCGGCCTGCGTCACCCTCGAACGCTCAGGGGAGACCATCGCTGTCTACGTCGAGGCATCGGTTACTGCCTGCGGGGAGCCTCTGTGGGAACGGGGCGAGGTCTGGATCCTGCCGTCTGCCGCCGGTGACGTCGTCCCAGACATGCAGGTGAAGCAGCGGGTGAGGGTGAGCGAGTCACTGCTGACCAGCAAGGCGGTCGTTGGTGCAGATGGCGAGTCAAACCGGCATCGGGTGCTGGGCCTCGCCGCTGAAGCTGACCCGCCGTTCGGGTGCGTCCATGCTCGGGTCACGGAAACGGTCAGCGGACGTGAGACGTACTTCATGACCGACAGCGCCGGATGCTACCTGATCGAGGAGGCGACGGACGAGTACGCCCTGGTGCGCTCCGATCCAGACGGGACACTGTTCAGGCTCGAGCGCCGAGCCGGAGGCGGCTATCACTCGATCAGGGTCGGAGCCTGGAGCCCACTTAACGTCACGGCGCTCTACTCACGGTACGACGGCCAATTCCTGAGTCTGTATGGCCAGTCGGGGAGTTGCGTCCGATGAGGAGGCCGCTCGACGTCAATGCGCTTGTGCTGGTTCTGATCGTCACCGGCTGCGCGACCTCGACCTCGCCAAGCGGAGCCGCAAGCCCATCCGCCAGCTTCGACGAAACGCCGTCACCGGCCAGCATCGGTTCGCCTTCCGCCGGCGCCACCCCGGGCACCTCCCTGCCGGAGTACCAGCCGGAAGCAACCCAGATCGGGCAGATCATCGCCACGGAGCCGCTCATCGTGCGCGATGGGCCGGGCACCGGCTCGCAGGCGATTGGCACCATCTATCCGCACATGCACTTCCGCTTCATGGAAGGGCCGTCTTCCGCATCGGGCTACAACTGGGATCGGGTGCGCGTGGGCGAGCTGGAGGGCTGGATCGCAGATGGGCTCCGTTCCGGCAGTGCGTTTGATCCATGGCTGGCGCAGGTGGACAACGACGCGATCGCGGTCGCGTTCGCCGATGAGGTCCCGGCTCCGCACATCGACCTCATCCGGGCGAGTGGGGAAACGGTGGCGCCGCTCACCGACCTTGGTGACGCCCTGAACGCCGCCGCCATGCCAGGCCGATCAGGTGGAAACGTGCTGGCGCTGAGCTGCGGCAGGGAGGCCAGCAACCTGACGTGGTCGTGGGATGGCAAGCTCCTCGCCTTCAACTTCACCTGGTGCGATGGCGCCGCCTTCACCGTGAACACTGCCGGCGTCCGCAACCGGATCCTGGACGGTCGGACCATGGCGTTGTCTGCCGATGCGCGTCGCATGGTCGTCAGCGAGAACTTCCCATACACGGGATGCACCGATCCAGGCTGCGAGTCCGGCCCGTGGGAGCTGCACCTGGTCAACCTGGCAACGGGCGCCGCGTCCCAGATCACGCACAGCAGTCCGTTCGTCACCACCTCCTCGCCCGACTGGTCACCGGACGGGCGCCTGGTGGCCTTCGTCGCCGACACGGTCGGCAACCTTTCATCGCCCGCGCGCCAGCTGGTCTGGACCGTGGATGTCGCGTCCGGGACTGAGCGACGGCTGACTGATGGTCAGATGCCTCGCTGGTCGCCCGACGGGGCCCGCCTTGCCGTCCTGCGACAGGCATCGTTCCAGGTCTCGCCCACGGTCTGGATCATCCGTGCCGATGGTTCAGACCTCGCCGAGCTCG
>DATHRW010000401.1:0-17830 GCA_035464955.1 Gemmatimonadales bacterium
CCACCCTGTTGGAAAGCTTGCCGGGGATCGCGAATGTGTTGCGCAGCCCGGTGGCCGACGCGTTGGTCGGTATCATCCGATCTGCCGCCCGCATCGAGGAATTCGAGCTAACCGACGCTCAGGAGCTGCTCCAGTACGCGAGCCGCCGCGGCCTCTTGGCCGAGGACGAATGTGTCCGAATACTCCAAGAGGTCGACGTGGCGCACCAGAAGCGTGCGAGCCGTGCCGCGGTGCGGGCCAAGCGCACCAAGGCCAAGTCGACGGCTCGAAAGAAGGTCAAGAAAGCAGCGCCAAAGAAGGCCGGCGCGAAGAAGCCTTCGGCGCGCAAGCCCGTAAAGAGCAAGCCGCGAAAGGCCGTGAGGAAGAAGTAGCTCGGCCGCTATCCTGCAGGTGATGGGTCGGGGGCATGCCACCCCGCCCGCCTCAGCGCCCAAGTCTCCTTGGGCGAAACGCTGAGGGCTCGAGCGAGGGCTGGTGGTTGTCCGCCCTCAGGTCACCGAGCCGAGGATCGCCCCCAACCATCGAGAACCGGGCCGTCGACCAGACTGACCGAAGCAACCTTTTGGTTGTTTTCGACCCGCCACGTAAGACGGATCATCTGCCGCCGCCGCACCCACTGCATCATCCACTGGGGTCCCTGAACGCGAGCCCCAACCTTGCCGTAGTCCTGCTCGATGAGCCGTCTCCAGTCGTCGAGTTGTGCTGCGCTCACGTTCCCCGAGATGGTGACAACCCCGCCCAGACTGTCGATGGCCGAGATCCAGATCTCTATCTGTCGGCCTGCGGCAGGATCGGGTGCGGTTCCACGGCAATCAAGCAGCCGACGATCGGCGCGCGAGCGGGTGCATCGCAGGCCCGAGCCGCCCAACTCCCTGACCTGATCATCCAGGTCAGTCAGATGCGCACCGGCTTCGAACCCGAAAAAGCTGAGGTGTGTCCCGTCGGCCGGCAGCTCGTCCTGAGCCGAGGCGGCCCCAACGGACGCAGTCGCCATGCACGCGATGAGAACTCCCAATCGTC
Organism: Gemmatimonadales bacterium; assembly: GCA_035464955.1. Classification (GTDB taxonomy): domain Bacteria; phylum Gemmatimonadota; class Gemmatimonadetes; order Gemmatimonadales; family GWC2-71-9; genus JABDII01. Next base: position 1,021 of record DATHRW010000401.1, read on the forward strand.
GGATCATTGGCCTTTCCTCTTAGCGGACAACCCCGTCAATCGGACGCCCGGCGCGCCCGGCCGCCGGTCCGGCCACCATGGGCTCGGCCATGCTCGCTGCAATGTCCGGACCATGGGCCCTCGGTCCGTGATGGCCACTTTGGAGGCGGCATCGGCCACCTTGGGATCGATCGGTGGGGGCTCGACTTCACGGCTAATGCAGGATGCCAGGCGGTGGGTCGGCCGGGCCGACCTCCCAGGATCAGCTGAGGACCACCCCGACCGCCCGCAACTCGTGGTTGAGCAGCCAGCGCTTTCGGGTGAGCCCCCCACCGTAACCCACCAAGCCACCTTGCTTTCCCACGACGCGGTGACACGGGATGAGTAGCGCTAACGGGTTCGATCCGAGTATTTGTCCGACGGCCCTGGGCGGAATGCCCGTGGCCCGTGCCAAGTCGTCGTAGCTGCAGGTCTTCCCGAAGGGGATGGTGCAGAGGTGACGCCACACCGCGAGTTGGGATGGTTCGAGCACGAAATAGTCGCTGAGGTACTCTGGGAACGGGAACGGCCGTGGCCCACCGCGAAAGTACCCCGCAAGCCAATTGGTCAAGCGCTGGCACGGCCCGGGGTCGATAGTCACATCGCGATTACGTTTGCGTAACCGGTCGGCCCAATTCAGGTTCGTGCGCTTGGTTGGGAACTCGACGAGCAACGGACCGTCCGCACCCTCGACGAGGGTCAACGTCCCAACTGGCGAAAGATACGAATTCCACTCAACCCGCATGCGGTGCTCGCTGGCTCGGTTCAATGGGTAAGGTACGAGCCGGTCGCAGGATGCGGAAGGTGGGCATAGATTAGCCGCTCGGCCAATTCTGCCGCTTTGGCCCTCTCCGTCCCGATTCGAGGTTTGCATGGTCTCCGCAACTCTACTCCTCGTCGCGCTTCAACAGGCGGCACCCACGCCCACGGCCCAGTCTGTGACACGGGTCGACGTCGAGCCCCGTGACATTGCCATCGTAGTGGGCGACACCATTCGACTCACTGTCGCGGCGTACGATTCGTCCGGAGCCAGGCTTCGCGATATCCGCGTCCGCTGGTTTCAATCCGGCGGCCAATTCGAGGGAGCCGTGGATTCGACTGGCCTGGTGACGGGCGGGTCAACCGGAACGCTCCGCATCTCGGCCTTGGTAAGCCGTCGTGCGGGTGGGGCGCCGGCGACGGGCTTCGCGGACGTGCGGATCGTGCCCCGGCCGGCATCTCGGATCGCACTCGAGCCCGCCCTCGCGACGCTCCATGTCGGGCAATCAGCACAGGTCCGTGCCATCCCCTATTCAGCCGACGGCGACCGCCGGTATGACGAGGTGCGCTGGGAATCCGATGCTCCAGGGGTGGTGGCGGTGACATCCGCCGGAAGGCTTGCCGCCCTCAGGCCTGGCCGGGCAACTCTCTCCGCGCGGGTGGGAACCGTGGTTGAGCGGATGTCGCTCCGGGTCAACGCCAATCCCGTGGCGTCGATCGAAGTAGACCCCCCCAGTGCAACCGTCCGAACGGGCGATGTCGTGGCGTTCACGTTTCGGGCACGCGACGCAGCCGGCAATCTGCTGGCAGACGCCAGTCCCGAGTGGGCGGTGAGCCCGGGGCACGCACTGATCGATCCCGATGGGATGTTCGTGGCTGAAGTGCCGGGGTCCTATCGCGTCGTCGCGACCTTCGCCGGACGAACCGCAGAGGCAACGGTCGAAGCCTCACCGCGGAACGTGGTCCGGCCGGCCGCCCTCGTGGGTCGGCAACCCGTCCCGGGGACCGCCGCCGAATTCTGGCTTCACCCCAACGGGCAATATGGCTATCTGACCACGGTTGGGGACCGACTCTACGCCATTGACCTGTCCAATCCGGGCGCGCCACACATCACGGACTCGGTGGTGGTTGACGCACGGCACATCAACGACGTCATGACCACCGAAGATGGCAAGTTCGGCGTCATGACTCGTGAAGGCGCCTCGACGAGACGGAACGGCATCGTGATCCTCTCCTTCGAGGATCCGGCCCACCCCAAGGCAATCGCCGAATTCACCGAGACGGTCACGGGAGGCGTCCACAGCGCCTTCGTCTACCGCGGCCATGTGTACCTGACAGACGACGCGACCGGCTCGATGCGGGTGATCGACATTCGGAACCCTTACAATCCGCGGCAGGTCGCACGCTGGGAAGTGCCCCGGGCTCCTGCAGGACGAATGCTGCATGACATCGACGTGCAGGACGGTTTGGCCTACTTGAGCTATTGGAATGACGGCCTCGTCATCCTCGACGTGGGCAACGGCATCCGGGGCGGAACCGCGGAGAACCCGCAACTGGTATCGCAGTTCAAGTATGACCTCGATCGGCTGTATCGCGATGTCGAGGCCGTGGGCGGGCCGGGCTTCATTCGGGGCACCCATACCGCCTGGCGGCATGGCCGGTATGTCTTCGTCGGCGACGAGGTGTTCGCCGCGACACCGTCACCGCTCACGGGCCCAACGGTTCTAGGATTGGGCCGCCCGTACGGCGGGTTGCACGTCGTCGATGTGTCGGACCTGTTCAACCCGCGGGAGGTGGCGTACTACGAGCCCAGAGACGGAGGCGCGCACAACATCTGGGTGGCCGGCGATACGCTGTACCTCGGCGACTACCAAGGCGGGCTCCGTGTGCTCGACATCTCAGGCGAACTGAGGGGCGACCTGCTCCGTCAGGGACGACAAATCGCGCACGTCTACACCGGCGACCCCAACGCGACAATGCCCAACTCCCCCATGGCGTGGGGGGCGATCTACCGGGATGGCCGGATCTACGTGCCAGACATGAACTCGGGGCTCTGGATCGTCCGGGTGGAGCCCCGGCCGGCCGCCGTGCCTTGACGTTGGGGGCAGACGCCTGTGGTGAGCGGCTCGCGCCGCACCGGTCGGTGGCGCACGTAGAATTTACGGTGCCGCGGCCTTAGGTTTGGGGAATGACTCTGCCACAAATTCTCGTCGTCCGGACATTCATGGACCGGGCCGAAGGCCTTGCGCACTTCATGCTTCGTGCCGGGGAAGCGCCGAGGCTGGTCGCCACCGACGATGGAGGCTGTCCCATCGAATCCGCCCTTTCGGCCCTCGAATGGACGGCTGCGGTCGGCATCCTGCACGACGACGACCTGCTGCACGCGGCGCGGCTCACGAGCGAGACCGGTGCCGCGGTAGTCGAGCGTAAGATCAAGAAGTCGCGCCAATACGTGTATCTCGGCCCGCGGCTCGACGCCCCGCCCACCGCTCTGCTCGAGGGAGCCGTGCTGTTCGACGAACCGGGCGTCAAGGCCGTGGAATTCAGACAGCGCGCCCATGCGCTGGCACATTTTCTCCGTGCGACACCCGGCGGTGGGGCCCTGCTGTCGGTCCTGGCGCGGCGGGCCCCCGAGGTGCGGCACCTGCGCCGCTGGTTGGGTCCGGTGATCCAGGAACTCGATGTTCCCCGGGCGTTGCTCAGCGGGTGGTTCGCCGCTGGCTCCGCAGGGTGCTTGTTCCTCCCGACCGAACTGGACTCGTCGTTCCGATATATCGAGGTCGGTCTCGAGTCCTGAGGACCACTCCTCAACCGCGGCACCTTCCGCAACCATCTGTCACCAGGTGTGGAGAAGCAGTAATCAACATCTCCACACCCTGTGGAGAGCCCCCCTACCTGATACCGATATCAGGGCTTAATGCTCCACATCTATCCACAGACCGAATCGCGTAACCCGAAGAAAGACAGGCACTTGCGCCATTTTGCCTGGGCCCTATCTTTGGGTTGTCACTCGTTGGGACCGGCTTAGGATCCCTGAATTCTGAGTACGACCGGCGAGTGAGCTTCGGCGAGTTATCGGGAGAGGTTGCCAAGCACCAAGGGCTCAGGCGGCCGTTTGATTCCGGTGATCACCTCGACCGAAGCGGATGAAGCCAGTCGCGCGCTTCATCCACCCCGATGTGGCGCCTCGGGGTGCAGTGCGAAAGGTCGGTCCGCGACCCGATCTGACTCGCAGCGCTCGCATCAACGAACCAGGTGGGAAGGCCATCCGGCCTGGGGATGGAAGCTGAGGCCTCACCTAGCCCTACCGATCGGCGCATCAGCCAAGCGGCGGCGGGTGGGAGAAGAACGGCGGCGCGAGCCCCGGCCTCGGGTAGCTGATGTGTGGGACGGTCGTTTGGTTAAGAGCCAGACGGCCGTCCCTCTTTTGTATCCGGTTCAATTGAAGGTGACGCTCCCCAATCGCTGACCCCACGAAACAGCTGCTGCCCGTCGGGGCCTCGGACGTTCGCCAAGGTGATCAAGCGATCACCCGACGCGCCCATCCCCAAGGAGGACGCCCCGGCTGGCCCTGCGGTTTGGGCACTGGCTCGGTCTGCGTGATGGATGACCAAGGCCTCCAGGGTTACGGGGACCACGGGAGAGCGATGCGGACGCGTATCCGCCTGCGCTAGCACCAGGTGCTGTAGGAAAGCCAGCTCGTGATCGGTGCAGGGCGGAGCCGTTATCGACCGAACCCGTTGAGCCAGCAAGTCCGCCCCGAGCACCTGTGGGCCGTGCAAGGCCCCGCGCTCGGACAGATCGAATCCTCCCGACCAGCGATAGGCCTCGGTCTTTCCGATATCGTGAAGCAAGGCCCCGGCCATGGCCACATCGACTTCCGCGTGGCACACCCGGGCAATTGTCCGCGCAATCCTCGCCACCTCCACCGTATGCACCAGTACCCCGCCCAGGGCGGCGTGGTGCTCATTCAGGCTTGCGGGGCAGGCTCCGAAGCGTTGGCGAAACTCCGGATCCGAGAAGAGCAGGTCGATCACCGCCCGCAGCCTGGGGCGGACGATCTTCGACCGCCACCGATCCAACGCATCCCAATAGGGACCGGTATCCCCGGTGGACGGTAGCAGGTCGGACCAATCGACCATGTCTTTCGGCAGCACGCGAAGGGAACTGACCTTGAGCTGCCGCCGGTCGTGATACGAGGCGATCTCTCCGATGACCTGGGCCACGTCGCCCTTCACGATGCCGGCCACCCGAGGCAGGTCTTTCAGCCAAAACGGGGCCGTCTCGATCCGTCCGGTGCGGTTGCCGAGAGTTAGCACCGTGAACGGTTCATCAATTCCGCGGTGATCGACCGCGATGACGACAAATGGTTCTTGGACGCGTTCGCCCAGCGGAGCATGGGTCAGGTCGATGGCCGGGCGGGTCGAGCGCTCGGATCTGCGGAGTTCCATATTGTCGAAAGTTAATACCTGCTGGTCGGCGCCGGCCGGGTGGCTCCGAGCCTGAACGGCCGCTAGCTTGAGCGGATGACCGCGCTCGAGATCGTTGTCGTCGGGCCCGACGCGTCACGTCGCGCGTCGTTGGTGGCGGCTCTGCGTGAGGCAGGGTATCGAGCAGTGGGGATCGATCGGCTCGGCGACGCTGCCCGTCCGATGCCTGGCGACGCACCCGACATTCTCGCGATCGACCTCCACGATCCAGGCCTCGACTTGCCCCGCCTCAGGCAGGCCCTGGCTCCCGCCGCCCCGCCGGGGGTGGAGCCCCTGGAGGCGGTCGAGCGACGGCATATCGCGGCGATGTTGGACCACACGGGGGGCAACCGTCGGCAGGCGGCGCTCCTCCTTGGGATCTCTCGGTCGACCCTGCTCAACAAGATCCGGCGCTATGGGATCGAGCCTCCCGGCCGGAACCCTCCGCGCTGAGCCCGGGTCGTGTCCGCCTAGCGCAGAATCCGGGCACGGCCGAGCCTGGACGTGACCACCCGCCGATAGGCCTTCCCTCTCCGCAGCACCCACGTGCCATTGGCAAACCCCATGGTGAGGCCTGTTGGGCTGAACACCACTGTCTTGCTTGGCCCGGTCAGCTGGACCCTCCGAGCGGCGGGACCCGGACCATTCCAATAGAGTGAGTTCCCGGCCCCGCGGCGGATGCGGATAACGAGAGAATCGGGGGTGAACTGAAGCAGCGACGGTTGGCTCTCGAGCACGGCCGCAATCCGGGCGCGCTGGTGGGCGGCAACCAATGCATACGCCGACCGATCGACGGCCACGCGATCGACGGTTTCTTGGTATTTCGGAATCGCGATGACCGTCAGGAGACCAAGCAGCGCGATGCCGAGCGTCAGCTCGGGAAGGGTCATGCCGTGTTGCATGACAAAAGGTGCGCTTGGCGCGGCTGAAGAGCATCATCGCAATGGCCCGCGACCGGTCAGGAAATCGCGTGCGTCGACATCTTGCCCGACGCGCCGCAGCGGAGCATACTCTCCGGAGCCGTCAGCATCGACCCATGTATTCGCCACGGTGGAGCCACCCGCATGCCGCAGCCAGGCCGGAACCCCGCGCGTCTCCCGCCCCCTCGCTAGGGCGTCAATGACTGCGACGCCTACTCCTACGACCGGTGGCCCACTGAAGACGCTGTGGGCATATCGTGCCTTGGCGCCCTGGAACCTGCGGGAGTTGTCGGCGTTGGCCGGCGCCATTCTCCGTGCGTCCGACGTCTATCCGGTGAATGCGGTGGCGCGCGCCGTACCGAGCGACCGGACCATTCGATTCTATATTTCGCGCGGGCTGGTCTCGCCGCCCGAGGGGCGTGGCACATCCGCCATCTACATGTACCGGCATCTGCTGCAGGTCTTAGCCATTAAGTTGCGGCAGATGGAAGGTGCGACATTGGATACCATTCGGCAGGAGCTGACCGGTCTCGCCGGCGACGTGGTCGAGCGGCGAGTTGCCGCTGCTCTTGGCCCCAGGCTTCCGGATCCCGAGGCCCTTGGCTGGGCTCGCCGCAGGGTGCCGGCCACGTCCGACCCGCCCCGTGCTTCCGGGTCCGCGAACCCGTCGGCAAAACCTGCCGCGCAGCTGGTGCGGCGCATCTCGATCGCGCAGGGCTGTGAATTGCTGATCGATGCGGGACACCCCTTCCTTCGGGGGCGATGGAGCGACGACGAATTGGCGGCTACCATCCGTCGGCTCCTCTCGGACGTCGGGGAGGAATGAACCGGTAGCCGAGCGCGCTTACCTCAACAAAGCGAGATAGCCATGTGGACCGTCATCTTCTTGGTGCTGATCGCAGCCGTCCTTCTGTGGCTCATTGGGACCTATAACGGCCTGATCGCGCTCAAGAACCAGGTTCTCAACGGATGGAAGCAGATCGACGTCCAGCTCAAACGGCGGCACGACCTGATTCCGAATCTGGTTAACGCGGTGAAGGGGGCCATGGACTTCGAGCGGGAGACCATGGAGGCGGTCATTGCCGCGCGCTCGCGCGCCGTCAGTGCCACTGGCGTCAAGGAGGTTGCGCAAGCCGAGGGGATGCTCACCCAGGCGCTGGGCAAGCTCTTCGCGCTGGTGGAAGCGTATCCCGATCTCAAGGCCACAGCCAACATCACCCAATTGCAGGAAGAGCTGACGACAACGGAAAATAAGATCGGCTTTGCGCGCCAGCTGTATAACGACGTCGCCACACAATACAACACCAAGCAAATGCAGTTTCCGGCCAACTTGGTGGCAGGTTTGGCGAAAGCCGTGCCCGCCGACCTCTGGGAGATCGAAGATGCAGGCGAGCGGGCTGTTCCCGCCGTCGACCTGTCGATGAAAAAGCCCTCTGCGTGACGGCGCAGGATCTCTTCAGCCAGCAGACAGCAAATCGCCGCTCCACGACGCTCCTCGTTGCAGGCTTCGTCGTCTTTTTCGCGTGGATCGGGTTCGGCGGCGACCTCGGCCTCTATCTCCTGACCGAACACGCCGCGCCCGGCGCCTACCGCCACACGGTGCCCATCATTGGGATCGTGGCAACACTCGCGGCCGGCAGCCTTGCATGGTTCTCGTGGCGCCAGGGGCCCAAGCGCGTGCTCTGGTCGAGCGGGGCCTGGGAATTGGTGACGCCGGTGACCTTCGAGCAACGACAACTGGCGAATGTGGTCGAGGAGATGAGCATCGCGTCCGGCGTCCCGAAGCCAACCGTGTGGATCGTGCCGGACCCCGATCCCAATGCCTTCGCGACGGGCATCGATGTAAGCCGCGCGCACATCGCCGTGACCCAAGGTTTGCTCGACGTGCTCAGTCGAGAGGAGTTGCAGAGCGTGGTGGCCCACGAGATGGCGCACATCCGAAACCTCGATGTCCGCCTCATGACGGTGCTGGCCGCCATGGTGGGCGCGATCGCCCTCCTATCGGACGGCCTCGGCCGCGTGTTTCAAGGGTCTGGCCGCATGCCCCGGGTATTGGGGAAGGGCGGCGGCCGCCGCGACGGCAATCCGCTCGCCATTGCCATACTGATTGCGTGGGTGCTGACACTCATCGTGGCACCGATCGTCTCCCGCCTCATGGCGATGACCGTCAGCCGCAAGCGCGAGTTCCTGGCCGATGCAACGGGCGCCCAGTTCACTCGTAATCCGGGAGCCCTCGCGTCGGCCCTGGAGAAGCTCGACGCCGCGTCCGGGGCGACGGCCTCGATTCGGCGGGGGGCGGCGCACTTGTGCATCGTGGACCCGGCGGAGCGTCGCATCGCCGCACGCGAGGGATTCGTGGGGGACGTCCTTGCCTCGCACCCGCCCATCCGGCAACGGATCGCCCGGCTCAAAGGAATGTCGTATCAGTTTGCAAAACAGGGTGGGGCGCCCGAACGTTCGATGCCCCCAGCCGGTCCTCCCGTCTAGGGAGTCTGGCTGAGTGCGGCGAGCTGCTCGACGAACGCGGCCGGATCAAAGGGGAGAGAGAACACCGCGTCTGCCCCCGCTTCGCGCGCCAGCCGACCGTCGTCCGCTGCGAGCACAACCACCCGGCAGCTCCGGTTGTCTTCCCGCCAGCGACTGAGCCAGGGACCTCCTGCCTTCCAGGTTCCATCAGCCACCACAAGGACTGTGGCCGTTCCATCGCTCACGTGGTGTGCGAGTTGCTCGACGGAGCCGACCCGCTCGACCGTGTAGCCCGCCCGGCGGATGAGAAGCTCCGCAATCCGGGCAAGGGACGGACTCTCGAGGTACACCACCGCGTTTCCGAGAGTTTGGGATGATTCGGGGAGGCCCGACAGGTCCATCATGGAAATCCCATGCACGTACTCGACCGCCTCGGCCGCTTGTACGTCTCCCGCCCGCTGCATGATGTCTCGAATGCGCTCGAGCGCCGCCTTCAGCTCCTCGAGGCCGGCACGATAGTCAGCCGGTAGCTGATCGTCCGACAACAGGATCGAAACCTCGGCAAACGCCGTCATGAGCGGGTTGTTGATCTCGTGGTGCAGGGTGACCGTCATCTCACCGATTGCCTCGCGGCGGGCTGCGAGCATCAGCTCCTTCTCGGCGTCGGCGAGAGCGGTCCGAAGGGCTCGGGTGCGCCGCACCCGCTCGACCACTTCGGGGAGCAGGTCTGTCAGGGCGGAATCCTTGGTGAGGTAATCCTCGGCGCCGAGGCGGAGGGCTCTGGCGGCGACTTGCTCGCCGCCATGGGCGGTCACGAGCACCACCGATGGAGCATGAGGGTTGTGCTGAAGCTGCTCGAGAACGTCGACACCGGAGAGATCCGGCAGCTGGTAGTCCAGCAGCAGGATGTCGGCCTGGTCCGCGGTGGCAAGAGCGGCCTGACCGGTGGAGACTTCGAGTGGCGTGGAGAACCCGTTGCGCGTGAGGGCCGATGACATCAGGCGGACGATGGCAGGATCGTCGTCCGCGATCAGAATCCGGACCCTGCTGCGGTCAGACTTCACGAGCCGGGGCCGGCGGGGACAGGGCGGTAGCTGCTAGCCCCTCCCGTCATCGTCGAGAAACACCAGCGTCCGGCGGCGTCCCACCACGGCCTCGAGGGCCAAGTAGATCCGAGGCTCCACCGCGGTGCCCATGAGGTCGCGCAGCCGCTCGATCGCAAATTCCGTGGACATCTTCTCTTGGTACGGGCGGGAGGTCGTGAGCGCATCGAAGATTTCCACGGCCCCGATGATGCGGCCGCCCAACGGGATGTCCTCCCCTTTGATCCCGTCCGGGTATCCGCTGCCGTCCCAGCGTTCGTGATGATGGAGGACGGAATCGGAGATGTCCTGGAGATGGGCCAGCGGGGCGAGGATCTGTGATCCGATCACGACATGCTGCTTGACGAGCTCGTATTCATGTTTGGTGAGCGGCCCCTGTTTGAGGAAGAGGTCTTCCCGGACACCGATCTTCCCGATGTCGTGCAGCCGCCCGGCCGTCCGGACCCGCTCGACCTCTTCATCGGCCAGCCCCAGCTCGGCGGCGACCATGGCCGACAGATCGGCGACACGGGCCGAGTGCCCGCGGGAGTACGAATCCTTGGCCTCGAGGGCGTTCACCAGCACCTCGAGCGTCGCCACGGAGACCCGCTCCAACTCCGAGGTGCGGCGCGCGCCCTCTTCTCGGAAAAACTCGCTGAGCTCCGTCGACTGGCGCGACGACTCACGGCGCTGGAGCGCTCGCCGGATGGCCCGATCGAGATCTTTGAGGTCGATCGGCTTGGTGAGATACTCCATCGCCCCACGCTGCATGCACAGACTGGCGGTGGTTGCGTCATTGACCGCGGTCAACATGAGAATGGCAGTTTGCGGCCCGGCCTCGACAACCCTGGGCACGAGGTCGATGCCGCTGATGCCCGGGAGTCGGACGTCGAGCAACGCGACGTCGATCGATTCCTGCGCGAGGATTTCCAGGGCCTCCTCGCCGGACTCGGCGGTGAGAACCCGATACCCCTGCTGGGACAGGAATCGATGCAACGCACTGCGAATCGACTCCTCGTCATCCACGACCAACAGGGTCAGCGCCCCGTCATTGTCGGACACGGGATCTCCTCAGTGTTCGGTCTTGCTTCCGGTGCCGGAACCCATTTCCGGCCCACCACGGGGGGTCTAGGCCAGCCACAGAACCGCTATGGCAGGCGGTCTCAGCCGCCCCGGGGCCCATGTGAGAGGGTCTCCCGGGCGTCCCAGGCCCCTATTACCCAGCAAAAGCCACCTCTACTGCTGCAGGGATGATGCCGGATTCCGCGCCGCGCCTAAGCAGCAAGCGTACGGCCTCCCTCCCCCGTGGCCCGTAATCGACCGTCCATTCATTGACATACATGCCCACAAAGGTGTCGGTCCGGTCATCCCCGATTCCCCGGTTGAAACGCTTGGCATATGCGAGGGCGGTCTGGCGATGTGCGAGCCCAAACTCAATACTGCGGCGGAGATCGGCGGCAACGAGGGCCACCAATTCCGGCCCGAGGTCCCGCCGGACGACATTACCCCCAAGCGGGAGCGGGAGCCCCGTCTCACTCAGCCACCACGCGCCAAGATCTCCCCAAAGGGTAAACCCTTCATCCTGGTAGGTGAGCTGGCCTTCGTGGATCACCAGGCCCACATCCACGGACCCGTCGCGGACCGCTGCTTCAATTTGGTCGAACGGAAGCACCACCTCCACCACGTCCGGTTGAAAGAGCTTCAGCGCGAGATACGCGGTGGTGAGCTTGCCCGGCACGGCCACCCGCAGTCCACGGAGCGCGGCCACCGGATCCTCCGGCTTTGGGCGCCGCGACACCAACCTGGGGCCATAGCCGTCACCCATGGAGCAGCCACTTGCCAGCAGTGCGTACCGATCGGCAATGTGTGCATACGCGTGAATCGAAACCGCCGAGACCTCCAACTCGCCTCGGAGTGCCCGGGCGTTGAGCGATTCGATATCGGAGAGCTCATGCACGTAGCGCCGGTCACCGGTGTCGATCTTCCCCTCGGTGAGGGCGAAGAACATGAAGGCGTCGTCGGAGTCCGGACTGTGTGCGACGTGAATAGTTCGGGTCATGGAATAGATGGCTTCAGGATCGTAGCCTCCCGGTCCAGCCCTCCGGGGCCGGCCCTTGTGAGTGCCCGGACCGGCCCCGCCCGCCCGGGCCGGTCGAGTCCGAGCCGGAAATGTACACCCATCAGAGCGGCGAAGAACGTCAACGCTGGCGTTGTTCGCCAGGACTCATTACCGTGATAGCGAATCGGTAGTGTTCCGGGGAGATCTGCATGGAGCCATCGCGTTTGTCCAGCTCAGGCCAACTGTCGGACGCGCCCTCCGCGAGGCACCTGGGAGACTTGGCGCGCAGCGACGTCTCCTGGGGCGTGTATCTCGAAACCCGGCACCACGGCGACACCGTGGCCGGCCGGCTTCATTTTCTGTCCGACGACGCCGTCAGGACCACCGGGTGGATCTTTCTCGAGTGGAGTGAGCAGGAGATCATCAACCGGTTCAACGATTTCAGCCCGCTCGAACTGTGGCGGGTGGTGGAAAGCCTGGGCTAGGCCCCGCCCCACACCCTTCCACCCGCTATCGGCTACCGCCCAGCCGCCCCGCGCCCCGCTATCGGTCTCTCCCGGCCGCCCAACAGCCGCAACCGCCCTACCGCCCCACCCTCGCTATCGGCTACCACCCCGCGCCCCACCCCCGCTATCGGTCTCTCCCTATCGCCCTACCCACCTACCGACCTACTATTTATGTATTCTCCGCATTCTTTCATGCACACTTCTGCATATATTCACGATTTCTTGCTTCTGTGGCACCAAAAATGCGCATAGTTTGCAAATTCTGACGTACGCCATTACTCTTTGCCGCTTGGCTGGGGAGCGCCCCTGTCCAACCTCAGAACTCCTTACCCAGAGACCGCGATGACGCACGAAGGACGTGGTACCGAATCGGAACACAGAGTGGCAACCGGGCGGAAGGGCCGCCCGATCCTCAACGGCTTCCCCACCGATCTGACCGGCGCCGGCAAGCAAGACATCATGAACCTGATGCAGCGGTTCGACGTCGATTTTGTCCGGTTGCAGTTCACCGATATCCTCGGTGTCAACAAGAATGTCGAGGTTCCCCGCACCCAGTTTGGCAAGGCCCTGGACGGGGAGATCATGTTCGACGGCTCCTCGATCGAAGGGTTCGTGCGGATCGAGGAATCGGACATGCTACTGAAGCCCGATCTCGACACCTTCCGGATCATGCCCTACGAAGACGAAGGCGGGCGGGTCGCTCGGCTCCTGTGCGACATCTACCAGCCCGATGAGTCGCCGTTTCCGGGCTGCCCGCGGCTCACCCTCAAGCGGCAGGTGGAACGGGCCAAGAAGCTCGGCTTCACCATGATGGCGGGCTGTGAAGCCGAGTTCTTCCTGTTCGACAAGAGTGCGACCGGCGCGCCGACGACGGTAACCCACGACTCCGGGGCGTACTTCGATCTCACGCCGGTGGATGAGGGCGAGGCGCTGCGGCGAATCATCGTGAAGGACCTCGAGCACATGGGGTTCGAAGTCGAGGCCGCCCACCACGAGGTGGCCCCGGGGCAGCATGAGATCGATTTCAAGTATGCCGATGCGCTCACCACGGCCGACAACCTGACGACGTTCCGGTTTGTCGTGCGCGACGTGGCCCATCGCCATGACTCGGTCGCGTCGTTCATGCCGAAGCCCATTCAGGGGCAGAACGGGAGCGGCATGCACACCCACCAGTCGCTGTTCAAGGGCGGCAAGAACGCGTTTTGGGACCCGAAGGGCAAATACGAGCTGTCCGATATCGCATTGAGCTACATCGAAGGCCTGCTCCAACACGCCCGGGCCTTCGTGGCCATCACCAACCCGCTCATCAACAGCTACAAGCGCCTGGTGCCCGGCTACGAGGCGCCGGTCAACGTCGCCTGGTCGATGCGGAACCGGTCGCCCTGCGTGCGTATCCCGGACCGCCGTGGCGAAGGCACCCGTTGCGAATTGCGGATGCCCGACCCGTCGGCCAATCCGTACCTGTCGCTCACCGTGCAGCTGGCGGCCGGGCTCGACGGCGTCGAGCGCAAGCTCAAGGCCCGCGATCCGGTCAATCGGAACATCTTTACCATGAGTCACCGGGATCGACGGAAGTACAAGATCGACGAGCTGCCGCGCGACCTGCACGAGGCCTTGGATGTCTTCGCCAAGGACAAGGTGATGACCGATGCGCTGGGGCCGCACCTGACGGAGCGATTCCTCGAGGCAAAACGTGACGAAATCCTGCAGTACAACCTGCAGGTGAGCCAATGGGAGATCGACAACTACTTGGGCCGGTACTAGTCGGCCGCGACCGGTTGGCGCATGCCGCCCGGCGAGAGCGCTAGCGCAATGCCGGACGCCTACCTGTTCGACCTCGACGGCACGCTCTACACAGAGTCCGGTGCGGTTCCGGGTGCCGTCGAGGTGCTCGCCTCCCTCAGGGGAACCACGCTGTTTCGTTGCGTCACCAATACGTCGAGCCGCTCGCGAGCCGCAATTCTCGAGCGGCTCGCCGGCTATGGGTTCAACCTCTCCGAGGATGAGGTAATTACGGCGGTGGTGGCGGGGGCCTCGGCGGCCCGCGTGCGCGGCGTGCGACGGCTGGCCCCGTTCGTCGCGGAGGCGGCGCTGCCGGACCTCGCGGAGTTTGAGCTGGGCGGCGGCACATCGGGCCGCCCGGCCGACGAGCGGCCGGATGCCGTTCTGATCGGCGACCTGGGCGAGCGCTGGACCTATGCGCTCATGCAGGAAGCCTTTCGCTACGTACTCGACGGTGCCGCCCTCATTGCGCTGTCACGCGACCGCTACTGGATGCGGCGCGACGGGCTCGCACTCGACGCCGGCCCGTTCGTGGTCGGCCTCGAATACGCCACCGGAGTCACCGCAACCATCGCCGGCAAGCCCAGTCCCGAATTCTTCCACGGCGCCGTCCGGAGCATCCGGGGCGGTGAGGATCCGGCCGTGGCCGACATCGTCGTCATCGGCGACGACATCTGGACCGACGTCCAGGGCGCCCAACAGGCCGGCTATCGCGGGTGGCTGGTCAAGACCGGGAAGTACCGCGCCGACACCGTCGCCAAGAGCGGCGTCGCACCGGACCGAATTCTCGCGAGCGTGGCGGAGCTGTTGGGGTAGGGGGCTCCGACGGCCGCGGGTTAGATTGCGGCTGGATCCCCGCGCTCCGGAGTCGGTTCTGTCCGCTACCACACTGGCCAGGTGCACCCTGGTCTGCCTCGCTCTCGTTGGGTACGCATCGGCCGTCACGGCGCAGGTTGCCGGCGGACCCGAGGCTTCGGCAACTCCCGACACCATCCGCGCCATCGAGATCGAGCGGCAGGACATCTTCGATCAGGACGAAGCGGAGAAGAGCTGGATTGCCCGGCTGGTGAACGCACTCCACTTCACCACGCGGCCGTCCGTGGTGCGGAAGGAACTCCTGTTCCGCGCGGGTGAGCCTTACGACTCCGCGCGCGTCGCCGAGACGGAGCGGAATCTGAGATCGCTCGGGATCTTTCGGCGAGTCCTGATCGATAGCGTCCGCACCGACTCCGGTTTGATCGCTCGGGTCAACACCAAAGATGGCTGGAGCACCCGCACCGATTTCCGCTTCCGCAGTTCGGGCGATGAGATCGCCTTTACCATCCGCGTGGCCGAGGAAAACCTGCTCGGCACGGCAAGCACCGCGTCCTTCGAATTTCGGGACGATCCCGATCGCTCCTCCATCGAGCTCGGGTTCGCGCGCAGCCGGCTGATCGCCAACGCTATCGGCGTGGCCGCGGTGTACGAGGACCGCTCCGACGGCACCGTGGCGAGCGCCGCCGTCGGCCGGCCGTTCCTGTCGCTCGACTCGCGGCTGTCGTATGGCGTGAGCGGGACGCTGCGCGACACCCGCGTGCTCCGGTTTCGGGACGGGATCAGGACGCCGTCGGAAACGCTCCGCCAGCGCCGCAGCTCGGCACGCCTGGCCGGCGCCTGGGCCCTCGAGACGGGCGCTTCGGGGTACCTGAGGCTGGGCGGGCTCGGCGAGGTGCGCAGGGAGGATTTTCGAGACGACTCACTGGCCGGGCCGTTTCCGGAGACCATCACCGGCGTCGTCGGCCCGTTCATGCACTGGAGCCGCTCCAAGTTTTTGGTCACCCGAAACTTCCTGGCCTTCGGACGGGAAGAGGACATCGACCTGAGCACCACCCTCCAACTGAGCGCGCTGGTGGCCCCCCGTGCATTCGGCTATGAGCGCGACGGCATCGGCCCCGGTGTGACCGTTCGGAGCGGCACCGCGTTGCCGTTGGGGTTTGCCCTGGTCGAGGCGGCGGCCAACGGGCTCTTCACCGGTGCCGGGCTCGACTCGGGCTCGGTCAGCCTGGGCGGCACGGCCGTGTTCCAGTTGGCGGAGCGGCACAACGTGTTGGTCCACGCGGAGGCCGGGTGGTTGGAAGCCCCGACCCCGGGCACCGAGTTCGACCTCGGCCTCGACTACGGGCCGCGCGCCTTTCGGTCGCACGCCTTCACCGGCGATCGCATGGTGTTCGCGACGGCGGAGTACCGCTACACGGTGATTCCAGACTTGTGGCGATTCGCGGGCATCGGGCTCGCGGGGTTCGTGGACCACGGCGGCGCGTGGTACGAGGGCGAGAGGCGGCGATTGGGCTGGGACGCGGGCGTCGGCCTCCGGATCGGCTTGAGCCGGGACACCTCGCTCAGCCCGATTCGGGTCGACGTCGCGCGGCGGTTCGCGGCCGACGTCGAGTCGGCCGGCTGGGTGCTGGTCATCGCCAAGGGGCTCGCCTTCTCACTCTATCCGAGTCTCACCCGCTGACTCGATCGCGAGCAGGGTCTTCAGGTACTCCTTGGCCAGCTGGTACACCCCCGGCGCCTTGCTCTCTCTGGGCCCCGCCACGTTGAGCGTGCGGATCCGGTTGGCCGCGAGCCACGCCTCGACCCGGCGCCGCTCGGCCGGGGTTGAGTGGAGGTCGAGCACGAAGTAGGGCCGGGCCAACTCCCGCGCGCATTCGATGGTGTACGCCGTGCCGCCGCTGGGCCGCCCGACGGTCAGCACCAGGGTGCCGTC